>NZ_JAACSD010000003.1:0-501472 GCF_009994065.1 Shewanella vesiculosa
CATTAAACGCAATTTTGTGGAGGCGCGACCCGGAGTCGAACCGAGATAGACGGATTTGCAATCCGTAGCATAGCCATTCTGCCATCGCGCCATGCTTTAACCAAAATCAAATCCATCGGAGGAGATAAGAAATTGGAGCGACATATCGGGTTCGAACCGATGACCTATACCTTGGCAAGGTATCGCTCTACCAACTGAGCTAATGTCGCATTTGTATCTCTTTAACGCTCTATTTAAAACTAGGACGTTGCAACAAGAGGATGTTTCCCCTGACTGCGGAATGGCATTCTACCGTTTTAGCTCTGATAGTCAATCAATAAAAACAGATTTATTGCAACAAAATGACTGTTTGATGCATAAATCATCATTCTGATTAAATATATTACAAGGCGGATAAAAAAGCATCTCCAAAGAGATGCTTTCAAGACTACATACTGGGTAAGTACTCAATAAACAGCGATATTAACTTTGCAAACCTTGTTAAACATCCACTGTCAGCAAACTTGGTACTAATTAAATATTAGTTTTTAGGTAGTGATAATGTGGTTAAGCCAAGCATTTTTTGCATAACGCCAACAACCTGGCAGCTATAACCAAATTCGTTGTCATACCATACGTACAAAATGGCACGTTTACCCTCTGCAATCGTTGCTTGTGAATCGACAACACCTGCATAACGTGAACCCACTAAGTCACTTGAAACAATTTCAGTCGATTCAGTAAAATCGATTTGATTTTGTAACCCAGATTGCAATGCGACATCTTTTAAGTATTCATTCAGTTCATCACGATTAGTTTCGTGTTGTAAATTAACACTGATGATAGCCATAGAGACGTTAGGCGTTGGAACGCGAATTGCGTTACCGGTTAGTTTACCCGCTAATATAGGCAATGCTTTAGCAACAGCTTTAGCCGCGCCTGTTTCGGTAATGACCATGTTAAGCGGAGCGCTACGTCCACGGCGATCTGCACTGTGATAGTTATCAATTAAATTTTGATCGTTGGTATATGAGTGAATCGTTTCTACGTGACCATTTTCAATCACATATTTGTCATTAACCGCTTTTAACACTGGTGTGATGGCATTAGTTGTACAACTTGCCGCTGACACTATGGTGTCTAAATCAAGGATATCGTTTTCATTAACGCCGTAAACGATATTTTTAATCGCACCTTTGGCTGGAGCTGTTAATAATACTTTTGCTGCTCCAGGGCTCTTAAGGTGTAAACCTAAACCAGCTTCATCTTTCCAAATACCTGTGTTATCAACAATTAACGCGTTGTTAATATCATACTTAGTGTAATCAACTTCATCTGGTGAGTTAGCGTAAATGACTTGAATGTAAGTTCCATTGGCAATAATTGCGTTGTTTTCTTCGTCAACTTCAACCGAACCATTAAATGGTCCGTGTACTGAGTCACGACGTAATAAACTGGCACGCTTTTCTAAATCACCTTTTTTACCACCACGCAATACAATGGCACGAAGGCGCATTTTATTACTTTTACCAGTACGCTCAATGAGTAAACGAGCTAACAAACGCCCTATTCGACCGAAGCCATAAAGTACAACATCACGAGCTGGGGTGTCATCACCATGATTAACTGCTTCTGACAACTCCTGTGCCATATAAACTTCGATACCACTTGCATCCTTGTTATCACGCCAGTAATTAATCGCTAATTTACCAATATCGACTCGGCAATGCTTGATGGCTAATTTGCTAAGTGCTACAACAAATGGGAAACTTTCACGAAGACGTAATTTTTCACCGACATGACGACGTACTAAACGGTGTGACTTAATGATTTCGATGGTTGATGCATTGAGTAGTGGTTTACCATATACCATAACCTCAATACCTTGGTTACGATACAACTTGCCAAGCAACGGTTGCATTGCTTCTGCCATTTCGAAACGTTCTTGCCAGCTTTGTAAATGTTTATCTGCGCTCATGTAGGGATCCTTTATCTCACTTTTCTCGTTTTTTCAGAAAGGTTTGAGTAACAAAAAGAAAAGACCAATAATTTAGTATATTGTATGGGGGTGGCCCCCTGTTGGTCGCCGACATTGTAAAGAAATACAGCCGATTTCGCTAGTAACAAATTTTCGGTAAATGTGTAATTTTATTAGACAATTTACCGCTCGGAGACGCTTTTGAGCCATAATTTTGTATTAATTACATCATTTACAGTTATCGGGGCCTGTTTTGGCCTTTTTGGCTGTGATAATGACCGAAACAGCGACCTTATTTGTAAAAATAATCCTGAACTTTGTAGTGATTTACACAAAGATAGTTGGTGCCGATTTGAGAAAGGTGACCTGATCCGCCACAGATATGCGTTAAAACAGAGCTCATCGCCTACAGGTAAACAACTTTACCAGCAACTTATTTACTTAGAGAAATACAGTAAATGCATCGAATTGGCTGCTGGTGTACAACATAAAATCAATACTGACCGAACCCGTGATCGAGAACGCGCTTTTGCGGTAAGCACTCAGACACTCAGCGAACTTCAAGAAACAACCCGTGTAAATAACGAAGTGCATTTAGCTTTTTATCGTTGGATGCGTTTTAACGATCAAGCAGGATTAGCGATTGTAGAAAACAGTTATAAGCAAGGATTGCTTGTCGATAACGATATCATTACTCAACTAGCAGCCTATTATGTGAGAGTTTCGCCTAATGATGCCAAAACGCTTTATTTGCATTTGCTTGCTACCACCAAGCCAGCAGATATTGATCCTGACTGGTTTTTAGCTCTCGCTTCTATTTACCGCCAACAACAAGATAGTGAAAAAGAATACCTGTTGACCAGAGCCAACTTATTGATCAGTGAAAACCAAGCAGATGAACAACAGTTATTAGCTATCATTAAGGGGGATCAAGCGCTTGCATCGACATTAGACCGTCAAGCCATTGAACTCGTTTCAGTGGTAATGAGCGAACAATTTGCCAATAGTCACAGTGAAGCATTATTAAAATAAGCTAGGATTGTGAACTTTGAATCCATTTTTTGGCTTATTAAATTTATTATTACTTACAAAACTGTGCTTAAAATATCTTCAAAATGTGCTAAATGTAAAAAAAATACGAATATTATTGGCTTAATTCGGCATATTTGGGTGATTTAACTTGATTATTACGGCCAATTTGGTAATTTTACAACCAGGCGAATGATATGCCACCAAATTATTTTAACTTGAGGGATATGAGATGACTATCCGTGTAGCAATTAACGGCTATGGCCGTATCGGTAGAAACGTTCTACGTGCACTGTACGAAAGCGACAAAGATTACCCAATCGAAATCGTTGCGTTAAACGATTTAGGTGATGCTTCTATTAATGCTCATTTAACTAAGTACGATACTGTACATGGTCGTTTCAACGCGAAAGTTGATCATGACGATGAAGCTATCTATGTTAATGGCGACAAAATTTTAACTTTCCAAGAACGTGACCCATCAAAGTTACCTTGGGCAGAATTAAAAATTGATGTTGTCTTTGAATGTACGGGTATTTTCACATCTAAAGAATCTGTGCAACCACACCTTACTGCTGGTGCTAAGAAAGTTATTATTTCAGCTCCTGGTAAGAATGTTGATGCCACAATCGTATATGGTGTAAATAACGATATATTAACTTCAGACATGACAGTGATTTCTGGTGCATCATGTACCACTAACTGCCTTGCACCTATTGCTAAGCCGTTAAATGATGAAATTGGTATTGAATCTGGTTTAATGACCACGATCCACTCTTACACCAATGATCAACGTCTATCTGATGTTTACCATACAGATTTACGCCGTGCTCGCGCTGCGGCAATGTCGATGATCCCAACTAAAACCGGTGCAGCTGCTGCAGTAGGTTTAGTGGTTCCTGAGCTTATGGGTAAATTTGACGGTTTAGCGGTACGAGTGCCAACAATCAACGTGTCTTTAGTTGATTTAACATTCTTAGCCTCTAGAGATACCACTGTTGAAGAAGTGAATGCCATCATTACCCGTGCTTCACTAACATCACCAATGTCTGAAGTATTAGCGATTAATGAAGAGCCATTAGTGTCTATCGACTTCAACCATAATCCTTTCTCTTCTAATTTCGACGCTACACAAACTCGTGTTAACGGTCGATTAGTGAAAGTAATGTCATGGTATGACAACGAATGGGGTTTCAGTAACCGCATGTTAGACAACGCTGTTGCGTTAATGAACGCTAAGTAATTAAACTATAAATTAGCTATCTAATTTAAAGTAAACTTAATAGCCTCGCATTTGCGGGGCTTTTTTATTTATTAAAAAGTTAGTTCATCGCTCTGGGATTCAAATAATACTGCAATTTTCTATTATCATTAAATTCATCGCCTACAATTTTATCAACACGCTAAAATCATACATACACTGTTAGCTGTTATATCCTATTACCCAATATCTATTGCTTATAAGTGACGAAGTCGAATAACACTAAATAAAGTAAGACAGATTCGACTCTCCTTCTATTTCAATTCGTTCACTAGTCTATTAATCGTACAAAATGGAATGAAAGTAATGAAATGAATTATGAGTAAAGGTAAGTAATTACAACATAGAGCACAAAATTCGACCAATAGAGCCTTGTTTATTTTCTGTTTATAGCTGATATTTTAAATCATTAAATATTATTTATTTACAAAAGGTCAAAGGAATTAAAAATGGCGAGCAAATTTAATTTAACTATCGGCAACCGTATTATCTTAGGTATTGCCATTGTATTGTTTTTAGTCATGGGTACCGTTATTCCTTTCGTACTATCTGAATTCTCAGCCACTATCGATAGCGCCGAGCAACGCGAGCTACACAAGCTATATGAAACGGCTACAGCTGATATTGAATCAACAGGGAAATTGGCTCAAGCTTTAGCAACTGTCATTGCTAGCGATAGAGAATTACAAAAGCTATTCAGTGAGGGCAATAGAAATGAATTAGCGGCTAGAACTATTCCGCTTTTCGACTCATTAAAAACTAGTTATGGCGTTCGTCAATTCCAGTTCCACTTACCTCCTGCGACGTCCTTTTTAAGGGTTCACAAGCCAGAGGAGTTTGGGGATGATTTATCCTCTTTTAGACAAACCATCGTTGTCGCAAATCGAGACAAAAAAGCGGTTAAAGGACTAGAAAAAGGAGTCGCTGGGATAGGCATTCGCGGAATTATGCCGATAAATTATCAAAACAAACATATTGGCTCTGTTGAGTTTGGTATGTCTTTTGGACAAACATTTTTTGACGAATTTAAAAAAGATTATAACGTCGATATTGCTCTCTACACTGAGAAAAATGGACGATTTGAAGCTTTTGGAACCACAACAAAACCTAATAGTTTTTCAAATAATGCCGATTTAACGCAAGCATTTAATGGTGAAGTGCTTAATAGCCAGTCAACATTAAACGACACCCCCTATGCTATCTACTTACGTCAAATAAAAGATTTTTCTGGTCAACCTATTGGCGTCCTAGAAATCGCAATGGATCGTACTCATAATACGAGTGCACTAAAGACAGTATCTTTAACTATGATTTTTGTAGGTATTATTGCGTTATTATTAGGGATAGCCATTGCTTGGGTGGTAAGCAGAAGTATTACAAAGCCAATTAATACTACCACTAACACGATGAATAATATTGCAGATGGCGATGGCGACTTAACCCTGCGTTTAACCGTTATCGGCAACGATGAAATTACTCAGCTATCCAAAGCATTCAACCAATTTGCTACCAAGGTTCATAGCACAATTACCCAAGTGATGTCAGCTACTCAGCTGCTTAATAACTCTGCTGAACGCTTATCTAATATTACACTTGAAACACGAGCTGATACCGTTCAACAGCAACAGGAAACTGAGCAGGTTGCGACCGCGATGAATGAAATGAGTGCAACCGTTCAAGAGGTTGCACAAAATGCTACTCAAGCAGCTGATGCTGCCCAAAAAGCCAATGAAGCAACAGAAACGGGAAAACTTGTCGTCAGCGCAGTGTCATCAGAAATTAATCAATTAGCATCAGAAATCAACATTGCGACAGAAACTGTTTCACATTTACAAAGCCAAACAACAGCCATTGATAGTGTACTGGAAGTAATCCGCAATATTTCTGATCAAACTAATTTGTTAGCTCTGAATGCCGCAATCGAAGCTGCTCGCGCTGGCGAACAAGGCAGAGGCTTTGCTGTTGTTGCTGATGAAGTTCGAACCTTAGCAAGCCGAACACAGGCCTCAACCCAAGACATTCAAGCCATGATAGAACAATTACAAAGTGGTGCAGCGAAAGCAGTTCAAGTCATGAAAGAAAGTAGTAAGGTCACAGATTCTTGTGTAGCACAGGCAAATAATGCCGACCGAGCGCTCGATGACATTTTTGCAGCGGTCAATACTATCACTGAGATGAATATTCAAATCGCCAGTGCAGCAAATGAACAATGTGCGGTATCAAATGAGATTAATAAAAACATCAATAACATCAACTATATCGTTACTAAGACTACGGATGGTGCAATGCAAACAGCCAAGGCAAGCGAGGACCTTGCTGATTTGTCTAAGCAACTTAATACCTTAGTTGGGCAATTTAAAATTTAACAGAATACTGCACCACAACAATAACAATTGAGAATAAAAAACCGACATGGAGTCGGTTTTTTATAAGGCTAGTAATTGATTCGCAAACTTAGCTATTTACTTATGCGTTGCCCTTCACTTTCATATTCAATTCTTTGGCAAAATCGAGCATGCGAGTTAGTGGGATGAGTGCTTTGATGCGCAGTTCATCATCAACAAATATTTCATGATTAGTTTTATCACTATCAACTAGTGAAGCTTCGATAGCTTGCAAGCCGTTCATGGCCATCCACGGGCAATGGGCACAACTCTTACAGGTGGCACCGTTGCCGCCGGTTGGGGCTTCGAGCAAGGTTTTACCTGGAGCAGCTTGCTGCATTTTATAAAAAATACCGCGATCCGTGGCAACAATAAAGGTGTCGTTGGCCATGGTTTGCGCCGCTTTAATCAACTGACTGGTAGAACCTACAGCATCAGCAAGCTCAACCACACTAGCTGGTGACTCTGGGTGAACCAAAATGGCTGCGCCAGGATGCTGCTTTTTAAGCTCGCGCAATGCTTTAGCTTGAAACTCATCATGCACAATACACTCGCCTTGCCATAACAACATGTCGGCGCCAGTTTGTGTATTGATGTAGGAGCCTAAGTGGCGATCGGGTGCCCAGATAATTTTTTTATCTTGGCTATCGAGATGCTCAACAATTTCTAAAGCAATGCTTGAGGTGACCACCCAATCTGCACGAGCTTTTACTGCTGCAGAGGTGTTGGCATACACCACAACAGTATGATCTGGATGGGCATCGCAAAACTCATTAAATTGCTCAATCGGACAACCTAGATCTAACGAACAGGTTGCTTCCAGAGTGGGCATTAAAATGGTTTTTTCAGGGCTTAAGATTTTAGCGGTTTCGCCCATAAACTTAACCCCAGCAACAATTAATGTCTTTGCTGGGTGATCGCGACCAAAGCGAGCCATTTCTAAAGAATCTGACACACAACCACCAGTTTCTTCAGCTAATGCTTGAATTTCAGGATCGGTATAATAATGGGCAACAAGGACTGCATTTTGATCAATCAATAACTGTTTGATACGTGCTTTATATTGTGCTTTTTCAGCGTCAGACAACACGGCAGGTTTTGGCGGAAACGGATATTCAATAGTTTCAATTTTAGGTGCCGACAGACTCATACAAAGTTCCAATCGATTTACATTGTTTGTGTATTATACGAAAAAGCCACTTAAAACAAAAGGACGCGTTAGCGTCCTTTTGCATAAGATAGCTTAATCATTATTAACGCATGGCTAAGAGCATTTCTTGTGGTTGCTCTAGGTAGTGTTTCCATAAATTACAGAAGCGAGCTATGGTGCCACCGTCAATAACGCGGTGATCGCCAGACCAGCTAACTTGCATAATCTTACGTGCTTCAACTTCACCTTTGGCGTTAAATCGAGGCAGTATCTGTAACTTACCTAATGCCACAATCGCCACTTCAGGTTTATTAATGATAGGTGTTGCTATCGTGCCGCCTAATGCACCGATATTAGAAATTGAAATAGTCCCATCTTTTAAATCGGCTGGTGACACACGGCCGCTGCGTGCAGCTGTGGTTAAGCGTGAAATGTCAGCGGCAATATCTAAAATAGACTTATTTTGTACATCTTTAACATTCGGAACCAATAAACCCACTTTTGAATCAACTGCCATACCAATATTATGGCGCGACTTATATGTGAGTTCAGTGCAATCAGCGTTTACTTGACTGTTCAAGATCGGAAATTCATTGATAGCTAATGACATGGCCTTCATAAAGAATGGCATCATAGTGAGCTTCACTTCGTCGGTTGAGTAGCGCTGCTTCATACTTTCACGCAAAGCAACCAATTCAGTTAAATCAAATTCTTCGCAATAGGTAAAATGTGGAATTGTCGATACTGACTCAACCATCATTTTAGCCATAATAGCTTTGACGCCTTTGATAGGTTCAACACGATCACTTGCTGAAGCAGGGCTAACTAATTGACCACTGACAGGACTTGTCACTTGATCAGCAGACGATGAAGCAGCATTTGTATTTGCAGCGGGTTGAGAGGCACTTGCACCTTGCTGATGACGTTCAATATCTTCTTTATAAACACGGCCATTTTTGCCCGTACCCACTACAGTTGCGATATTTATATCGAGTGTCCGCGCCATACGGCGAACAGCTGGGCTGGCTAACGCTTTACCTTGGGCAACGGGCTCTAGATTAACATGTGGTGCAGCGGCTTGAGCCTGTTGAACCACGTCAACGCTAGCAGATGCACTATCAGCATCAGCTTCGACTTCGATGGAAAATAGAGGCGAATGCACTTTAGCAAGCTGACCCTTACGGTAATGCAGTTTAACTATTTTACCGGCTTTCATCGCCGGAATTTGCACTAACGCTTTATCGGTCATCACATCAGCAATTGGTTGGTCTTCGACCACCATATCGCCTTCTTCTACCAACCAGTCAACTAGCTCACATTCAACAATTCCTTCACCAATATCGGGTAGTAAGAATTCTTCAATATTTGATGAACTTTTTGTTGTCGCAGCGACAGAGTTATCCCGATCAACAGGATCGTGATTAGCCGATGTATCGTTAACAGCTTCTTTAACCGGAGTGACAGCAGCTACAGGAGTCTCAGAAACACTAGAGCTGTCATCACCGTCCATCTCAACCGCATATAATGGCTGATGCACTATGGCTATTTCGCCTTTAGCATAATAAAGCTTAGTGATTTTTCCGGCATGTGGCGCAGGAATTTGTACTAAGGCTTTGTCAGTCATTACATCAGCAATCGGTTGGTCTTCGGTAACCATGTCACCTTCACTGACTAACCAATCGACTAATTCACATTCCACTACACCTTCGCCGATGTCAGGTAAAATAAAATCTTTAATCATATCTTACTCCTAATAAGCAACTGTGGCCTTGATAGCTTCGAAGGTCTTTAACTCATCTGGCATGTATTCTTTTTCATGCACTAATGGATAAGGCGTATCTAAGCCGCACACTCGACAAATTGGTGACTCAAGCGATAAGAAACATTCTTGTTGGATCGTTGCGGCAATCTCGCCAGCAAAACCACCGGTTAAAGGGGCTTCATGGTTAATCAGTAAACGACCGGTTTTGGTGACTGATTTAGCGATGGTTTCAACATCCCATGGTGCGATAGTACGTAAGTCGATAATTTCACATGAAATACCTTCTTTTTCCGCTCGCTCACAGGCTTTTTCAACGATTTCCATCTGTGCGCCCCAAGCCAGGACTGTAATATCACTGCCCTGCTTAACCACTTGTGCTTTACCTAATTCGATAACGTAGTCACCGGCTGGCACTTCGCCAACAGATGCGCGGTATAAACGCTTAGGTTCAAAGAAAATAACCGGGTTTGGATCGCGAATAGATGCCAACAACAATCCTTTTGCTTGTTCTGGATTGCGTGGAATCACCACTTTTAGGCCTGGTGTTTGGGTAAAATAGGCTTCAGGAGATTGTGAGTGATAATGACCACCTGCTATCCCACCGCCATAAGGGGTTCGGAAGGTTAATCCACCCACATCAAATTGATTACCACTACGGTATCTAAATTTTGCTGATTCATTAACAATTTGATCGAATGCTGGAAAAATATAATCAGCGAACTGAATTTCAGCAACCGCAGTCATACCATAAGATGCTAAGCCATTAGCAAAACCTGCAATGCCTTGCTCTGTTAGTGGTGTGTTGAAACAACGATCACGACCAAACTGTTCTTGCAGACCAGAAGTCGCACGAAAAACGCCACCGAAGTGACCCACATCTTCACCAAAAATCACCATGCGCTCATCGGCAGTCATGGCTATTGATAACGCCTCATTGATGGCGTGTAACATATTCATTTGAGCCACGATTTAGAGTCTCCCTGCGCTTTTTGGATAGGCTTTTGGATACTTAGCGATATGCTCTTTCAACTCTTTAAGCTGTTTTCTAAGCGCTGGAGTTGGTTTATCAAGCACATCTTCGATAATTTCGTCGAGTTTCGGCACCGGCAACTTTTCAGCCACTTTAACTGCCGCTAACACTTCTTCGCGATAACGTTCAAATAACTTGGCTTCATCGGCTTCAGTAAGCCAATCTTTGTTGATCATCCACAATTTAAAACGTTTTACTGGGTCGTGCTGTTGCCATTTTGCTTCTTCTTCTTTTGAACGATAACCAGATGGATCGTCTGATGAAGAATGCGCACCCAAACGATATGTCATCGCTTCAATCAATACCGGAGCATTGTGCTCTAATGCGTGAGCTCGAGCTTGTTGCGTAGCGGCTAGCACTGCGAGCATGTCGTTACCGTCTACACGTATGGTATGCATACCGTAACCTACGCCGCGACTGGCAATACCGTTACCGGCAAATTGCTCTTCGGTTGGGGTAGAAATAGCATAACCATTGTTGCGACAGAAAAAGATGGTAGGAGACTTGAGTACTGCGGCCATATTCAAACCAGCATGGAAGTCACCTTCTGATGCAGCGCCTTCACCAAAATAACAAATGGCCACATTACGCTTGCCTTGTAACTTCATACCGTAAGCAACACCAGTCGCCTGCGGAATTTGCGTTGCCAGTGGTGACGAAATGGTTTGGTAATTGAGTTCACGGCTGCCGTAATGGATCGGCATTTGGCGACCTTTACCTAAGTCTTTCTCGTTACTGAACATTTGATTCATAAATTGTTCAGTACTAAATCCACGATAACGCAATGAGGCGTGTTCGCGATATTGAGCCAAAATGACATCGTCTTTATCAAGCGCAGCTGTGCTGCCGATAATTGAGGCTTCTTCACCGGTACAGGTCATGTAAAAACTAATTCGTCCTTGACGTTGCGCACCCAACATACGCTCGTCTAATACTCGTGTAAAAACACAGGTATCAAATATTTTTTCGGCCAGAGCCTTGTCGATTACTGGTAAAACCGCATTTTCATATGTGGTGCCATCAGCTTGCAAAATACGCAAAATGGGGATGTGCAATGACGCTTTGTCTAGGAAGCTGACACGGTGCACTGTTTCATTGGTCAGTGGTGCGTTGCTCATATTATGCTCTTGTTATTGTTAAGCCATGTTCAACATAAACATGGCTCTATTTATACTATGCGAGTAGACATTACGTTAACGTAAACTACCTATCAATACTTACTCTCACTGTAAACGTATTTTACTCACGATTGACATGTATATATTGCTTTACGACTATAAGATTGACTCGTTCGGTGCAGGTACTAAACATAGCACTGTACGCTGCCCAATGGGTACATTTGCATTCGGAAATACAATGGCCTCTTGTGGCTGTTCGACGGTGATCGCTTTACCACCTTCTGTCGCTAACGCAGCCCCCTGACTAAAAGCACTGAAGTTTTCTGCATCACCAGCAAAGCTAAATTCAAAGTCATCGAAATGTTTATTAATCGACCTAGACACCTTATACAAGTTGACCTTACTTGCGTCAAACTCAACAGGCGCTAACTGAGGCTCAGTAACCAGTTTTTCAAGCATAGTATGAGTTTGCGCAAAACGACTCATGTCGTTTTGACCAAATGGCATCACTTTTCCTAATTCAACTGTAAATGCATCTGCTTGAAATTGCTCTGAGGAGTAGTAGCTAAACGTAGTTGTCGGTTCATGGTGGAATAATATGGTATCAACACCACATGCCTCCAAAAACATAATTTGCTCGCCGCTAAAAGCACGACCTGGACGGTATGGGTAAATGGCAAACTTTTCATGCTTTGAAGCACGGATTGCAGTATGTAAGTCGTAATGAATGCGTTGATTGTCGCTATTGGCATTGAAAAAGTCAGCCACGTATTGCTCTAACGCTTTAGCTCGATGGCGCTCAGGGTGAGTTAAACCCTCGCCCTTTGAATGCGCACCGCTAAATAGGCGATTCATGTTTTCATCAATAAAACGGGTTTTATTAATGATCGCAGCGGGATTACCGATTAAAAACATTACACGCTGCTTGGCCACTATACGTTGAGTCAGCAAATCTTTAATCAGTTGATTGCATATTTCAATTGGCGCAGTTTCATTACCGTGCACGGCACATGACAACACAATGTCTTTAGTGGCAGTTGTTGGCGTAAATACAATCACCCCAGTATCTAATACATCAACCCGAGTATGTTGGGCTAACATAAAGTCATACGCTGCTGGTAGTCGAGTCGGATTTGCTAAGGTATAGGCTAAAAAATCGTGGTTTATCATCAGGTCAGATAACACTATCAACTCCTTGTCTCATTATTATATGGCGTAGTTAAACTTGACGTAAACGGCTGTTAACTAAGATGCTTATTGCCACAGATTCTATCATAGCCAAAGACTATTTTATTGCAGGCATATGTTAGTTTTATTTATTAATAAAAGTTTGCTTGCAAAACATCACAATATTCAACACAATTACAGCCATCTAGACTTCTATAATATGTTTTAAGGGTATGTCATGGCGTTAGCAACATTTGGTGCAGGCTGTTTTTGGGGTGTTGAATATTTTTTCCGTGAAATTAACGGCGTCAGTAACGCAACGTGTGGCTACATGGGTGGCAAAGACACTGCAACAACTTATAAAGAAGTGAAGACGGGTTCCACTGGCCATGCTGAAGTTGTCCAAGTTGAATTTGATCCTGAAGTGGTCAGTTTTAACGACCTACTGGATGTGTTTTGGAAAAACCATAACCCGACCATGTTAAACATGCAGGGTGGCGACATTGGCACTCAATATCGCAGTACGATATTTTTTCACGATAAAGAACAAAAAGCCCAAGCTGAAACCTCAAAGCTGGCATTAGCACGCTGCGGTAAATGGGGACAGCGTCATATTGTGACTGAAATTGTACCGATACAAACATTCCACATAGCCGAGGAATATCACCAGAATTATTTAGAAAAAAATAACCTACCAACTTGTCACTTGGTTTACTAATTGGATTGAGATAAATAATACTTTTCTTATTACGTGATCAACCAAAATCACTGATATTTTTGAGTTTACGACACATTGTTGAAATAAGAGGGATGTCCTTATTTCAACAATGAAACAAACACACCCTATTTAAGCAACGGCAGAGGATAGATTTTTTTGTTAGCTTTTACTTAATATTACTCATCGATGTTAAATCAATCATCCATTCACACTAGTAACTCTTATGGATATATAAATAGTAAATAAATAATCCAAGAGTAAAAATACTTACCGAAGAAATAATGTAGAACCACGCAAGTTTTTTGTCTTTGCTTCGACTAAAGCGCTTTGTCGCTTCAATATTAACAAGAGAAGCATGACGTTTGAGGTTGGGCCAAGCAATAACCCCAGCGTAAGCAACCATTCGTGCACCAATACCTTTATCCCAAGCAGGGGGCTCTATCCCTTCTTTCAACATTTCTTGCTCAAGATGTTTAATAGTAATGCGGCCAAATAAAAATATGGCAGTACCCCATATAAGCAATACAATAAAAAACACTACAGCCATCAAGCTTTCAGTGGATAACTCTTCCATAAATCCCTCGCTATAGGCTATTTAACCAGTCACCAATATTATAGGCTTCATTGGCAACCCATTGCCCGATAGAATCACCACCTTTAGCTGCAACATACCCAACAGTTACAGCTGTACCAATAATAATTACCCAGCCAACAGGGGTTGCTAATAGAGCAATACCTAATCCTGCTTCAACTATTGCAGCACCTGTAGCTAAGCCTGCCGCAGTACTCAAACCAAAGCCGGCTGTTTCAACCGCGGCACGTTTTTGCCAATTAGCTCCAGCTAAATAATCAACATGTACATTGCCCGCACGGATCCCAGCATCAAGCACAATTAATCCTTTACCGAGAAGATTTGCTCCCATTTCAAAAGCGCGTAAATTTTGAAAATCAACTGTAGAGGTAAATTGAATCGGTTTTATGGACCTACCGCTTTTTGCTTTATTGATACCACGATCAGCATTACTGTAAACAGTACCTCTTTTGCTTTTGACCCGACCAATGTATTTATTGATTTCTGTCTGGAATTTTTGATTGAAGTCTTTCCCAAGTTCCCTTGCGTTTTGTTCTAACATCATCATTTTGGCTTTAGGATATTTTGCTTGTGCGCCTATTCTAACTTTCTCTAATGCATCTTGAAGTTTATGAGCGGCTTTAGCAAAGTTACTTAATCTTGTATCTAAAGCTGTAGATGCTGCACCTATGGCTCCGATGCTTTCATTGCGCACCATGGGTGCTAATTCAGCTTGATAAAAATCAGCGAGGGCTTGTAGGTTTTCGCCTCCAAACATATCATCCATCAAAGCAATATTTCGTTTTGCTTGTTGCGGTAAAGATTGTATTTGACTAAGTGTGCAAACTAATTCAGGGCGTTCTTTTCGCCAATTAGAACCATTGCTAGCTCCATTACGCATAATAAATGGAGTGCCCGCAGAGACAAAGGCACTATTAATATGTGGGTTGTCTTGTTGAAACGTAGCAAAAGCTGGCTCGTTATTTGGGTTTACTGGATAGGTATTACTTTTGCTGTAGCATAGCTCTATATCATTTGACATAGTTTAGTCCTTTAAAAAATCAATCCTATTGAAGCTACGATGAATCGTTTGAACTTCATTCCGTGAGTAATGCTTATATTATCATTAAAAAAAAACGATGTATAATTCTTAAAGTAATATAAGGCCTTAGCTATTAGCAATGTCGTTTCATTGGAATAAATGTTATTTTTCTGATCCAAGGTATGCTTTAAACACAGCAATTATTCAGGCGCTATTTTAAAAACGATTTTTTGAACACCAGTTATAATTTGTTCATAATAAAAATTTTTCATATCACTTATATTGTTCGTCAGTACTCATTTGGTGTATTTTCTCGTTGTGGTTGCTTCTACCTAAGCAAATTATAACGATTGATTATTATATCGAATGAAGTTCAACAGGTGCTGGGTAGTTTTGATTTATGTCAGGTCAGTTCGTTCACTTGAAACGGAATATTTACATAATAGATAACCCCAATCGATTTCCTACACTCAACTTCACTTTACCCGCCGCAGTAAATTCCATACAATCCCATGCAAATTGCTTAAGGCATGTTATCGGAGATCAAAATCATGAGTGAAGCTCGTCACGTTAACCTACTAATTTTAGGTTCTGGCCCTGCCGGCTATACCGCTGCTGTTTATGCTGCGCGTGCAAATTTAAATCCTGTGATGATCACAGGTATGCAACAAGGTGGCCAATTAACGACCACTACGGAAGTAGAAAACTGGCCAGGCGATGCGGAAGACTTAACTGGTCCAGCATTAATGGAACGCATGCAAAAGCACGCTGAAAAGTTTGATACTGAAATTATTTTCGATCATATCAATGAAGTGACCCTAACTGAGCGCCCTTTCCGCTTAAAAGGTGACAACGGCGAGTTTACTTGTGATGCATTAATTATTGCGACCGGTGCATCGGCTAAATATTTAGGCCTTCCGTCTGAAGAAGCGTTCATGGGCCGTGGTGTTTCTGCCTGCGCAACATGTGATGGTTTCTTCTACCGTAACCAAAAAGTTGCGGTTATCGGTGGCGGTAACACTGCTGTTGAAGAAGCACTTTATTTAAGCAACATCGCGTCTGAAGTTCACTTAATTCACCGTCGTGATAGTTTCCGTTCAGAAAAGATTTTGATTAACCGCTTAATGGATAAAGTCGCTAACGGTAATATCATTTTACACCTAGACCAAACACTGGAAGAAGTGACGGGTAATGACATGGGTGTGACAGGTCTTAAGAAAAAGAGCACTAAAGATGGTTCAGTTACCGACTTAGAAGTCGCTGGTGTGTTTGTTGCGATCGGCCACAGCCCAAATACTGGCATTTTTGCTGATCAGCTAGAAATGAATCACGGTTACTTAAAAGTTAACAGTGGCTTACAAGGCAATGCAACACAAACTAGCATCGAAGGTGTTTATGCATGTGGTGACGTAATGGATCAACATTATCGTCAAGCCATCACTTCTGCCGGAACGGGTTGTATGGCTGCACTTGATGCTGAACGTTACCTAGACGCAAAAAAGTAATTGATTACATTTAATCAAAAAGAGCAGCTCAGGCTGCTCTTTTTTATAGCTGTTATCAAAATGAATCGAATGAGTATTACACCATTTTTTGGTAGAACACCGCTTCGGTATCACCTAAAGGATCGCGGTGAATACTCTTATGCTGAAAAGTCATACCGAGTTTTTTCATTATTGCAATTGAAGCTAGATTGTCTTCTACTGCAATAGCACTGACATGGGTTACTTCAGCTGAGGCACTCACAGCCTCTATTACCGCTTTCGCTGCTTCGGTAGCATAGCCTTTACCCCAACTGATATGTTTAAACCGCCAACCTAATTCCAAGTTATGTGGCTGTGCTTGGGTAAAAAAGTGCATCGGTCTGACTAATACCCAGCCTAAATACTCGCCGCTTAAGCCGTGTTGCTCATTTTCAGCACAATCAAGCGCTTGGACTTTCCATAACCCCCAACCTTTAGCAGGATGTAAATATTGAGCTAATCTTGGCATCATCACCGTATCAATCTGCTGCTGTGTGGTTTTAATTCCACCATTGAGAAAATGCATGACTCGCTCGTCCTGGTCGAGTTCAAATAATAATGCACTGTCATCAAGGGTTATTAATGATAATTGTAATCTAGATGTATTGGCGACTTGCATTGTTTTCTCCTTGGGTTGACACACAAGTTTACACAATGAAACACCAAAGATTAAACATTTCGATTAACATATAAATGACAAAAAAGACTATTGGCAGTATTGACTTGGCTTACTGCAAAAATAACGCATTATTTTATAAGGAAAGATCGTGGCAACTAAAAAACAAATCATACTACCGATAATAGTATTAGCAATTGGAATAGCTGGTTTAGTTGGGATTTCTGCGTTAAAAAAGCCCCCAGAGGAAAAGCCTGTCGTTGATACTACTCCTCTGGTGTCAGTGGAAGCCATCGAGTACAAACCCATGACCTTTTCGGTCAGTTCATACGGTGTCGTCGCAGCCAAGTACGATACCGAATTGGTTGCACAAGTCAGTGGTGAAATCATTTATCTAGCGGATAAATTCGTCAAAGGTGGCTTTGTTAAAAAAGGCGATATTTTAGCTAAGATTGATCCTAGTGATTACGAAGCTGGCTTATTAGATTCTCAGGCTAATGTGGCATCAGCAAAAGCTAACATGGTTCAAGAACGCGCTAATGGTGAAGTTGCCTTACGTGAATGGGCAGAAATTACCAATAGTAAGCCTACCGCTCTCAGTTTGCGTAAACCACAACTCGCTCAAGAATTAGCTAAGCTAAAAAGTGCAGAAGCCGATTTACTCCGATCACATCGAGATCTAGAACGGACTGTGATCCGCGCCCCTTATGATGCACTTATTTCTAGCCGTGAAATTGGTTTAGGTGCTTATGTCACCACAGGAAGTAAAATCGGACACATTTATAATACCGATACGGCTGAAATTCGCTTACCTCTCGCCGATAAAGAAATGCAATATTTGGATCAAAAAGGCACTCATTCTGAAGTGACATTAATGGGTAACTTCGCCGGTAGTAAACAACAGTGGCAAGGGAAAATAGTTCGCAGTGAAGGAGTTGTTGACAGTAAAAGTCGCATGACCTATCTGGTTGCTGAAATTGAAGACCCATATGGACTGAAAACCGATAAAAATGAATTACGTTTCGGCACCTATGTTACTGCAAACATACAAGGTAGTAATGCTGGCAATGTCGCCGTTATTCCACGTCATTTAATTGTAAATGGCTTAGTCGCAATAATGGATAGCGACAACACCTTACGCTATAAACCCGTAAAGATTATTCGCCAAGAAGGCGCCAATGTGGTTATTTCTGAAGGTCTGGATCCTGGAATGGAAGTCATCACATCAGCGCTTGATTACCCATTAGAAGGTATGAAGCTGGCGTTGCCGGTAGATAAAATCCTTCAGGACGAGCCGATAGAAACCGATAAAACTGAAATCGCTATGGAAGGTAAATAAACATCATGGACGATACGAATAAAGGAATCATCGCTTGGTTTGCCCGTAATAGTGTCGCGGCAAACTTGCTGATGATCATTATTTTACTCGGCGGTCTGTTGACTGCTAATACTATCCGCAAGCAATTCTTCCCAGCGGTTGAAATTAACTGGATCCAATTCAGCGCAGTCTACCCAGGCACTGCACCACAAGAAGTGGAAGAAGGCATTACCATTAAAATTGAACAAGCTTTAGAGAGTGTTCAAGGATTAAAACGGGTCATTACCTATTCAAACCGTAATATGGCTCAAGGGTATTTTCAAGTTGAGGAATCATATGATCCTCAAGTAGTACTTGAAGAAGTTAAAGCCGAAATTGGCTCTATTTCAACCTTTCCAGGTGGTATGGAACCACCTAAAGTTGAACGGATTAAATTCAGACAAGAGGTGATGTATTTAAGTCTGTATGGCGATTTAGACCAAATACAGCTCAAAGATTTAGGCGAGCGAATTAACGATGAGATAATGCAACTGCCTGGTGTCAATATTAGCGAATACTATAGCGGTCTTGGATATGAAATCGGTATTGAAGTCAGCAAAGATCGCTTACGTGAATATGGTTTAACCTTTGACGATGTTGCTAGTGCGGTGCGTGGTTATTCACGAAATATGTCTGCAGGACAAATTAAAGCAGAAAATGGTTACATTAATTTACGAGTCCAGAACCAAGCCTATGTAGGTTATGAGTTTGAACAGCTACCATTATTAACATTAGATGATGGCACTAAGATCTTATTGGGTGATATCGCCACCGTCAATGATGGCTTTCAAGAAGGTATTCAATACTCAAAATTTAATGGCAAGAATTCGGTTACCTTCTTTATTGGTGCGGCTAAAAATCAGAGCATTACCGATGTAGCGAAAACAATTAATAATTTTGTCGAAAAACAGCAAAAAATATTACCCCAAGGAGTTAAGCTTGAACCTTGGGTTGACATGACTTACTACTTAGATGGGCGTTTACAGCTGATGCTCGACAGTATGAAAAGTGGTGCCGTACTGGTATTTATTATGCTAGCGCTATTCTTAAGGGTTCGATTAGCATTTTGGGTAATGATGGGACTACCAGTATGTTTCTTAGGTACCTTACTGTTTATGCCAATGGCATTTATCGATGTCACCATCAACGTTATTAGCTTGTTTGCCTTTATCTTGGTGCTGGGGATCGTGGTCGACGATGCGATTGTGATGGGCGAAAGTGCCCACAGCGAATCTGAAGAGCACGGCCAAAGCATCGACAGTGTTATCCGTGGGGTCAAAAAAGTCGCCATGCCAGCAACCTTTGGGGTACTGACGACTATTGCTGCTTTCCTCCCCATCACTATGGACGATGGCCCGTCATCAGCATTTGGTCAGGCTATTGGTTATATCGTTATTTTATGTTTGTTGTTTTCATTAATAGAATCAAAGCTGATTTTACCCGCGCATTTGGCGCACATGAAAAAACCTAAAATCGTTAAACCCGGTTCAAAAAATCCATTAGATTGGTTGCGTAACGGGGTCAATTTTATTCAAGGCAAAATTGATCGTGGCTTGAATATATTCATTACTTCTATGTATCGCCCTTCGCTTGAATTAGCGGTTCAGTATCGCTATGCCGTGATCATGTTGTTCATCAGCTTGATCCTGATCTGTGTTGGTCTGTATATGGGTGGTTTGGTGCGCTTTATTGGTCAACCAAAAATTCCTCATGACTTCCCTAGAGTCACAGTTGAAATGAACGTAGATGCCTCAGAGAAGTCGACACTTGCGGCGGCATTGGCGATTGAGCAAACCTTATACGATGTCGATAAAAAAATAGAGCGACAATACGGCCAAAAAATGATTTCTGATATGCAGGTTGATCTCAAAGATCAAACGACTGCAGAAGTAATGACTAAACTAGTCGATCCGTCACTCAGACCAATGGATACATTTGCTTTAGCTGATTTATGGCGTAAGGCGATGCCGCAAATTCCTGGGGTAAAATCATTTAGCATTCAGGACAGTTTAATGGGTGGCGGTCGTGAAGACGGCGACATTAGCTTCAGACTTGAGGGAAAAGATGAGAGCCAATTAGTTGCTGCATCACTAGAGCTTAAACAAAAGCTTAATTCACTTAAGGGTGTCAGTGACGTTAATGACAGTCGCCAATCAAGTGTTAAAGAAGTGCAATTCCAATTAAAACCGTTAGCCAATGCATTAGGCCTAACACTGGCCAATATTGCCTCGCAAGTGGGTAACAGTTTTTACGGTTTAGAAGCACAGCGAATTATTCGAAATGGTGAAGAAATTAAAGTAATGCTTCGCTATCCAGAAGAACAGCGCAATTCTATCGCACTGGTACAAGATGTGATGATTAACACTCCACAAGGGACAGAGTTACCTTTATCCGAAGTGGCAGACATTAAAGTGGTTCAAGGGGTTAACAGCATCCGCCGTGAAAATGGAAACCGTACGATTAACGTATGGGCCAGTGTGGATGCCGATCAAACTGAACCCTTTAAATTGGCTAAAGATATCCGTGATAACTTTATGCCAGAGTTGCTAATTAAGTATCCGCGGGTACACAGTGAAGTATCAGGTAGTATTCAAGAGCAATTAGACAGCGCAGATACCCAAATGCGTGACTTTATTTTATCGTTATTGCTGATTTATAGCTTATTGGCAATTCCACTACGCTCATACATTCAACCGATTATGATCATGTCTGTGATCCCGTTTGGTGTCATTGGATCGGTAATGGGACACATTATCCTGGGTATCGATTTAAGTGTGCTATCTATGTTTGGTATTATCGCTGCTGCGGGTGTGGTTGTGAATGATTCGTTAGTGATGGTCGATTATGTCAATACTTCGCGAAAATCAGGGGTACCAATAAAAGAAGCTGTCTTAAATGCAGGTTGCCGCCGCTTTAGAGCCATCATGCTAACCTCATTGACTACATTCATTGGTTTAGTACCGATTATGGCCGAGACCAGTATGCAAGCTCAAATGGTGATCCCAATGGCGGTATCATTGGCCTTTGGGGTACTGTTTGCAACTGTGGTGACCTTGTGTCTCATCCCTTGCTTATACATTGCAATTGAAGACGGTAAAGACATGATGCGCAAGCTTATCAATATTTATGCCCCTAAATCCTCGTCTGCAACAACAGTCACCGAGCAACACTAGTCACGGGCAACTTCGACTTGCAATAATGAGTATCAACCATAAAAAAGGGCCTTAATGGCCCTTTTACTTTGTTGCATTACTGAGCCTTATCTATTATTCATTCAACATTGATTTTTAATCTAAAGTGTAAGCCAGTATACAATTTTAAGATGTGACAATTAATTGTAAAAACTTTCTGAGTAATTGGTTTTATTCATAAAATATCTCATCAAGTAAAATAGATTGTTTATCGTTATTTGATAAAAGTTTATGCTAATCTAAGCATAATCACAGTGTTTATTGCCAGCCAGCTAAGGTCAAATTCTATGAGTCAACGCAGCATTAATGCGCTATTTAAGCCAACGTCAGTGGCGGTTATCGGCGCATCTAACGGCAATAAACGTGCAGGAAAAGCGGTGATGAAGAACCTACTTTCGGGTGGTTTTTCGGGTCCAATTATGCCGGTAACACCTAAATATACCGCAGTCATGGGAGTCTTAGCTTACCCGAACATTGAAGCCTTACCCATCAAACCTGATTTAGCCATTATATGCACCAATGCGCTAAAGGTTCCCAGTATTGTCGAACGCTTAGCTCAATTTGGCTGCAAAGTGGCGATTATTATGGCCTCTGGGATGGCATCGCAAACCGACGAGCAAGGTAACAATTTACTCGAAATTACCAAGCAATATGCTAAACGCTACGGCATGCGTTTGTTAGGCCCTAACAGCCTGGGGATGATATTACCGCCAATGGGATTGAATGCCAGCTTAGCGCATGCAGGAGCTAACATAGGTAAAATTGCTTTTGTATCGCAATCTGCTGCAATTTGTACCACGGTTCTTGATTGGGCGAACAACAAGGGAATTGGCTTTTCATCGTTTATTTCACTAGGCGATGCCACCGATATCGATTTTGATGAATTACTCGATTACTTAGGCCGTGACAGTAAAACCAGCGCTATTATGTTGTACATTGATTCCATTAATGAAAAGCGCCATTTTTTGTCTGCCGCCCGCGCAGCCTCAAGAAACAAACCTATCTTTGTGATCAAATCAGGCCGCAGCCGAGAAGGCATTGAAGCGGCAATGCTGCATACTGGCGGAATTGGTGGCAATGATGCCGTTTATGAAGCCGCTTTTAGACGTGCAGGTATGCTTAGGGTAAATGATCTCATTGAATTATTTGCTGCAGTTGAAAGTCTGGCGCATTCTACCCCGCTTAAGGGAGAACGTTTAGTGATAATGAGCAATGGCGGCGGTCCTGCGGTACTGGCTGCGGATGAGTTAATTATCAAAGGCGGTAAACTAGCTCAATTATCCGAAAAAACAGTCACACAACTTAACGCTATTTTACCCAGTACCTGGTCGAAACAAAATCCTATTGACATGATTGGTGATGCCGACAGTCAACGCTACGCTGATACATTAAAAGTGCTTATGAGCAGTAACGACACTGACACTATTTTAGTGCTGCATTCGCCGTCTATATTGGGTGAAAGTGTCGAAATTGCCAATAGTATTATTGATACGGTTAACCAACATCCCAACCGACATCGAATTAATATGCTCACCAATTGGAGCGGTGAAGATTCAGCCTACCTCGGTCGTAAACGCTTTACCACTGCGGGTCTTCCTACCTATCGAACTCCAGAAGGTGCTGTAAGAGCCTTTATGCACATGGTTGAGTTTCGACGTAACCAAAAGCTACTCCAAGAAGTACCACAATCAATACCTGATAACATCCCCACTGACAGCAAGGCAGCACGGGCATTATTGCAACACAGCTTAGAAAACGGTCAAACGGTACTGGAAACTCATCAGGCGGTTGATATTTTAAGGGCTTACGGGTTAAACACCATTGAAACTTGGTTTGTAAAAGATGTTGATGAAGCGGTTAATGTCGCGAATCAAGCAGGTTATCCGGTTGCGCTGAAAGTGCAATCACCCGACATACTTTACAAATCAGATGTACATGGCGTGGTATTAAATTTAACCTCAGACGAAGAAGTTAGCCATGCAGCCCACTCTATTATTGAACGGGTTCATCAAATTAATCCTACAGCCAAAATTGACGGATTAATCATTCAAAAAATGGCCTTAACGGCAGGCGCACAAGAAATAAGAGTCTCGGTGATTAATGACCCAGTATTTGGCCCTGCGATCTGTTTAGGTGAAGGTGGCTCTGAATGGGATCCCACTCGCGATGCTGCTGTGGCACTGCCACCATTAAATATGGCGTTGGCACGCTATATGGTCATTCAAGCACTTAAAACGCATAAATTGCGTGACCGTCATTTACCCCTAGGGCTAGACATGAATGCCTTGTGTGTGATGCTGACTCAAATTTCACACTTGATTATAGATTGTCCAGAAATCGCCGAAATCGATATAAACCCCGTGTTGGCTGCGGGCGAAAGAATCACCTTATTAGACGTCAATATCCGTCTGCATGACACCCCACAAGATAATCTGAACAGATTAGCTATTTTGCCCTACCCTAAGGAATTAGAACAAACCACCACCTTAAAAAATGGTCTACACGTCATGTTGCGACCTATTTTGCCAGAAGATGAACCCAGGCATTTAGAGTTTGATAATTCATTAAGTGATGAAGACAGATATAAACGCTATTTTGGGGTGCGCTCGCGCATGACCCACGAAGAGATGGCGGTATTAACTCAAATTGATTATTCGCGAGAAATGGCGTTTATTGCAACCACAATGACTGCAGACGGTGAAGAGCTCACCTTAGGCGCCGTCAGAGCCTCTATAGACCCAGATAATACCGAAGCTGAGTTTGCAATGGCTGTGCGCAGTAACTATCAAGGGATAGGTTTAGGGAAGTTATTACTCGAAAAACTGATTGCCTATTACAAAACCAATAACACGCCTTTCTTAATGGGCTTTACCATGTTTGAAAACCGTAACATGGCCAACTTGGCTAAATCACTTGGTTTTACTGTGTCGTTTGATATGGAAGAACATCTGATAAAAATGCACATGGATTTACGCACTAAGGCTGAAGATAAATAACATTATGATGATCAAAAGGTAATGATTAACGGCAGCTAAACACAAACCTAAAATAATTCATGAACATTTGAGTACTCGGCTAAAAGTGTATAGCCATAAATCAGGGAATAAATACATTCGTGAATAAAGCGGTTTGGCATTAAGAGAACTTAACGCAATTTTTGCCTGCTGCTTTAGCCTTGTAGAGTTGTTCATCTGCTCGCGATAATAAAGTATCAACATCATCGCCAGTGTTAATGGTTGCCACACCAATAGAAACGGTAATATGGCCCAGATTTTGTTTTTTCTCTTTACCGATAGAAAGCTGCTTTAATGAAATTCGCTCGCGGATTTTTTCGGCGACTTTCACAGCATCATTAAGTTTGGCATTAGGTAACATCACGACAAACTCTTCACCGCCATACCGAGCGACTAAATCGTCACCTTTAACCGTATTCTTCATCGCTAAGGCGACATAGGCCAACACTTTATCGCCAATTAAATGACCAAAGGTGTCATTAAATTGCTTAAAATCATCGATATCAATCATTAACAGACTGCATACGGTTTGAGTATCAACAAACTTAGTCACCTGCTCCGCGGCAAACAGTTCATATGAACGGCGATTTTTTAATGAGGTGAGTTCATCCATCATGGCGACTTTACTTAAGTTGTCCATTTCATCTTTAAGATGAAGGATCTCTGTCGACAACGACTCTAGACTCGCCGACATTTGCCGGTTTTTGGCAATGACTTGTTCAACTTCAGCCGCTATACTCATCACAATAAGATTAAGATCATCGACATTAGGGTTGGTTTGCAGTTTTTCACCGTACTGATTGAGATTACTTGAGAATTTTTCTGTACCTTCATTAAGCTGCTCTATCTTACTCAGCAAACTATTGATCAAAATATGCGTTTCAATTTGCACATTTTCAATGATTTCTGGAGAGCGTTCTTCGATAAAGCGATTATATAAGCCTAGATTAACTTCGGGTGTGAATTTAACACCATTAGCAATTAAGCCATCAATAGAGCGCTTTAAATTAAGGTTCGTCTCAGCAAAATATTCAAACCAAATAGCATAATTTTCTGGCGTTACAGGAATAGCTAAAGACGCCATTTTAGGTAACGCTAAATTCAGAATATGCGCGGTTTGCTCAAGATTTTGGGTATTATGCATCGACGACGATACCTTTTTGATAAATACAATGTGTTAAAGGTTATCAGTATGTTATGTCATACTTATGAACTAAACTCAATTATTGTTCGTTATGTTAACCATTAAACATGGGAAAATTAACTTTATTTATTTAACCCTTTTTAAGTTACAGCACGTTTAATGTAAATAGATAAGCCAACCAGCCACTCATTATTGGCAATATTTACTCCATAAGGAAACAAGATGAACCAGCAAACATTTGCTTATGCAAAGAAAATATCTCTCACACTTACCGTTGTCATAGCGAGTGCATTATCATTTAGCTCTTGTGCGACCAACCCAGTTGACAACAATCACTTAAACAGCATAAACATCAGTAGCAGCGTGATGGATACCCGTGACTATCAAGCGCAAGAGTCCACAAAAATGTATCCAGCCCCCACTTCTGGAATGGTGCAACACATCCTGACATTGCCTGCTCTGACAAATGAACAAGATTACATGCTTGAAGTGCAAATAGGCCAAAATAAAGTCGTTGACTGTAATAAAACTCAACTGATGGGCGATATTAACACCCTATCATTACCTGGTTGGGGATATGTCTATTATCAAGTCGATCAGGTCATGCAGGGGCCGACGACCAGAATGATGTGTACTGAAGCGAAAAAAGCCAAATTTATTGTTCTCAATCAAGCCCTGACACTCAGCTATGACAGTCGTCAACCAAAAGTGTTTTATTTGCCACAAGGAACAGAATTACGCTATAGATTATGGAAAACCGCAAATGAGTTTGTGTTTAGTGGGCAGTAAGCTCTAGATATAAAGGACTTAAGTAATTCTTGAGTCTTTAATCATCGACTATTGATTGACTTTGTGGGGGCATCGCATTCAAGCAGCCAATAACGGTGCAGATAGAGATGATAAACATACTGGGGGGTTCAAGTTCTCAAGCTCTCTGATATTGCGCTCAGCACACCGAAAGCTTGGTGAGCTGAGCTTAATATAGGTTTTAGTAACGGCGCACCCTTACTACTTGCATTATTTCAATTTCAAAGCCACCAATGACCTCTTTCGATGGGTAATAAATCAAATTGACTTTATGATCTAACAAGCTCTTGAAACGTTGAGGTCGCTTGTATTTAAATGGCACATCACAATCTTTAATCATTAACGTTTGTACCACCCAGTCTCCAACTTGACGTTGAATATGGGACACGACTGTCACACCTTCACTTTGTATTAACTCACCGTGTCGCTCTAACAATATTTTAGGAACCGGTTTCATGAATTTACCTTCTTAACAGTATCCAGGATATCTTGATATCGATAAGCACTAAAACGTCCAAAGCCCTCTAATTGTTTAACTTTCAAACGACTAAACATTGGCATTATCATACCAGCAAGGAATTTAGCTTGCGTAGCAATGGTTGGAGTGGGTAACGATTTTGCTTGAGCCACTGAGATTAACGGTTCAAGCAATGTTGTCACTGTGGCCGAGTCTGGTAACGGAGCCACAGCTTGTTTGGATAAGATGGCAATTTGCCCACGACAAACGCTGCAGTGACCGCAATTTTGTGGCACTGAGTGGTCATCAAAATATTGAGCTAAATTCGCACTTAAACAACGATCAAGTTCAAAAAATTCGACTAGCTTACCAATCCGCACAATCTCTTTGTGTTCATTGTCACTAAAATATTGACCGAGTTGCTGAGTCAAATGGTGCAATTGTTGCGGTGTCGCTAATGCCTGCTCTTGTACATCATACACTTGAGTGATTTTTTTTGTCTCAAGAATAATCAAATTTTGCTCTGCTAAATAATCTAGTGCAGCCACAACACGCTGCCGTTCACAGCCATGTTGTTGATATAAAGTATCAAAATCCAACTGTCCCCAAATCTTTTTAAACTGTGTATGAGCAAACACTTGGCGAAGAAACTGCTGACGTTGTTGGTTAAATCGGCTGAGAATGACATCCTGCTCTTCAACAAAGCGGTATTTAAATTCTGCAAAATAAGCATAACTTGGACGGATCACGCCCAATAGCTCTAATTGGACAAATAAAGTTTTTAGCGGCAATGAGCGAATATTGCATGCGCTTGATAAAGGATATTCTTGTACTTCCCAGCGACCATTGTCGGTTTCTGAGGCAATGGTCTCTAATAACTGGCCAATGCTTTGTGGTTCAGGAGTGTCACCGTAAACGAAATTTTCAACAGTATTTAAGCCGTCTAAGTTAGCGAGTGTCACACAATGGGATAATTGACCATCACGCCCTGCTCGGCCAATTTCCTGACTGTAGTTTTCAATCGATTTGGGCAAATCAAAATGGATAACGAAACGAATATCGGATTTATCAATGCCCATGCCAAAGGCAATGGTTGCCACAATTACTTGGATTTGATTATCCATAAATTGCTGTTGAATTTGTTGACGTCGTATTTGATCCATTCCCGCATGATAAGCCGCGGCATTGATACCCTCAGCGATTAGGTGCTGGGCTACATCTTCAGCAGTTTGCTGCAAGGTGACATAAAAAATACCGCTACCGGAATAGTCTTTTACGGTACGTGTAAGCTGAGTAAGTTTTTGTTGCTGACTCACTGCAACAACTGCCAAATCTAAATTGGCTCGGTAAAACCCGGTTTGTACTATGTGTTGCGCGGACAAACCAGAACGCTTAGCCATATCTAATTTAACTTGTTCAGTGGCTGTCGCGGTTAATAATAAACTTTGCGGTATGGAAAACTCTTGGCAGTACTGAGGGATTTTCAGATAATCGGGGCGAAAATTATGTCCCCACTCCGAAATACAATGCGCCTCATCAACCACCAGCAAAGAAATGGGAACCGACTTGAGAAATTGCCTAAAGCGTTCATTTTTAAAACGCTCAACCGATACCATCAAAATCCGCGTACGTTGCTCACGAATATCGCGCATCACTTGCTGAGTTTGATCATAAGTTAAACTTGAATCAATACTCGCTGCAGCTATGCCTTTACTCGCTAAAAAGGCCAATTGATCTTTCATTAACGCTAATAACGGTGAAATAACCAAAGTCAGCTTAGGTAACTGTTGAGCGCAAAATTGATAACACAAGGATTTACCCGAACCGGTAGGAAATATGGCTAGCGCAGAATGGCCCGCTAAAATGGTTTCGATAACCGCCTGTTGGCCTTCTCTAAACTGAGTAAAACCAAATTGCTGTTGTAATTGTTGGTGCAATATCTGAGTTTCGGAAGATGTTGGGCAGGCTTCAGCGGCGGCTGAATCTATAAAGGGAGTCATAATAAATCCTATTATTAACCCCAAATAACATAGGATTAAACTGTTAACGATATGAGATCGAGCATCAGTAGCATGGAGGAAAAGCTAAAGCACGCTACGCTCAATCTAACGTTTACGGGCGATATACTGATTGATCAATTGAGTCAGTTTATCTTCAAAGCGTTCTTCTATGACATCAAGGTCTTGTTCAAAAGAGCTGATAAACTTAATTGCTTTATCACGAGATAAGACTTTTCCTGCAAGGCTGTATTGTATTTCAATCAAACTTTTATCTAAGCGAGGCGCAAGACACCAATGACATATATCGGCATTAAAATTCACTAATGCACGTTCTGCAACTTGGCAAAAAGCGTCAATATGATCGATGCCATCAGGGCCTAAACAACCCGGTTCAAGACGACACAACACAACCAATTTCTTAGCATTTAGCGCTTTAGCACTGTTGATCAACTCTTCCATAACGTATAAAACAGTCCTTAATGAAAACCTGACATTAGCGTAAAGCCTTAGCTTCGCTCATTTGTTAGCAATATAACTCAAGTAATAAACGTCTGTTAGCATCTCGTAATTAGTCACAATATGCAACCGTTTGGCGTCGATTCAGCCGCCTAAATACTGCGTTTTATGTGCTCATGACTGACTTTTAATGCGAGTTTGAACGCATCAATATACACAGCAATTGGGGTTAAGGTTTCTTTTGCGCGGCGATTACGCCCCAGCAATGAAGATTCTACGAATAAATCAAACCAGGTCGATAGTGCCAAACCATTTTGAGGCTCTTGAGCAGCGCTTAATGCCAGCGCCGCAACTTCAGCTGTGCCTAACTGAAAATCATGACTGCCTTTACGTAGTGCATAAGTCGCTAAGGTTTCTGGCGCAAATGATAATACCGGCATTTGATGTAAATACGGGCTTTTACGATACATTTTGATTGCTTCGCGCCAACTGCCATCAAGCATTACCAACAAAGGAATTTTAGCTTGCCCCTGCTCCGAAGTTAGCAAGGCTGGGGTTATTTGCTCAACAATAATTTGCTCGCTCTGCACATATTGTTGTGGAAACACTAAAAAGGGTTGGTATTGAGGATTATCGAGTAACGCTAACATTGCGCTGTCGGTATCTGTTCGAGTCCATAAAAATGCATGGGTATCTGGAATTAAATCAGCAATTAACCTGCCGCTATTAGTGGGCTTTAAGACTTCGTCGTTATACATCATCAACATAAAGCTAACGTTAGTGGTTAAATATTGCCGATGTTCACAGGTACAAAATAATTCACCTAAGAGACAAAGATTACACCTAATCAGCTTCTTACCGCGGGCACCAAACGGCTTAGTCGATAATGACTTTCGGTATTCATGTAAGCGATGGACTGCATGAATAGGCGGTTTAATTGATTTTATTGATAACTCTGACATTAAAGAACTCTGAGGTGAAAAAAATTCATCACCAAATTTGGTGATGAACGGATATGACACTGATGAGGTAATTATAAGATACGCCGCAATAAAAAGTCTGCTTTTAAACGGCGAATTCGATTCATAATTTTTTTCACTGGTTTTGGGTACTTCTGCAAGGTATCAATTTGGCTATAATGAAATAATCGTTCAGTGTGGAGTAAAATATAGTGCTGCTCTTTGATGAACGACTCTTTCCAACTCCCCGACTCATCATGCAACAATAAACCATTTTCTAAATCTAACGCCCAAGCTCGCGGGTTTAAGTTAGAGCCGGTGATCAGATGCTTGCGATTATCGGCACTAATGCCTTTTAAATGAAAGCTGTTAATCCCATCTTTCCATAAATGAATATTAAGTTGTCCATTCTCGATCGCCCACTGCTGATTCTTGGCAAATTTACGCAGTGATTGTTCATACATGTAAGGCAATGCACCAATGGTTGAAAAATCCTGATCCGGTGGAATATAAAAGTCATTGGCGGTTTTATCACCCACAACGATGTCTATTTTCTTCCCTTCACGCAGGTGTCTAGCTAATGCGCGAGTCAAAATCGTTGGTGGATTGAAATAAGGGGTACAAATAAACAGCTCTTTTGTAGAGGAATCGACCAGGTTGATCACAGTGTCGTTTAATTGGTTGTTCTTTCTGCCAAGGCCAACTAACGGTGTAATACGGTTACCGACTGTGGTTGACTTGTACTGATAGCGCACCTGAGATAAACGATGTTTAAAACTTTTGATGTCGTTCTTTTCAGGGTTTTCTTCAATATCGCCAGATTGACTTAATATGCTTACAGCAGGATCACTGACGATATCTTGTTTGATCATGTCACGCATGCTGCGAGCAAGCTCTGGACAGTCAATAACATGATATCTATCGAAACGGTATTTTTCTTGTTGCTGTAAATAAATATTGTTAATGCTCGCGCCACTGTAAATCACGGCGTCGTCAATAATAAAACCTTTAAGATGCAACACGCCCATAAATTCTCGCGACTTTACTGGCACGCCCACTATATCAAATGGGTGTGACGCTTCAGCCATTAATTTACGGTATAAAATATAGTTGCCACTGTCGCCCTTTTGACCAATTAAGCCGCGGCGTGCACGGTGGTAATCAACTAATACCTTAATATCTATTTGTGGATTTTGGGCTTTGACGTCTAATAACGCCTGCAATACTTCACGACCTGCTTCATCATCTTCAACATATAATGCCGCGATGTAAATTGAAGATGTTGCCGCTGCGATTTTAGTTAGCAAGGCTTGCTTAAAATCTTTCGGGTTAAGCAACCAAGACACAGCATCTGCATTTAGGGCAATACCACCTAGCTTATCCAGCAAGGCATCCTCCTTAAAATGGGTGACCATTACGCTTATCAGTAATGGGATCAAATTCAAAAACATCACAGCGATATATTGTAATTGTGAGTACGCTGTTCAATTGTTTAACAAGCATAAGGTTGCATGTTTAAGCACACGCTATGTTTGTCTCGACATAAAGGCCGTTTTTATAACCAACCTCAACTGATGATGTTTCTTACAACGCGATTGCGATAATACTGACAAAATAACATCTCAGTAAAAACAATACTGTTTAACGATAAATTATCGCCAGTCTATCAAACTCAAATCTGCTTTTGCTAAGACACAATATGCAATCAAATACTGCTGTTGCAGCACTGTAGCATTGTTATTTGGCAGATAGTTGAGATTGGCGTCCTCTTAAGCTGATAGAAATTACCGATTAACAAGGTGATGAGCAAGATTTTTCTTACTTAGCTGCCGTTTTAGTGTGTTTTTTTGCCGATAATTAATACTTTAATGCCATATTGCTTGCGAACTAGCCAGCCTATGGTCAGCTATAGAAACATGATAATCACACTAAAGGGATAAGCATGTCATCAAAAAGGACGAAACATTATCAAATTCGTATCAGCCAAGGTTAGCATCAGCTACCATAACCTATCGTTAGTGATACCTAGATGTAGACTTATATGACTTCAATACTATTCCATCTCCCACGGCCTCATTCATCTCATAGGCAACAACCTTTATGGCTGAGGCGTAGTTTATTTCTATTAGGGTCTTTGATGATCATCTGCCTGCCAAATACCGTCAGCGCAGTCGAGCCGCTTACTCAACCAGCGGTGGTGCAACCACAGATACCTTCTTCACCCCTAGAGAATATTAATCAACAACCCACAGCCCTGTATCTTGATAATATGTTGCAACTATTAAAACCGATACATTCACAGCTGGGCATTACCGTGTGGGATATGACCAGTCAAAAGACAGTATTTCAATATAATAATCAATCATTAATGCAACCTGCTAGTGTTCAAAAACTGTTAACCGCATTGGCAGCAACCAAGCAACTCGGTAAACAATTTAGCTATCAAACCCAACTCACAACCTTAGCCGATCAACCGCTGGATAAAACTCAGATTAACAATGGGATTTATTCTGGTGACATTTATATCGAATTCAGTGGCGATCCAACCTTAACATTCCAAGATTTACATCAACTTCTTGGTTCCTTAAGCACGTTGGGGATCACAAAACTTACCGGGAATATTATGTTGGCGAGCGAACAAGACAGCCAATTACAGGCACCTGGCTGGGTATGGGACGATTTAGGAATTTGCTACGCTGCGCCAATCTCACCTTTTATCATTAATAAAAATTGCGTCTATGGTCGATTATCCACCAATGGTTACAATAAAGTGGCGAAAATCACCATGATGGGAAATCGCCCAATTGACATCACTAATGACGCATATTTTGTTTCACCTACCATAGACAACCCAGTGGTAAAGCCCGCTGTTACATTACCAGTGACCAATGCTCTGCCTGCATACCTCACTGAGTCAGTACCCCAGTGTCAGTTAACCTTAAGTCGTTTCGATAATAATCGCTATCACCTAAGCGGTTGTCATGTCGGAGCTAAGTCATTACCTTTAGCAATAGCCATTAGCGATCCGCAAATTTACGCTCAGCACATCATAGCTAAACAACTCGAATCTTTAGGAATTCGCTATAACCACCCCATTACGACAATTAAGATGAACAAGCAGCCCAAGTTTATGGCGCAACGACAAGTTATTGCCAGCCACCAATCTGATGCTTTACCGCAATTGCTAGAAACCATGTTACTCGAATCAGATAATTTAATTGCCGACAGTTTATTAAAAAAACTCGGTGAGGTGTATTATCAAACCCCAAGCGACTTTGCTCGCAGTGGCCAGGCATTGAAAACCATTCTGTACTCGATAGGTATCGACTTATCGACGGCAAACATTGCCGATGGTTCAGGTTTATCACGCTATAACTTGCTCACACCAGAACACGTATTAAGTGTACTCACCGTCATATATCAACAACCAGAATACCGATTCTTGCTCGATTTACTTCCAGAGTCAGGTGTCAGTGGCACCTTACGCTACAAACGTTATTTTAATAAATCACCACTCAAACATCATGTATTTGCAAAAACCGGCAGTATGCTAGGAATTGCAAACTTGGCCGGTAGAGTGAATGTGAGTAATGGTCATAACTATTTATTTGTGTTGTTTGAAAATGGCTTAAGTCCTCAAATTAAAAAACAGCAAAAAGCCCCCTTTTCTGCAGTATTTTTACAAACCATGATGGATGTACCTAGATAATAAAGTTATAAAGCCGCAACGTGTATGGTTGCGGCAATCATGCTATTAACGCGCTCCTCACGGTTGACGATGCTCAAAAGTGTCGCAATAAACATCTATAAGCTATTCAAAAAGGTTAAATTATTAATTTATCGCCACAAATATCCTTTCAGCACTAGCGGATATTTTAACTTGCTATAACATTGTTAGCAGTAATCTTAAGATACCAATGTTTTATCGTGTGGAGATATTATGGATAAGCAAGTCAGTTCCCGTGGCACAAAAGAAAAAGCTCTTCGTTTAAACCTAGACGAAAAAAAGTACGGCACTATAGTTGAAATTGGTGCAGGACAAGAAGTCGCACGTAACTTTTTTGTCGCTGGTGCTGCTGCGGGTACGATAGCGAAAACCATGTCGGCCTATGATATGAAATTTTCTGACGCTATTTATGGTGTTCAAGAAGATGGTCGTTATGTCAGTAAAGCACGCGTATTGGCAATGATGGAGCAAGAGTTTGATCTCGTTGTTGACCGTGTTGGTGCCATTCGTTCTAAGTCTTCGCGTTATTTTACCTACGCAGCAACTGTCTCAGCCAAGAGCTTTAATCGTAAAAATGAATGTCATGCATGGTGTGGTGTGCGAATTCAAATGTACCCGGGGGCAGAGCCGTCTAATATTGTTGTTCATGTGCGTATGTTTGACGATACCGCTGAAGCACAACAACAAGCATTAGGGATTTTAGGGGTCAACCTCATTTACGCCAGTTATTACTATTTTGAAGATCCGAAAATGATTATCGATTCATTAACCGATAACATGAAAGCTAATCGAATAGAGATTGATTGTATCGACTTTCAAGGGCCCTACTTTGAAGATGTCGACAATCAAGCCAAGAATATTCATCTTATTCGCAGTTGGAAAACGCGCGCCATTATGTTTAAAGCGGATGGCAGTGTCGCAGTTCCTGCTGACATGCTTTACAAAAAGAACGTATTAACCATTCGAGGTTCATTTAAGCCAGTAACAAAACTTAATGTCGATATGATCGAACAAGGCTATAAAGCCTTTTCCTTACTCGATGGTGTAACAGATAAAAGTACCGTATTGATTGCTGAAATATCCTTAAATGACTTGAGCGGTAAAGATGCCAACATGTCTGAAAAAGACATTATGGAACGGGTCAAGTTACTTAATTTACTCGGCTACAATGTCATGGTGTCCGACTATACCCGATATTTCTCGTTACGAGCCTATTTCCGCCAATACACCCAATTACAAATCGGCATTGTGGTCGGTATGGTTAATATTAAACAAATTTTTGATGAAGAATATTATCGTGGAATGGAAGGCGGAATACTCGAAGCATTCGGTAAATTATTCCCCGATAACACGCGCTTGTTCGTTTACCCTGAACGAGATGAAAAAGGTGATCTAAATAACTTAACGACCATTAGTGTCCCCAATAATCTGCGCTATTTATTCCGTCATGTTCTCGATAATGGCTTTATCACCAGTATTGAGTCGAGCAACCCTGATTTATTTAATATTTTCTCGCGAGAAATTTTACAACAAATTTGCCGCGGTCAAGGCGATTGGATTAACGCCGTTCCGGAAGCCGTAAGCAAAGCAATCATGGAACAAAAATTATTTGGTTATCGTGGATAAAATCCTACCAACAGTCACCCTTAAGTATTTGATTTAAAGATTATTGATCACTGTAAAGCAACAACCTTTTGGCACAACTGCTATAGTGTATTATCGCTTCAATGGCTAACCTGTATTGGGTTAGCCATTTTTATGTGTATCACCTAGACAATGCGCTAGCCGTTAATAAAACTCATCTATTTTTACTTCCTCAATGCAATAAGAACTGGTTCTACATCCAGATAATTGCCTTAACAATGCTTATCGTTAAGGCTAATGATGTATTTAAACCTACCCACTAAATGGCATTGGCATAAAACATGTCAGTCACAGCGGCTTTAAAAAAGGTTAATGGTGTTAATCTTGGCTCTCATTAGGGCTTGTTGATAAACAGTGTAAACATTATGACTTGGCAAAACCGACGGTATATTTCCATCATGATGTTATTTACTGGTGCATTTATGGTATTGATAACTAGACTGAGTTTATTACGTTAGCGCAAACTTGAATCAACGGCTTACTTTTATGTATCAATAAAAGCGATTAACTGAACCGGAAAAAGTCGCTTTAATTAGTAACCACAGTCAGTTAGCCTGAGCTTGTCATCCAATGATATATCAAAATTAAGCTACTCTAGTGATAAAGGGAAATCTCATGGACAAAGTACAACATAGTCAAGGTAAGTGCCCTGTTATGCATGGCAGCAATACTTCAAACGATAGCCATAACATGGATTGGTGGCCTAAAGCGATCAATCTCGATATTCTCCATCAGCATGACAAAAAGACGGATCCAATGGATCCGACGTTTAATTACAGCGAAGCATTCAAAAGCCTCGATCTCGCTGCTGTAAAACACGATTTAACCACTTTAATGACAGACAGTAAGGATTGGTGGCCAGCAGATTGGGGCCATTATGGTGGATTAATGATCCGCATGGCTTGGCATTCTGCAGGTACATATCGAATTGCTGATGGTCGCGGTGGCGCAGGGACTGGCAATCAACGCTTTGCACCAATCAATAGCTGGCCTGATAACGTTAACCTCGATAAAGCGCGCAGACTGCTTTGGCCGATCAAAAAGAAATATGGCAATAAACTCTCTTGGGCTGATTTGATCATTTTAGCCGGTAACGTAGCTTATGAGTCTATGGGGCTAAAAACATTTGGTTTTGCTGGTGGCCGCGCCGATATATGGCATCCAGAAACAGATATTTATTGGGGATCTGAAAAACAATGGCTTGCACCAAGCGGTTCAGAGCACAGCCGCTATTCTGGTGAAAGAGATCTTGAAAATCCATTAGCAGCCGTAATGATGGGATTAATTTACGTCAACCCTGAAGGTGTTGATGGTAATCCTGATCCATTAAAAACCGCCCATGATATTCGCACTACTTTTGAACGTATGGCAATGAATGACGAAGAAACCGTCGCGTTAACCGCGGGTGGACATACTGTTGGTAAATGTCACGGTAATGGCAATGTCGACAATTTACAAGCCGAACCTGAAGGTGCTGAATTAGAAGACCAAGGCTTTGGTTGGTTAAATAAAACCAGTCGAGGCATAGGCCGAGATACCGTTTCCAGTGGAATCGAAGGTGCCTGGACAACCCATCCTACTCAATGGGATAACGGCTACTTTGAATTACTGCTTAACTACGAGTGGGAACTGAAAAAGAGTCCGGCTGGTGCATGGCAATGGCAACCTATCGACATCAAGGAAGAGCATAAACCGGTTGATGTTGAAGACCCATCTATTCGCTTAAGTCCAATTATGACCGATGCTGATATGGCGATGAAAATGGATCCTGAATATCGCAAAATTTCAGACCGTTTTTATCAAGACCCTGCCTATTTCTCAGAGGTGTTTTCCCGCGCGTGGTTCAAACTGACTCACCGTGATTTAGGTCCTAAAAGTCGTTACCTTGGAACTGATGTGCCTGCTGAAGATCTTATTTGGCAAGACCCTATTCCACAAGTCGATTACAGCTTAAGTGAACAAGAAATCACTGAGCTTAAAGCTAAAATTTTATCCAGTGAATTAAACATTGCTGAACTGGTGGCGACAGCTTGGGACAGTGCCCGAACTTTCCGAGGTTCAGATTATCGCGGTGGAGCCAATGGGGCGCGTATTCGTTTAGCGCCGCAAAAAGACTGGCAAGGCAATGAACCCACAAGATTAAATAAAGTGTTAGATACCCTAACTGATATTCAAGCTGGGCTAACAAAACCTGTGAGTATGGCCGACTTAATCGTCCTAGGCGGAACCGCTGCGGTTGAAAAAGCAGCTCACGCAGCAGGCGTTAAGATTACTGTGCCATTTGCTCCCGGTCGTGGTGACGCCACTGCAGAGCAAACCGATATTGAGTCGTTTGAAGTGTTAGAGCCATTACACGATGCTTATCGTAATTGGCAAAAGAAGGACTACATTGTTCAGCCAGAAGAAATGATGCTCGACCGTACTCAATTAATGGGCCTAACCGCTCATGAAATGACGGTCTTAGTCGGCGGTATGCGAGTGCTAGGTACTAACTATGACAATACTAAACACGGCGTATTTACCGATAATGTAGGCGTATTATCGAATGACTTTTTTGTTAATTTAACCGATATGTCATACACATGGAAACCTGCCGGCGATAACCTGTATTACATCATCGATCGCAAAACAGGCAAGATGAAGTGGTCTGCGACGCGTGTTGATTTGGTCTTCGGCTCAAACTCTATTTTACGCTCTTATGCAGAAGTCTATGCTCAAGATGACGCAAAAGAAAAGTTTGTTAAAGACTTTGTTAAAGCATGGACTAAAGTCATGAATGCTGATCGATTTGACTTAGCGTAGTGACTATCGTCAGTAATAATGTTTAGTTTGTAAAATAACAACAGGGCAGAATGTATTATTCTACCCTGTTGTTATATTGGGTTAAATCGCTCAATACAGGTTAAGTAACCTCAAGATCAATTCATACGCTTTACTTCAAAATCCATTTTCACTTTCACTGGTACTCGCTTAATATTCGATGCCGCTGGCACATACTGCTGTTTTGGCATCTTATTGACTAATGCTTGCGTCATCCAGCCCTCTGGCTGCGAGCTAATAAGCTCTTTGCTGACTTCGTTACCGTTTGAGTCAATCGTAATATAATATTCACCCTTACCTGCACCTCTTGGTAACCAATCAGGACGTTTGTTTAACATTACAGGTTTAATCTGCTCCAATGACCAATATTGATTAAGTTGAGAATTTTCAATAGTGATTACCTTTGTATTAAACACGGCTTGAGGTACTTGAACAGTTTCAAGTTGAGTTTGGCAAGCCGTTAACATCATCGCCGGTAAAAAAAGTAGTGACATATATTTATTCATTAATATCTTCCTTGAAATGACTTAACATTAATTATTAACAACCAGCAGTTAAGCCATACTGACAAAAAAATCGCATCAATAGAAGCAAAAAAAGCACTGAAAATCAGTGCTTTTTATATTTAATAAACAACTTACAGTAAACTCAGCCTTTTAAGGCTTGGTCAATCATAGTCTGTGCTTGAGTAATAATGTCATCCAAATGCTGCTGACTAATAAAGCTTTCGGCGTAGATTTTAAACAAGGCTTCAGTACCTGATGGACGCGCAGCAAACCAGCCATTTTCGGTAGTGACTTTAATGCCACCAATGGCGGCATTATTGCCAGGTGCGTGGCTTAAAATAGCCGTAATGGGTTCACCCGCTAATTGAGTGTCAGTGAAACTATCACGATTTAATTGCTCAAACTTGGCCTTTTTCTTAAGGCTAATAGGGCTATCAATACGAGTATAAAAACTCTCGCCAAACTTGGTCGTTAACTCTTGATAACGCTGAGCGGGTGTTTTACCGGTTACGGCTAAAATCTCCGCCGCAAGCAAGGCTAAAATAAAACCATCTTTATCGGTACACCAAGTACTGCCATCACGCTTTAAAAAAGCGGCACCGGCACTTTCTTCACCGCCAAATGCTATGGTGCTTTGGGCTAAGCCATCAACAAACCACTTAAAACCAACTGGTACTTCTAAACAATGACGGCCTAAGGCATTACAAACCCTGTCGATCATCGCGCTTGATACTAAGGTTTTACCAACAGCTAACGACTCTGACCATTGCGGACGATGGGTCATTAAATAATCTATCGCAACAGCTAGGTAATGATTCGGGTTCATCAAACCAAATCCCGGGCACACAATACCGTGGCGGTCATAATCTGGGTCATTACCAACACATAAATCATAATCTTCGCTGAAGGCTAATAAGCCTGCCATCGCATAAGGAGAGGAGCAATCCATGCGGATTTTGCCGTCTTTATCTAATGGCATAAAGCCAAAAGTAGGATCAACTTTGTCATTAACTAAGGTGATATCAAGACCATATTGTGTCGCAATATGTTGCCAATAATAAATACCTGACCCACCTAAAGGATCAACACCTATTCGAATATTGGCTTTTTTAATCGCCTCCATATCAATCACTTCAGCAAGAGATTCAACATAAGGTGCAATAAAATCGACTTCATCAATCCAGCCGGATTTAACCGCGACACCGTAATTGACTTTTTTAACGCCTGACAGCTGATTGGCTAGATATTCATTAGCTTTTGTTTCGATGATTTTAGTAATTTCACCTTCAGCAGGTCCACCATGAGGTGGATTGTACTTAATGCCACCATCTTGTGGAGGATTGTGCGAAGGTGTAATGATTAAGCCATCGATTAAGGCAGCAGGTGCAGACGAATTGGCACGAACAATTGCTTGAGATACGACAGGTGTCGGGGTAAAACCGTCATCTTGTTGAATTAATACTTTGACTTGGTTAGCCGTTAACACTTCAATGACTGACATAAACGCCGCATAAGACAGTGCATGAGTGTCAAAACCAACAATCATTGGACCGGTAATATTGGCAGAAATACGATAATCAACCACAGCTTGGGTGATAGCCCATATGTGGTTTTGATTAAAACTAGCGGTATAGGCACAACCACGATGGCCTGAAGTGCCAAACGTCACTTTTTGCTGCACGTCTTCCACGTTTGGAATAATGCGATAATAATGACTCATTAATTTAGGAATATTCACTAAATCCGTTTGTAAAGCTTGCTGCCCTGCGCGTGTGTGAATGGCCACGAATGGTCTCCTGTTAGTAAATGAAAAATATAATTCTCAACAAAATTCAAACATTAAATGTGTTCAGCGATACTCTTGGCACGTTCACTATCGCAACCTAAATGCTCTAATACTTCAGTTAATATCGTTTGTTTTTTGGCAGTATTGTTATTGGTTGTCACCCAAAACCCGCTAGCAGCGATTTCTTTTGGATTAGAAGATTGACTAGAATTGAGTAGCGCTTGTTTAGAACGGGCAAAATACAAGCGCCCTTTCCCTTGTACATTCAGTACTTTATCAAAGTCACTGCGAGCTGTGGTTTCAAGACTGGCTAATAAGTGCATAAAACGCCCTACTGCACCTTTTTGCTGGCTCAACAAATGCTGACTAACAATAGCATCAAAATCAATCGTTGCTGATGACGATGTTTGTTCATCTGCAGGATTGTATTGGCCGGTGCTATTTTGTTCAGCAATGATTTTTTCAACAGCAGCTTTTGCTTGGTTAAAAACCGGATGATGACTAGCTGCTGATTCAGATTCTAAACTAGGCTGACTGATGGAAGCGGGTAAACTTATATCGACATTTTCAACTGACAAGTTCAGTAAACGACGTAAAATATCCGAAGCGCTTTCGCCAATGCGTTCAGTCTTACTGGCAATAAAGCGATAAAGTTCTTCGTCAATCTCAATGTATTTCATCAGAGTCATCCTTTTTCTATCGGTCTTTGTACTACTGTCGCCATTATTTGACTGGCGCTTGGTAATTCGGGAGCGCAGATCGCCTATTACTAATGCGATCAAAAATTATGGCTTCAGTGTAAGCCAAGCTTAACCAACTAATAAAGTCACAAAATCATTAAATGGCCTATATTCTTAAAAATTTATCAAAAGGCGGGTAAAATATCATCAACAATGGTCACTATCGTTATGATGACTTGATTTGATTGGCTCATTACAGCAAAATCTGCCGTACAAATTGTCCCAATGAGCTTATTGCGTTATGCATTTCGTATCTTCTGGTCAAGGTGAAGCCGTCCTACTTATTCACGGGCTATTTGGCAATCTTGATAATCTAAAAAATCTCGGTAGTGTGCTTGAGCAACAACATCAAGTTATTCGGGTTGACGTCCCCAATCATGGCTTAAGTGAGCATTGGGATCAGATGGACTACCCACAGTTGGCTGATGCCATGATAGATGTTCTCGATGAATTACATCTTACACAAGCCCATGTGGTTGGCCACTCAATGGGTGGTAAAATTGCCATGGCAATGGCACTGCTACATCCTGAGCGAGTTATAAGCTTGGTTGTTGCCGATATCGCACCTGTTGCTTACAGCCCAAGACATCAAATCGTGTTTGCAGGCCTAACCAGTTTAGAATTAAACGCCAATACCACACGCAAATCAGCCTTATCACATTTAACGTCTGCCGGTATTGATGAGCCAACATCGCAGTTTTTACTTAAGAATCTGCAACGCACTGATAGCGGTTTTGAATGGAAAATGAATTTAACTGGGCTAATTGAATCTTATGATCGTATTATTGGCTGGACATTACCGTTAACAGACGACAATCATTTCGATAAGCCTGCATTATTTATCCGTGGCGGTGAGTCAAATTATGTCACGGCTGAACATCGCGATGAGATCATGCGTCAATTTCCACATGCCAGCGCGAAAACACTAAATGGCACAGGTCATTGGTTACATGCCCAAAAGCCAGAGATATTTAACCGTATCGTGTCTGAGTTTATTGAACAAAACCAAGGGTAAATTTTTAATATTTCCCCTTTTGTACATAGCCGATCGTATCCTGATGTGATATATTCGCGCCCTCTTTTCGCCAGACACTTAATCGCGAAGGTAGAAGTATGTTAAACCAATACATGGATCAAATTGAAGCGGTTGGCTTAAACCTGTTTTTTGCATCGATATTCTTTTTTATCGGCATGGCTATCCATGATGTGCTTAAACAGGGTGACGTCCCCAAATTTGGTCGATATATTGTTTGGGCAGTGTTATTCCTCGGCTGCGCCGGGTTTATTGCAAAAGGTATTATTCAGATGACCTGGGAAGGCTCTGGGATCGGTTAAAGAGTACAATGGCAAAAGAAACAACAGATAGAACGACTATTGACCTTTTTGCCGCAGAAACTCGCCGTGGGCGTCCGAGAAGTAACCCACTGTCTCGTGAGCAGCAATTAAAGATCAATAAGCGTAACCAAATTCAGCGTGATCGCGCTAACGGTTTAAAACGAATAGAGTTAAAGGTGTCACAAGATTTATATGATGCCTTGAACCAACAAGCTTTGAACAGTAACATCAGCCGTAGCCAGTTAATCGAATTTATTCTGCAACAGCAACTCGACAACTGAGACGTTTTTAGAACATCGCACAACGCGAACTAGATATTTAAAGGATAGACAATGGCAACTGTAGGTCTTTTTTTCGGTAGCGACACTGGCAACACCGAAGCTGTAGCCAAAATGATCCAGAAAAAACTGGGTAAAAGCATGTTAGATGTCAAAGACATCGCCAAGAGTACTAAAGAGCAAATTGCTGAATACGATTTGCTTATGTTTGGTATTCCAACTTGGTATTACGGCGAAGCACAGTGTGATTGGGATGATTTTTTCCCGGAACTTGAGCAAATCGACTTCACCGATAAACTAGTCGCTATTTTTGGTTGTGGTGACCAAGAAGATTATGCTGAATACTTCCTTGATGCTATGGGCATGATACGAGACATCGTTGAAGCTCGTGGTGGCATTATTATTGGTAATTGGCCATCAGAAAGTTATAACTTTGAAGCATCTAAAGGCATGGCTGATGACAAGCACTTTGTTGGTTTAGGGATTGACGAGGATCGTCAGCCAGAACTTACCGAAGAACGTGTTGACGGTTGGGTTAAGCAGATATATGAAGAAATGTGTTTAGCTGAGTTAGAAGACTAACCCACATCATCAGATTAGTTTTGTGCTTGAAAGCGGCTTTATTGCCGCTTTTTTATACCTATAGTTTAGGTTTAACGATTAAGTAACTATTAATATGTCAGTCCATCATTCAAACCCATTATCCCCTCATTGGGATATCTTTTGTACCGTGGTTGATAACTACGGCGACATAGGTGTAACTTGGCGTTTAGCTAAACAATTGGCAAGCGAATATGGCATACCCATTAATTTATGGGTCGACGATCTATTGAGTTTTTCTCATATTTTACCCTTGCTCAATCCTGCAAAAAGCCAGCAGGAATTTAATGGCGTGAATATTTTTCACTGGGAAACCCCAATTAAAATAGAGTATGAAGCTGGTGCCGTGATAATAGAAGCCTTTGCTTGTGAATTACCATCACAGGTTAAATCTATTATTGGCCAGTTACATATTCAGCCAGATACTCAGACGCCTATTTGGTTAAACCTTGAATATTTAAGCGCTGAAAAATGGGTTGATGGCTGTCATGGACTACCATCGACACAGCCCAATGGTGTTAAGAAGTGGTTTTACTTTCCAGGATTTAGCCCTAAAACTGGCGGACTGATTTGTGAAACACAATTGTTCAAGCAACGAGATCAATGGCAAGCCGATCCTAAACATAAATTAGCATTATTCGAGCAACTAGGTTTGCAGGGTATTAATGCTCAAGATAGGGTAATCAGTGTTTTCAGTTATGAAACTCCCGCGTTAACTGCGCTGTGTGAATTATGGCAAGCATCGTCAACGCCCATCCATGCGCTTATCCCTAAAGGCCGTAGTTTACATAGTTTATCCAGTTTATTGCCTTGCGCCATTACAGATTTGATGCCCGGTCAACAATTTACTCTTGGCAACCTAACCATACATATATTACCTATGACAGATCAAAATGACTTTGATCGCTTGCTATGGAGCTGTGATTTTAATATTGTGCGGGGTGAAGATTCGTTTTTACGTGCTCAATGGGCCGCAAAACCCTTTATATGGCACATTTATCCTCAAGAAGATGATTATCACCTGGTAAAATTACAAGCTTTTATGCAAATTTACTGCGATAATCTTGCTCCAGAAATTGCTACCACTTGGTCTGAGGTGAATTCGGCCTTCAACTGTGGTGATACAAACTCGGTAGTAATGCACTGGCAACAGTTAAATTCTGTTAGTTTGCCTTTAACGCACCATGCGATTAAATGGCCAATTAACGCTTTAAATGATGCAGATCTTGCGAGTCGACTCGTTCAATTCGTTAACAATTGCTAAGATACTGCTCTATAAATAAAAAAAGTCCAAATATATAGGAAATAGTGAAATGAAAACTGCTCATGAAATCCGTCCTGGTAACGTGATCATGTTAGATGGCAGCCCATGGGTTGTTCAGAAGACTGAAACAACTCGTTCTGGCCGTAACGCTGCAATCGTTAAGTTAAAATTAAAGAACGTATTGCTAGATTCTGGTACTGAACAAACCTTTAAAGGTGAAGACAAGTTAGACGATATCATTTTAGAACGTCTTGATTGTACTTACTCTTACTTTGCTGACCCTATGTATGTATTCATGGATGAAGAATACAACCAGTATGATGTAGAAGCTGACAACTTAGGTGATGCTGCTGACTATATCATTGATGGTATGGAAGACGTTTGCCAAGTGACTTTCTACAACGAGAAAGCAATTTCTGTTGAATTACCAGTTCACATTGTACGTGAAGTTATCTACACCGAGCCTTCAGCTCGTGGCGACACTTCAGGCAAAGTAATGAAGCCAGCTACCATTACTGGTGGTGGTACTATTACGGTAGCTGACTTTGTTAAAGTGGGTGACAAGATCGAAATTGATACTCGTACAGGCGAGTTCAAAAAGCGCGTTTAATCGCCAGTTAACTTGGGTTATTAGTAAAATAGTAATAACACAAGTCAACTCATTAAAAGCCAGCACTACGTGCTGGCTTTTTTGTTATTAAACCCTATATCACCGCTAAAAACAGCGTCGTAAATAGCATAAAACACTGAAGCAAAGCCTAATTTAGCCCAAAAAACAGTATTTTTGACTGATATTATTATCATTTTTACCCATTTGCCCCTTTCACAATAACGATAAATTCGTTATGGTTCGCTAACTTAAGCCGTATTTAGTTATTGAGAGTAGTATGCGACCCATTATCAAATCCAATAAACTTGACTCTGTTTGCTACGATATCCGTGGACCAGTGCACAAAGAAGCCCGCCGTTTAGAAGACGAAGGTCATCGTATCTTAAAGCTTAATATCGGTAACCCGGCCCCGTTTGGATTTGAAGCGCCAGAAGAAATTGTGCGTGACGTTATTTTAAATCTGCCGAGTGCTCAAGGATATTGTGAGTCAAAAGGCTTATTTTCTGCCCGCAAAGCAATTGTGCAACATTATCAAGCACAGGGTATTTTTGGGGTTGATATTGAAGATATCTATATTGGTAATGGTGTGTCAGAACTTATCGTCATGGCTATGCAAGGATTGCTCAATACTGATGATGAAGTCCTTATCCCCTCACCTGATTACCCGTTATGGACAGCAGCTGCAAACCTCGCTGGCGGCAAAGCAGTGCATTATCGGTGTGATGAGGAAGCGGATTGGTTTCCTGACTTAGATGACATTAATAGTAAAATTAGTAGTCGCACCCGCGCGATAGTATTAATCAATCCAAACAACCCTACTGGTGCTGTGTACAGTAAAGAGTTGTTGTTGCAAGTTATTGAGCTATGTCGCCAGCACGATTTGATTTTATTTGCTGATGAAATTTACGATAAAATTCTCTATGACGAAGCTAAACATATTCCTGCAGCAGGTTTGTCTGATGATATTCTAACTATCACCTTTAATGGCTTATCAAAAGCGTATCGCGCCGCAGGCTTTCGTGTGGGTTGGATGATGTTATCGGGTAATTTAAAAGCCGCTAAAAGCTACATTGAAGGTTTAGAAATGCTTGCTTCAATGCGCTTGTGCGCCAACGTACCCAATCAACATGCGATTCAAACCGCATTGGGCGGCTATCAGTCCATTAATGAGCTGATATTACCTAATGGCCGTTTAACGATTCAGCGTGATGCTGTGTATGAATTACTTAACCAAATTCCTGGTGTCAGTTGCAAAAAGCCTCAAGGTGCCTTGTATGCATTCCCGAAATTAGACATGAAAAAGTTTAATTTACGCGATGACGAACGCTTGGTATTAGATTTACTCAGAAATAAAAAGATTTTGCTAGTTCAAGGCACAGCCTTTAATTGGCCAGAACCGGATCATTTACGCGTGGTTTTTTTACCGTATAAAGAAGATCTAACTAAAGCAATGACTGAATTTGGCAATTTCTTAGAAGATTATCGTCAATAGACACAATATCTCTGCCATAAAATACTAAGCGACTGAACAGTCGCTTTTTTTTATCGATAAGCTGCTGTAAGCTGAGACAAACTATTGAGCGCAGTAAGGAGTCTCATGAGTCATTTATTTGCCCATTTATCACGGATGAAACTGATCCAACGTTGGCCGTTAATGCATAACGTGCGCCGTGAAAACGTTCAAGAGCATTCGCTACAAGTGGCGATGGTCGCTCACGCTTTAGTGATCATCAGTAATAAAAAATTCGCCACTGATTTAGATGCTAATAAAGCGGCTGCGATTGCCATTTATCATGATGCCAGTGAAATTTTGACCGGCGACTTACCGACACCAGTAAAGTACTTTAATAAAGAAATCGAAGCTGAATATAAAAAAATAGAAGCTATAGCAGAACAGCGTATGCTGGAAATGGTCCCTGTTGAGTTTAGAGAAGATTATCGCAGTCTGTTTATCAGTGAAGAAGCCGACCCACAATATAAGGCCATTGTAAAAGCGGCGGATACACTTTGCGCATATTTAAAGTGTTTAGAAGAACAAAAAGCCGGTAATAGTGAATTTAATAGTGCCCGTAAACGTTTAGAACAAATGTTAGACGACAACCCTAACCCTGCTGTAGGTTATTTCCGTGAGTGTTTTATTCCAAGTTTCACATTGAATTTAGACGAAATTAATCAAATGCTGTAAAGGAATTTTATGCCTGATAACACCATCGAGTCCAGTGATACACAACAGAACAGTCGTTGGCTGCAGCGTTTACTCGGTGAAGATAAACAACGCCGAAATGATCATCGTAGTCCATTTCAGCGTGATCGCGCCCGTATTCTGCATTCAGCTGCATTTCGTCGGCTTCAAGCCAAAACACAAGTGCTTGGCGTTGGTATGAATGACTTTTATCGCACTCGGCTGACACATTCATTAGAAGTGTCACAAATTGGTACCGGCATTACTGCTCAACTACGGCGGAAATATCCAGAACTGCGGTATTTACTCAATTCAATGAGCCTAATTGAATCAATTTGTTTAGCCCACGATATAGGTCATCCTCCTTTCGGACACGGCGGTGAAGTGGCATTAAATTACATGATGCGCCATCATGGTGGCTTTGAAGGCAATGGGCAAACCTTTCGGATTTTAACTCGTTTAGAACCCTACACGCCTTCATGGGGAATGAACCTGACCCGCCGAACGTTACTCGGGGTAATGAAATATCCCGCAACTCATGGGCAGTTATTTGTGGATCAACAACGACCAGATATCGTTAATCACCGTCAATTAAAACCCTCAGAATGGCCGCCGGTAAAAGGATTGTTTAATGATGACAAGCCCATTATTGATTGGGTATTAGCGCCATTATCCGAGTCTGACAGGCAATTATTTATCAGCAGTGAACAAAGCCATACGCACCTTGATTATCCCCATTTAAAAACACGCTATAAATCATTTGATTGCTCGATTATGGAGTTGGCTGATGACATAGCTTACGCAGTACACGATCTCGAAGATGCCATTGTCATGGGGATTGTCAACCAACATCAGTGGCAACGCGATGTGGTCGATCAATTAACTGAAATCAAAGATCAATGGCTGATATCGGAAATGGCTAGCATTGGTGGCAAACTGTTTTCCCATGAGCATCATTTACGTAAAGATGCTATCGGTACCTTAGTCAACGGTTTCGTCACCGCGATTGGTATTAGTGCCAATCCGCAGTTTGACGAAGACTTATTAAAATATAATGCCGAACTGGAGCCAGACTTTGCTGCAACATTGCATGTACTGAAACAATTAGTATTCAAGTACGTTATTCGTAAACCGGAAATCCAAATGCTGGAATACAAAGGCCAACAAATTGTGATGGAATTATTTGAAGCATTTGCCTCAGATCCTGAACGTCTTTTACCCGTCAATACTCGTGAGCGATGGTTAGCGGAGCGTAATGAAGGGAATAATTCAATGCGAGTGATTGCCGATTATATTTCTGGCATGACAGATGGATTTGCAAGTCGCTTACATCAGCAACTATTTGGTTCAAAAGCAGCGGGTATTATGGAGTTAAGCAGCGAGCAATAAAATTAATTGCCGCCGTTAAGTTTCCATAAAAAAGCGCTTGGTCATTACGACCAAGCGCTAACGGGTTAGATAAGGGGAAATAACCCACACTTCTCACACTTCACACAAAAAAACATCGGACTGTTTACTTTGGGTACATAAACGCTTGGATTTGATTTAACGTCAGCAGTGGCGTAGCCCCATGAGACTGAGCAACCATAGCACCCACTGCACAAGCAAAATCAATCGCATACTGTGGATTAGTATCAGTGCACAATTGATACAGTAACGACCCTAAAAAAGAATCTCCGGCGCCAACGGTATCAACTACATTGACTAAATAACCTGAATTATAATACTTCTTCCCAGCAATACTCAGTAATGCACCATGACTGCCTTTGGTGACACATAAATAATCGGTATGGGTTTGGACAGCAATAAACTCGAGATTTTGCTCAAGTGAATTAAATGGCGAGCCCATGGCTTTAGCGATTTCGTAGAGTTCATCATCATTGAGCTTAATAAAATCTGCTTGCTTCATTAACTCGACAATACTCTCAAGTTGATAATGTGGCGCACGAAGATTGACATCAAACACACTAAATTTGGCTAAATCTACCAGCGCGGTTAATGTACCAAGTGACACCGCACTTCGACCGATTAAACTGCCAAACACCAACACATCTGAACAATGAACAAGATCTATGATAGCGTCAGTTAATGCGATATTGTCCCAGGCAGTATCGGCGACGATGTCATAAGACGCCGAACCACTTTTATTTAAGCTCACTTGCACTGTACTGGTACTTTTTACGGTATCAATGGCGATACAATTCCGATTAACGCCGCGTTCATCAATGAAAGCCAATAATTCATGACCCAATTGATCGTCGCCAACCGCACTGATCATTGCCCCTTTAATCCCCAAGGCGTTGAGTCTCACACAGACATTTAACGGCGCGCCGCCAACTCGTTTACCGTCAGGAAAACAGTCCCATAATACCTCACCAAAACAGCTGATATTGATATCTTCGGTGGCTTTATGATTGATTAATATACTGTTCATCACTGTTCCTTAGCGTCTAATCTTGCTTGCATAATGGTTTTAATCTCACTTTCTGGTGCATATAAGGCCGCAATCGCTTGGCGATAATCTTGGCAAAAGCTTGCTTGATGACAAAGATCACCAAATAAATCGCTTAACTGTAAAAAAGCCAACGGATCTTGCGCCGTCTTGCTGGCAAAATCGTGTAATTGCGGTGCCATTAGGTCACTAATCGCTAATGTCTGCCCCTGCTGATCGACGCGCTTATCACTGTATAAACACCATGCCGCAATCACTAAAGTCGCCAATGAGCTATCGCGGCCTAAGGCGATATTTTCATTAATCGATGCAATGATAAATTTAGGCAATTTTGCCGAACTTTCTGAGCAAATACGCGCCAAACTGTCTTTAATGTTCGGATTGGCAAAACGTTCAATTAAGGTGTCTTTGTATTGGGTTAAATCAATCCCTTCAAGTTGTTCAATTAACGGCGTGACTTCATCGTCCATAAAGCGGCGTAAGTAGCCTGCAAATAGTGGATCAGATACTGACTCATCAATGGTGGCAAAGCCTTGGATAGATCCTAATAAACCTAATACTGAATGGCCAGCATTTAATAAGCGGATCTTCATTTTTTCAAACGGAGTAACATCAGCAACAAATTGTGCACCGACATTATCTAACGGCGGACGACCATCACTAAAATTATCTTCAATGACCCATTGGCTAAACGCTTCACACGTGATCGGCCATTGATCATTAATACCTAAGGTACTGGCAACATAATCAATGTCGGCTTTGGTGGTCACTGGGGTGATACGATCTACCATCGCATTAGGAAACGAGACATTATCTGCTATCCATTTGCCTAATTGAATATCGTTTTTATTCACAAAGGCCAACAGCATTTTACGAGTCATATCACCGTTATGCTGAATATTGTCACAAGACTGCACCGTAAAAGGTTTCATCCCTTTGATTTTACGTTGCTTCAATGCGGCAGTTAGATAACCAAATGCGGTAATAGGATCTTCTGGATGACTCATGTCATGAATAATATCTGGGTTAGAGTAATCAAACTCACCCGTAGCAGGGTTAAAGTTATAGCCCCCTTCAGTAATTGTCAGTGATACAATTTTAGTATGTTGATGTATCAATCGATCAATCACGGCTTGCTTATTTTCTGGTGCGAACAGAAAATCAATCATAGCACCAATCACTTGATGATCAATCTGACCATTCGGATGACGCACGGTTAAACTGTATAAGTAGTCTTGTTTAACCAACACATCACGTAAACTACGATTGGCTTCTAATAAACCAACGCCACAAATAGCCCAAGATTCAGAGCCCGGCTGTTTTAATAACTCATTAATGTATACCGCTTGATGAGCACGGTGGAAACCGCCAACACCAATGTGAACGATACCTGCTGTTAACTTACTACGATCGTACCTAGGTACATCTACATCACTAGGTAAAGTGGATAAACATTGTTGATTTAAGGTCTTAAGTGGAACGTTTACTTGTTGAGCGTGATGCATATACATGCCTCATAAAATAATAAATGATGGAACTGAATGTTATTTCAATTAAATAACACTTCAGACTAAGACTCATTTGCCGTTGTTCGTATAAGTCTTGGTTCAGCAGTATGATAATTTAATTTTTTATGTCTTCTTAATGCGACATAAGAACAACTAAAATAAATAACAGTACAAACCAGGCAGATGGTTTCAAACAGTGATTTATTAACGGCATAGATCTCCATCGTTGGGCTATAAAACATCACTCTTGCCGCCAAAATGCTAATCATAACTAATGAGAAAAATGCAAAACCATTGAGTAATTTTGTTAATTTACTATTGTCTTCAACGTGAGGATTATCACCTTTGGCCATAGTATCCTGATACTGTGCAATTTGCTTTTGCTCTATTTCATCAGCTTTAATATGTTCAGAATAATCCAAACCTGCACCATATTTATTAGCTAATAAAGTATAAATAATAATGGTGAATATCCACGTAGGAATAAACAAATAATAAAATGAAATAATATCAAGCGTATTTAGGCCAAAACCAAACACGAGTGCTAATGCCCAAGATGTAATTGCCGGAGTGCTCTTGGTTAAATTTTGATATTTAGCCCAATAACGGGTTAAACCAATCTTAGGAAATAGCACGTGTTCAGCAAACACTATGCCTCCCACTGGAACGACTAATAAACCAGCGTAAGTCAATAAGGGTAACATCTGAGTAAATACAAACGGGAAACAGGCAATCACCATGGTCACAAGACCGACTATCGCAGTAGTACGTTCACGAGATTGTTTAACAAATATCGACTGTGCAGCTAATCCTGCGCGATAGAGATTGGCGTTAGCAGTAGTCCAACCGGCAATAATAATAATCACAAAGCCAGAAAAACCTAGAGCTTGATATGCCACATCACCGGGATCGAGTTGGCTAATAGTGGTCTTAAGTATGACGGCAGTCCCCGCCCCCATAATACCTGCGGAGATCCACGCTAAGTAATGACCAAAGAACATCCCGACACCTGATAATAAACCATAACTTTTACGTTTAGCGAAACGAAAAATTGCCATATCAATCAAACCAAAATGAGTAATTGAATTGGCGGCCCATGCAAAACCAATCACTTCGAGCAAGCCAATACCAGGCTCGCCTTTATCATTTAAGCCCGTCCAGATTGAACTATCACCTATCGTCATAAAATCTTGCCAGCTATTGAGAGTGGTGCTACCAATCACATGATTTGATAACGCTGGGAATAACGAAAAAGAACCCGCGATGAAGATAACAAATAACCAAGGCGCACAGATTTTAGAAAAATCTGCCACAGTCGAGAAACCATACATGGCGACCACAACAACAATTGAGCCAACGGCTAATACAATCATCACAAACCATAGACTACTGGGATACCAATTTAACTGTGCGGGAATATCAAACAAGAAGCGAACTGCAGTGGATGATACAGTGATCATTGCTGCCGATATCACCGAAAAGATTACCACGTTTGCCCAATTATAAAGCTTAGTCATCGAATCGCCGGCAATTTTATTTAAGTAATTATATAAACTTAAACGCGTTTCAACCGCAATTGGTGCAGTTAATAGCCACCATGAACACATGGCTAGTAGGTTACCAATAAGTAAGCCTAAAAGAATATCAATGGTCGACGCCCCTAAAGCGACAAACGTTGCCCCAATAACAAATTCAGTTGCGGCAACATGCTCCCCAGCATACAAACCTGCAAAATGTTTCCAACCGTGCAATTTATTTTTGGCAACGGGAAGTTGCTCTTCATTCATCAGTTTGAATGAAGCCTCATGTTGACTTATTGTCATTATTTTTATTTCCTGTTTAGGAGATAAGTAAAACCCTCACCTAAAAACGATGATAAAGTGATACTGTATAACCTTTACTGACTATTTATTATTTCGCTTGAGTAGAAATAATAACCCCATTTATATTTTTATCGTCCTTATTAATGACTAAAGTATTAGTATTAGTATTAGTATTAGTATTAGTATTAGTAAGATTATGGATGCTAACTTACTCGCTGAGTATTATTTAAATCTCAATGTAAGTGTTTTTATATTTATTTTATAAGTATTTTTATATTTTTTATAATTATTTTAGCTTAGCCAATAATCTTTCAGCAGTATATTCATTGGTAATTAATGAATTAATTAATCGGCCTTGTAATGCAGCAAATATCGCATCCACTTTTTGCTGCCCTGCCGCGATACCATAGACAGGATTGGTTAAGTCAATATTTAACGGTGAGCTCATCACCAGTTGATTGATTGAGTTATCAAGTAATTGTCCTTGTTGGTTATAAACCCAACTAATGATTTCACCGATAGCATCATTATTAACTAATGCATCTAACTGAGACTGATTAATGAAACCGTCAAGTAGTAATGGTGGCTCTATGCCCATGTGGCCTATTCCGACAAAAGTCGCATCAGCTTGTTTGACTAATTCAAAAATACTTTTTACCGGCGCCAAGTCATGCAAAAGCTGTTTCTCAGCTACCGAGCTGGCAATAACGGGCAACGGCATTGGGTAGTGCTTAGCTTGTACTCTATTGGCCATACTCACTACGATATCAAAAGCAGATGCTGAACCGTCGAGCATCATATTGCCCAATAACGATACGATTTTATGCTGTGGGCACTGCATTGAAGGTAACTCATCGATACACGCTTTAAGTGCACGGCCAGTGCCAAAAGCTAACGTTTTTGGCTGTTCGGACTTTAAATAACGCTCTAGTACACTCGCGCCACCTTGTGCTAATCCATGAACCGAACTGCTGTCAGCGGGATCGCTTGGTACAATTTCGCATTCTAGTAGGTTAAAGGCCTGAGTCAGTTGATGTCCCAATTCCATGCATTTAGCAATTGGATGGTCTAAACGGACTTGAATTAGGCCCTCACTCACGGCTAAAGCAACTAAACGCTGTGCAGACTGTCTTGATACTTCTAATTTTTGAGCGATTTCATCTTGAGTATTTTTAGCAACATAATATAGCCAGGCAGCACGTGCAGCTTGCTCTAGTCTTGCGAGTTCAGAGTTTGATTTGGTATCCATGCTATCCCTTTTATGCACTATCAACGCACTAATGCTGGCATTAAACGATCAAAATTCTGCCAATGACTTAATACTGGCACTGTTGGAAATACTTGTGATACTCGGTGTAATTCATTATCAAGGCGATCGATAATATGACCACCGCCAACATAATGAATCACGTCCATATTGGCTGTAATTGCAGCACTTACACCAAAATAACTGTCTTCTATGACTAAACAATGCTGAGGCTTTACGCCCATTGCGTCTGCTGCATATAAAAATAAATCGGGAGCAGGTTTGCCTTGTTTAACTTGGCTTGCAGTAAAGATATGACTGCCAAACACCTCGGTTAATCCCACCACCTCTAATGCTCTCGTTGTTCGGGGTAAACTGCTACTGGTTGCAATACAATATGGTACTTTCAAGCTAGACAATACTGATTTGATGCCATCTGTTACCGTTAAATTTTTTTCAAATTCTACAAGTAATTGCTGTCGATACTCTTCCTCAAAATGTTGAGGTAAGCTGGTAGACAATAAACGCTTCACCTTGTCTGCTACAGTTGTAAATTGACAACCTAAAAAGTGTTCTTGTACAAACGCCATGTCAATGGTGCAGCCCAACTCGGCGAGTTTGTCGATTAACACTTTGGCACTAATGACTTCACTGTCGATAATCACGCCATCACAGTCAAAAATAATCAATTGTGTATCAGTGTTCATATACCCGCCTTAACGCTATAAATCAGAACTATAAATCCATTTTACAGCTTGTTGGACATCAAATAACAATCATTTATCCAATATCGTCATAGTTGATAGGCCCACTAATGCTGCATAAGGCGTGTATAGATCACTAAAGCTATTCAATTGCTCTAAAAACACATAATGAGCAAATGCCCCTCTACTGAGCATATTCCCTTTTATAAATATTGATGTCAATCACAAATCTTCAATTAAATAAGCTAAACAAACTTTAGGCATTGCTTATGTAGCCTAGCAAGGAATAAAATATTATTAAATTTCAATGCTGTATTTTTACATTGGTTAATAATTTGCTTCAGAGTCACTTATAAAAGTGAACAAGAAACATACCGTTTTAAATATAAAACAATGACTAATGCTTCAATACCAACCAATTTCACTCAACGAAGGCCTGTTAATTCGTTATGTAAACAAGGCTTTCATGCTGTAATTAACATAAATAACCATAGTATTGTGTACTAGGGTGTTTTAAGTGATAGTGAAATCAAAGCCTTATTGAGATGCGATATTACTGATTTAAAAACACCTAAACCGTAATAAAATTACCAATTATTACGATTTTGTGGTCATCATCACAACAAACAGCCCCTAGAAGATGTAATTTTATTTACAAAGAATGTTTTGCAAAACTGCTTTGTTGAATGTTTTTAAAGGAAACCACTATGACAGTCACCAATACACAAGAACTTGATTTATTAGTAGAACGCGTTGCCAAGGCTCAGGCTGAATTTGCAAACTTTAGCCAAGAAAAAGTAGATGCCATTTTTAGAGCCGCTGCTTTTGCTGCTGCAGATGCGCGTATTTCATTGGCTAAAATGGCGGTAATCGAAACGGGTATGGGTGTATTAGAAGATAAAGTGATTAAAAACCACTTCGCATCTGAATATATTTATAACAAGTATAAAGATGAAAAAACCTGCGGAATTCTTTCCGAAGATATCACCTTTGGTACCATCACCATTGCCGAACCTGTCGGCATTATTTGCGGTATTGTGCCAACCACTAATCCAACATCGACCGCTATTTTTAAAGCGCTTATTAGTTTAAAAACTCGTAATGGGATTATTTTTTCTCCGCATCCAAGAGCCAAAAACTCAACGACTACCGCAGCGAGAATAGTATTAGATGCAGCAGTAGCGGCTGGTGCGCCTAAGGATATTATTGGCTGGATAGATCAACCCAGTGTTGCATTATCAAACCAATTAATGACCCACGCAAAAGTTAATTTAATTTTAGCCACTGGTGGTCCAGGCATGGTTAAAGCCGCCTACTCATCTGGTAAACCTGCTATCGGCGTTGGTGCGGGTAACACTCCTATCGTGATCGACGAAACCGCTGATATTAAACGTGCTGTTAGCTCTATTTTAATGTCAAAAACCTTCGATAATGGTGTTGTGTGTGCGTCTGAACAAGCTGTGATTGTAGTAGACAGTATATATAAGCAAGTTAAAGAACGTTTTGCTCATTACGGTGGTCATATTTTATCTAAAGCTGAAACTGCGGCGATGCAAAATGTCATTCTTAAAAATGGTGGCCTTAATGCTGATATCGTTGGTCAAAGTGCGGTAGCTATTGCGGCCATGGCAGGCTTTGAAGTCCCCAGTAATACTAAAGTACTAATTGGGGAGGTTAACGATATTGATGATGCGGAAGCATTTGCCCACGAGAAATTGTCTCCGTTGTTAGGTATGTATAAAGCCAAAGACTTTAACGAAGCAATGGATAAAGCAGAGGCCTTAGTGACCTTAGGTGGTATCGGTCATACCTCAGGCTTGTATACCGATCAAGACACTCAGACAGAACGTGTTAAAACCTTTGGTTTTAGAATGAAAACTGCACGTATTTTGATTAACACTCCTGCTTCTCAAGGTGGTATTGGTGATTTATACAACTTCAAATTAGCACCGTCATTAACCCTAGGCTGTGGTTCATGGGGCGGTAACTCAATTTCTGAAAACGTTGGCCCAAGCCACTTAATTAATAAAAAAATGGTCGCTAAGAGGGCTGAAAACATGTTGTGGCATAAGCTTCCATCATCAATTTACTTCCGTCGTGGTAGCTTACCAATCGCATTAGAAGAATTAAGCGACAAAAAACGTGCATTAATTATTACTGATAAGTTTTTATTTAATAACGGCTATTGCAACGAGACATTAAAAATCCTTAAAGCACAGGGCCTAGAAACCGAAGTGTTTTATGAAGTAGAAGCAGACCCAACCTTAGCCATCGTGCGCCAAGGTGCTAAAGTGGCACAAAGTTTCCAACCTGATGTAATTATTGCATTAGGTGGTGGCTCACCAATGGATGCAGCTAAAATTATTTGGGTAATGTACGAACACCCTAATGTCGACTTTGCTGATTTAGCATTGCGATTCATGGACATCCGTAAACGTATTTATAAGTTCCCTAAAATGGGACTTAAAGCCCAAATGGTAGCGATACCTACCACATCGGGTACCGGTTCTGAAGTGACTCCGTTTGCAGTAGTCACCGATGAGATCACAGGCAAGAAATACCCTATTGCAGATTATGAATTAACACCTAATATCGCGATTATTGACCCTAACCTTGTGATGAACATGCCCAAGTCATTAACCGCTTTTGGTGGTATTGATGCAATAACTCACGCGTTAGAAGCTTATGTCAGTGTAATGGCAAACGAATACAGCGATGGCCAAGCATTACAAGCGCTCGATTTATTGGTGAAATACTTGCCTGATGCCTATGAGTTAGGTGCCAAAGCCCCTGTCGCTCGTGAAAAAGTACACAATGGTGCGACAATAGCGGGGATTGCTTTTGCCAATGCATTCTTAGGAGTTTGTCACTCAATGGCGCACAAACTGGGTGCAGAGTTCCACTTGGCTCATGGTTTAGCTAATGCATTATTAATCTCTAACGTTATCCGCTTTAACGCGACAGATATGCCAACTAAACAAGCGGCCTTCAGTCAATACGACCGCCCTAAAGCATTATGCCGTTATGCTGCAATTGCAGATCATTTAAAGCTAGGCGGCAAAACGGATCAGCAAAAAGTAGACAAACTAATAGATAAAATCGAAGAGCTGAAAAAGATCATTGGTATTCCTGCATCGATTCAAGAAGCCGGTGTTAATGAAGCAGATTTTATTGCAAAACTGGATCTACTTGCAGAAGACGCGTTTGATGATCAATGTACAGGTGCTAACCCTCGTTACCCATTAATCAGCGAGATTAAGCAAGTGTTACTCGATAGCTTCTATGGCCGTGCTTACAAAGACTAACCAAAAGCGCTATTAGAAATGATAAACGCCTTACACTAGTGTAAGGCGTTTTTTTATCTATCGATATTAAACGAGGCAACCGATACTAGCTTTCGAGCATAATCAGATATTAGGTCTCATCATGATTATCTAAAGCCAACTTCACTGCACTATTAGCGTGGATTAGCGTCGTGTCATACAAAGGCACTGGGGTATGTTGTTGCTGCACCAATAATGCAATCTCGGTACAGCCTAAAATAACCGCCTCGGCTCCTTGGGCAAACAACTTATCAATAATCAATAAATAAGCCTGACGAGACTGTTCATTAATCTGCCCTAAACATAACTCTTGATAAATTACATCATGAACAATGGTCTGATCTGCCGTATTCGGCACCATAACCTCAATAGGATAATTGTCGCTAATACGGTGTTTATAAAAGTCTTGCTCCATAGTAAAACGGGTGCCGAGCAAGCCCACTTTGCTAATACCATCGGCAAGTAGCGCATTGGCTGTGGCATCTGCAATATGCAAAATTGGGATGCCTATTTCGGCTTGTATCTCATCGGCAACCTTGTGCATGGTATTGGTACAAATTAACAAAAAATCAGCACCACCGGCCTCAACAGCTTTAGCGGCATCGGTCAATAACAATGCTGTTTGTTGCCACAAACCTTGATGTTGTAAAGTTTCAATTTCAGCAAAATCGACACTGTATAAACACACTTTCGCTGAATGTAAGCCACCTAACGCGGACTTTACTCCTTGATTAATGGCTTTGTAGTAATTGAGTGTCGACTCCCAACTCATGCCGCCGATCATGCCAATAGTTTTCATGTGCTAATACCTTAAAACAGTCGATGTATTCAAATTATTCATTTTGACTCGTTTTCCACAACGCAGTGAGCTGTTCAACAAATTGACTGTCTTTGTTTTTAGAATTGGAAACAACCAGCCTAAATGCTTCGCCTTGCAAAGGCTCTATCATGATGGTGGATAATTGATCCTTTTGTTGATTTAACTCAGTGCTGATATCTTTGATATCAGCAATTGCCACTGAATACGAGATAAACTTGCCATTTTCAGTCCAATATGAAAACACCTTCGTGGCACTAAAACCATTTCCTTCAACTTGATTATTAAACCAATGATGACTGTAAAATAATACCGGTAGCTCTTGTTCACTGATCAATTGATGTTGGCGTAAAAATGCAATATCTCGGCTCCACAACTGTTGTCCTTCAATGACCTCATCTTGACTAGACAAGCCAATAGTTGACGCAATACTCACCAAATAGAGTGGTAAAACACACAGCCCTATGACGAGATGACGCAGTCGCCAGCGAGAGTTATGTTGATATGCGGCTCCTGCTTTGTCATTAATCCGGTTAATGTATAACGCTAATGGCAAAAAAGTAACAATAAGGATCAACACATCTACATAAAAGTCATCACGCATTGAATAGGTTATCGACACAATCACATAAACAACGAATAAACTAATGGCGGTAGTTTCTGAGATCAGTTTTTTGGGCTGCTCTCTAGCATCATTGTTTGCTTTTAACTTAGCAAACAATGGGAAATACCAGACTACGTTAAAAAAGGCTCTTGCCCTCGGCCAAATTGACGATTGCTCTAGCGTGCGAATATATTGCCAGTTTTTATAGCACCAATAATAAATATACACACCAAGAGTCATAAAGATCATCACAGACATTTTGGTCGTGGATACTGGGTAGAACTGGGCATCATCAGCAGGAGCTTTCTCTCGCAGCCAGGAAACTAAACAAAACGAAATACCGATAAAAAAGCAAACAACATAGCTGAGTAAAATACGTGAATCTGTGTCTAAATCATCAATAAAATTATTATCTGAGGCCGTCGTGGAATTAGCAGTACCATAATCAACCAGACCAAAACTGCCCACATCAGCGACATTTCGTAATGCTGCAACATATTGATCAACTTCATTGGCTTCGACACGGTCAACTTTCGATTGATAATGATATGCTAATGTCAGCTCATTTATAGAGTCATCGAATGTCACTTTGTAATTAAAATCAAAAAAGGGGTTAGTTTCGTTCAAAACTTCTTTATCAAATGTCCATTTCTGATCCAATAATTTAAGCTTAATATCACCCGATAAAGTAATGGGATGACTCAAAGACAACACTCTTGGTCCATGACTTTCTGGCATGGAAATGTAGGGGGATACTTGGCTTTCGTAAACGCTAAGACCAAAACTACCATTGTCAGCTTTTATCCAAGGTTGTTTGATTACGTAGTGTTCTTTAAAAATTGTCGTGCCGGTTTGAGTATTTTGGCTTACAGACATAGGCGTAGCAACTTCAAGATCATTAAACGAATTTTTATAATAATTTTGATAATTGTCTGACAGAGACTGTAAGCCAATATCAGCTAATCGTCCACGAATACGAGTACCTTGATCTCCTTGATAAGTGGTTGTGACATGTAGACTCCCCTCACCATGAACTCCTTGTGTAAAATCATACACTTCATGAAACTCTACAAGAGAACCACTTGCTGCTGAATCCATTAATTCAAGTTGTTGAGTATTGTCTCCAACCACAAGGGCGAAGCCATAATTGGGTTGAAACACAACCGGTAAAGCAACATTTTGATTCAGCAGTGTAGGGTCTAACCAGTAAAATTTATTATCTAAGCTGACTTTGACTATCATGTGATTAAATGCTGATGCTCGAGGTAAGGAGTCTTGTAAGATCTTGCCCTCTTTGGTATTAACCAAAACAGGTGATGCTTGAATGCCTAATCCTCTAAGTAGCGCAATTAATAACACAGATTTATCTTTACAGTCGCCATATCGCTTGGCCAATGTATCGCTCGCCTTAGCGGGTAAATGGCTGTTGGCTCCAATTTCAATACCCAAATAACGAATATCTTGTTGAACAAAATTCAACGCAAGCATGATTTGTTCGGCTTGGGTATCAGCACTTCGGAATTGATTAACCAATTCTTGAATTGCTTGATTTTGATCTATTTGTGGCGCAAAGAGCGCCTGAGCCCACTCTCTAACCTGTTGCCAAGAATCCATCTCAGACCAATAAGCGCTAGCATAAGGATGAAACCAACTGGCAGCGTCTGAATAATACTTACTCACGGGCATGTCTTTTAACATCAGCTGATAATCAATTTCATTGCCTAATTGCGTTTGCGTAAATTTCATCTCAGTATTATTTACAGAAAAATTAAGCGGTTGCTTTTTCCCCCAAATAATACGTAAAAATTGTTGATGTACGGGAACATCCCATTGTAAACGTCGAGAATCTGAATAGATCCCTTGGTAAACAGGATTAGTGCCAACAATACTGTATTGATAATCAACAATATCGCCGACACGAATATCATGTAAAAACCAGCTCGCCGTTTTAGAGGCATCGTAAATTAATCGCTGCCCACTTTCGACTTGTTGTAAATTAAATTCACTGTCTGCTTTTTTATCAATGACCACCCCATCCCGAATAACATTCATCTTATGGAAAATAATTTTCTGATAAGCGGGATCAAACGTAATGCTAATTTGCGAGACAGCTTCTAAGCCTTTGGGCGTCATCGCTTTGGTCGCATAATGATTAAACTGAGTTAGACTGCCATCGGCGGTGACTTTGGACTGCTCATCAATAAGCAAGTAATACACCCCATCGGCAAGCTCTGAAGATGGAACCTTATCTGGTAAATCATACGCTATTGGTGTAACCCAATTAGGCACATTGTCAACCAATAGGCCTTGGTTTTGATGATCCCCAAGGTGCCATTGAGAATTGAAAGATTGTCTCGGTAATTCAGCATGGATTGGGCTAGCAGCTACAAGGGGGGAGTAAAAAGTAATAAAATAAATACTGCATAACGCCAATGCTGCTGACAACAACAAACGATGACCATGGGCCATATGATCTAAAAAGCGCACCATAAAAATATCCTTGTGCTAACAAAAGTCATTTAACGGGCTGTTCCGCCCATTTTTAAGTAGCGCTATGTTATTACAAGTTACTTACAATTAACAATTTTTAGTCGTTCAACTCGTCTATATCACCTACAAACTAACCCCTGCCAAATTTAAGACATAAAAAAACCAGCATAAGCTGGTTTTTCAACGGTAAACTCATTGGTAAAGATTAAAGCGCTGCTAAAGCATCTTTACACAGTTGGGTAATGCGATCCCAATCTTCATTTTCAACTGCATCTGTCGGGGCAATCCAGCTACCGCCAATGCAATCTACATTCGACAGTGCAAGGTAGTCTTTATACGTCGCAGGGCTAATGCCACCTGTTGGACAAAAACGAATACCCGACAGTGGACCAGAGAAAGATTTAAGTGCATTAATGCCACCAGAAGCTTCAGCAGGGAAGAATTTGAAATGAGTATAACCCAACTCCATTCCCACCATAACTTCTGAAATACTAACGATACCAGGAATTAATGGCACCGTGCCTTTTTTAGCCGCTTTTAGCAAATCAACTGTTGCACCTGGAGTGATAATAAATTGTGAACCAGCATCAATTGCTTGTTGTAATTGGGTCTGATTTAAAATAGTTCCCGCACCCACTAAAGCTTCTGGCACTTCTTTAGCTATTTTAGCAATGGCTTCAAGCGCACAAGGTGTTCGAAGTGTTACTTCAAGTACGCTAATACCGCCAGCAACTAAGGCTCTAGCCAAAGGCACTGCATGCTCTATTTTATTAATCACCATCACAGGAACAATCGGGCTGCGTTTAAATACATCTTGTGGCTGGAGTAACCAGTTATTAGGCTCAATCATAATACCGACTTCCTTTATTTTTAATATAATTCATCAAGAGCATGTGTACTGCGGGCACCTGTTTCAGGGCTGCTTAAGCTACTGCGTAATGCACCGAATAATTCACGGCCCATGCCATAACTTGAATGGTGTAAATCGACCACGCCTGCTGTTCTGCTTGCCAGTGTTTTCTCATCAACAAACAGGGTTAACTCACCTGTTGAAGCATCAACCCGGATCAGATCGCCATTTTCAACTTTGGCTATCAAACCACCGTCAAGCGCTTCTGGAGTTAAATGAATTGCTGCAGGAACTTTACCTGAGGCACCAGACATACGGCCGTCGGTCACTAATGCAACTTTAAAACCTTTGTCTTGAAGAGTGCCAAGATATGGTGTGAGCTTGTGCAGCTCTGGCATACCGTTAGCTTTAGGGCCTTGGCCTCTGACGACAACAACACAGTCTCGATCAAGCTCACCGGCCTGGAATAGCGCATCAAGCTTGTTTTGATCATCAATGACAATCGCAGGTCCTTCTACCACACGATTTTTATCGGGTACTGCAGACACTTTAATCACTGCGCGGCCAAGATTACCTTTGAGTAATTTCAAGCCACCGTTCTGTTGGAATGGGGTATCAAGATGTGTTAACACTTCTTTGTCTAAGCTTTCTGTCACGCCATCAACCCATTTAAGTTGACCATCAAGTAAGCGAGGCTCTTGGGTGTAACGACGTAGGCCCTGACCGGCGACAGTATTCACATCTTCATGCAATAGACCACCATCGAGTAGCTCTTTGATTAATAACGCCATACCACCTGCGGCGTGGAAGTGGTTAATATCAGCATGACCATTAGGATACACGCGCGCTAACAGTGGCACGGCATCAGATAAGTCAGAAAAGTCGTCCCAGTTTACAATTATGCCTGCGGCGCGAGCAGCTGCCACTATGTGCATAGTCAGGTTCGTTGAACCACCTGTCGCAAGAATTCCCACAATTCCGTTAACTACTGATTTCTCAGAAACGATTTCACCTATTGGAGTATATTGTGTACCCATAGATGTTAAACGGCACACTTGTTTCGCAGCCATTTTGCTTAATTCATCGCGTAATGGATCGTCAGGATTAACAAACGATGAGCCTGGTAGCTGTAAGCCCATTATTTCAAGCATTAGCTGGTTAGAGTTAGCCGTACCGTAGAAGGTACAAGTACCAGCACTATGATATGACTTAGCTTCTGCTTCAAGTAGCGCCGCGCGATCAACCTGACCTTGAGCAAATTGCTGACGAATACGGGCTTTTTCTTTATTCGGAATACCAGACTTCATTGGACCAGCAGGCACAAATAGCATAGGTAAATGGCCGAAACTTAAGGCACCGATTAATAGTCCCGGTACAATTTTGTCACAAATACCCAGTAGTAGCGCGCCATCAAACATATTATGCGATAAGCCGATCGCGGTAGACATAGCAATAACTTCACGGCTCAGTAAACTTAACTCCATGCCTGGTTGGCCCTGAGTCACACCATCACACATAGCAGGTACACCTGCAGCAACCTGTGCAACACTGCCGACATCCATACACGCTTGTTTAAGCATATTTGGGTAGGTTTCGTAAGGTTGGTGTGCTGATAACATGTCATTAAAAGCGGTGACAATACCAATATTGGCTTTCGTTAGTTGACGTAAAGAGTCTTTGTCCGCTGGCTGACAGGCCGCGAATCCATGAGCCAAATTGCCACAACTTAGGGCGCTACGATGAACACCTTTTGCTTTGGCATCATTTAAGGCCGTTAAATACGTTGAACGAGACTGTTTACTGCGTGCAATAATTCTATCGGTGACGGCTTGTACTACTGAGTGCATGGTAAAACTCCTTACGCGCTATAGAACACATCAACGGGCGTTTTACGCTGCGCTAATACGGCTCTAATGGGCATTTGGGTAACATCATCATTCTCAAGAGCCTGATGATAAACAGTTAGCTTTGGTTCTCCGACAAGATGCAAATAAATCTGACGGCTATTTAAAATGGCATCTTTAGACAAACTAATACGTGCATGAGGAGCAGTTGTCGGATTGACTGCAACGCATAAATCTTTGGTAGTTAATGCATTATCGAGTTCAGCACTGCAAGGAAACCAAGAGCATGTATGCCCATCAGTGCCCATGCCTAATATCACCACATCAAAGGGACGCGGGAAATTAGCTAACGACTCGCTGGTCATATCACAACCCGCTTCAGGGGTTGCAAACATATTTTTTAAGCCGCGAAATTTGGCACTGGAGGCACGATTCTGCAGTAAATGCTGGCGAACCAACCTTTCGTTTGAATCTTTTTCATCAGCATTAACCCAGCGCTCATCAGCTAAAGTGACGTAAACATCAGCCCAGTCGACTACTTTATGGCTAAGTAAATCAAATAATTTCAATGGTGTGGAACCACCAGAAACAACTAAACTGGCTTTGCCCCGAGTATCCACAGCATTTTGTAGTTGCTGGGCAATTTTCTCAGCTAGTTTGGCTTCTAAATCTGCTGGATTGTCGAAGGATTTAAATACAGTATCTTTAATCATGTCAGCTCCCTACTCGTCCCAAGAACGGCCATCTTTGGTTATTAATGCGACCGATGCCACAGGCCCCCATGTGCCAGCAGGATAAGATTTAGGCTTTTCACCACTTTGTTCCCATGACTGAATGATGCCATCAACCCATTTCCAGGCTTGCTCAACTTCATCACGACGAACGAACAGTGCTTGGTTTCCGAGCATGGCTTCTAACAACAAACGTTCATATGCATCTGCAATACGTTCGTTTTTAAAGGTATCACTGAAGCTTAAATCGAGCTTAGTCGTTTGTAGACGCTGCTTTTGCTCAAGCCCAGGAACCTTGTTCATCATCTGAATTTCAACCCCTTCATGAGGTTGTAAACGAATGGTTAACTTGTTCGGTGGCAGATTGCGGTAACTTGCACGATACAAGTTATGAGGTGGATTTTTAAAGTACACCACAATTTCGCTACTCTTAAAGGGCATACGCTTACCGCTGCGTAAATAGAATGGCACTCCAGCCCAACGCCAGTTATCAATATCAACACGGATAGCAACAAAGGTCTCTGTGTGGGATTGAGTGTTGGCATCCTCTTCTTCAAGATAGCCAGGAACAGGTGAACCTTTTAAGAAACCAGCACTGTATTGACCACGAACGGTATTTTCATACACATTGTCTTGGTTAATTGGCCGCAGTGACTTAAGCACTTTCACTTTCTCGTCACGAATACTGTCAGCATCTAAATTGACGGGAGGATCCATGGCAACCAAGGTCAGCACTTGTAATAAGTGGTTTTGGATCATGTCGCGCATTTGACCCGCACCGTCAAAGTAACCCCAACGACCTTCAATACCCACTTCTTCAGCAACCGTGATCTGGACATGATCTATGGTGCGGTTATCCCATTTAGAAGAGAATAAAGAGTTAGCAAAACGCAGGGCAATGAGATTTTGAACGGTTTCTTTACCAAGATAATGATCGATTCGGTAAACCTGATTCTCGTTAAAGAACTCGGCAACCTGGTCATTAATCACATGCGATGATTCTAAATCAGTACCAATTGGCTTTTCGAGCACAACACGGGTATCAGATTGAATAAGGTCTTGCTCGTGTAAACAACGGCAGATAGCACCAAAAATAGAAGGAGGAGTTGCGAAATAATTCACCATGACGCGTTTACTTGGTTCAAGTAAATCGTGGAAGGCACTATAACCTTCAGGATCTGTAAAATTAGTACCGATATAATGACAACGACTCAGGAAGCGCGCTAACGTGGTGGGGCAAAGTTCGTCTTTAACAAATGTATTTAATGCTTTAGTAACTAGGGCAACAAACTCTTCTTGAGTGAATGCGTCTTTTGCTACTCCGATTACCTTGGTTTCTTTATCAAGCAATCCTGCTTTATCTAACTGATATAGAGAAGGTAATAATTTACGCCTAGCTAAATCGCCTTTAGTACCGAAAAGTACGAAGTCGCAAGCCTTAGCTCCAATTGATTTGCCCATTGCTGAAAGCTCTCCTAATTATATGTGTGTGTCATGTTCGAATTCGGTAGATGAATAAAAGCACACTTTTGTTGTAATATAACAACAGAATTTGAATATTGCATCTTTAATTTGCAATTTTTGTATTGTTGTTAACCTAGTCACAAGTATCTATTATCTGCTATGATTTTCCACCAACACCAAGGCTTACAAATCATTTAATCGTGATCGATGTCGTGAAAAATAACTACAGTTGATAATCAACGGTAAATAAATAACTTAATTCACGTAATTCCTGTAAGTTATGATATAAAATTACATTACCTACTTTTTAGCTACTTTCTAGCGGATGCTTGCTTATGAATACCCTTGAAAAGGTTCAAAAAAGCCTTACCCAATTTAGTAAATCTGAACGTAAAGTTGCCGAAGTCATATTAGCCTCACCGCAAACAGCGATACATTCAAGTATTGCCACCTTAGCAAAGATGGCAGATGTTAGTGAACCTACGGTCAATCGATTTTGTCGTCGATTAGACACTAAGGGATTCCCTGATTTTAAGTTACATTTGGCTCAAAGTCTTGCTAACGGCACACCTTATGTTAGTCGACACGTTGAAGAAGATGACACTCCAGAGTCATACACAACAAAAATCTTCGAATCTTCAATGGCATCGCTGGATACGGCTCGTCAGAGTTTAGACACTTCTGCAATTAATAAAGCGGTTGATATTCTCACTCAAGCCAAGACTATTTCGTTTTTTGGCCTTGGTGCCTCGGCTTCTGTGGCCCATGATGCGCAAAACAAGTTCTTTCGTTTTAACGTGCCAGTGATTTGTTTTGATGATGTATTAATGCAACGAATGAGCTGCATTAACTGTAATGAAGGCGATGTAGTGGTATTAATTTCGCATACTGGCCGAACTAAATCACTGATTGAAATAGCGCGTATTGCTCGAGAAAACGGTGCTGCAGTCATCGGTATTACGGCACGTAACTCGCCACTGTCTTTTGAATGTACATTGCCTGTCACTATGGAAGTACCAGAAGACACTGACATGTACTTACCTATGGCGTCACGCTTAGCGCAATTGGTTACCATAGATGTACTCGCGACAGGATTTACCTTACGCCGTGGTCCGCGTTTCCGTGATAATTTAAAACGCGTAAAAGAAGTATTGAAAGAATCTCGGGTAAACAAGGATATGACTATCTAAATTGATGGGTTGTTAGCATTAACACTCATGTACAGCCGTCATTTTTATGCTCGTTTGAACAACAATAACCACCTTTTAAACTGACTTTTGCACCAAGATTACCAAAGAACTGGTAAATAATTACACAATTAAGTTCTATTTGATCGCGTAAATGCTCATAAATAGCCATCAATTATTGTTCACTAGGCCAAACACTTTATTCTGTTTGGCCTTTTTTATTATAAAAACCGCGAAACTGTCACATAAATTACACATTAAAAACGATCTTTTTGTTGGTAACTTTACTACATTTACTGAGAATGTCTGTTAATATAGTGACATCATTTTAGTGCCAACATCACAAGAGCACTTTAATAACCGAATTCTATTTAACACAAAATCTTTCTTATCATTAACGGAGTATCTCATGTTCCGCAGAACTAAAATCGTTACAACACTTGGGCCAGCAACTGACCGCGATGACAATTTACGAAAAATTATCGCAGCAGGCGCTAACGTCGTTAGACTTAACTTCTCACACGGTTCACCAGAAGATCATCTAAAGCGTGCTACGGATACTCGTAGAATTGCTAAAGAATTGGGTAAACATGTCGCTATTTTAGGAGACTTACAAGGTCCTAAAATTCGCATTTCTACCTTTAAAGATAACAAAAAAATCAAACTTAACTTGGGTGATAACTTTATCCTCGATGCTGACTTAGCTAAAGGCGAAGGCGACCAGGATCAAGTGGGTATTGATTATAAGCAACTGCCTGATGATGTTGTCATTGGCGATATCTTAATGCTTGATGATGGTCGTGTGCAGCTGAAGGTTGACCGTGTTGAAGGACATAAAGTCTTTACTACTGTTACTGTCGCTGGCCCGTTATCGAACAACAAAGGCATCAACAAAAAAGGTGGCGGCTTAACCGCTCCTGCCCTTACCGAAAAAGACATGGCAGACATCAAAACGGCTGCATTGATCAATGTTGATTTCCTTGCTGTGTCGTTCCCTCGTACAGGTGCTGATTTAGACCTAGCACGTAAGCTTGCACAAGAAGCCGGTAGCTACGCATTAATCGTTGCTAAGGTTGAACGTGCTGAAGCGGTTGAAACTGATGAAGCAATGGATGACGTTATCCGCGCTTCAGATGTTGTCATGGTTGCTCGTGGTGATTTAGGTGTTGAAATTGGTGATGCAGCACTCGTTGCTGTGCAAAAACGCTTAATTGAGCGTTCTCGCCAACTAAACAAAGCCGTGATCACAGCAACACAAATGATGGAATCGATGATTTCAAGCCCGATGCCAACACGAGCTGAAGTCATGGACGTGGCGAATGCTGTGTTAGACGGAACCGATGCGGTAATGCTGTCAGCGGAAACCGCTGCTGGTGACTTCCCTGAAGAAACGGTTATGGCAATGGCGAACGTTTGTTTAGGTGCAGAATTACACCCTAGTGTTAATGTGTCTAAGCACCGTATGGATCAGCGTTTCTCTTCAGTTGAAGAAACTATCGCGCTTTCAACCATGTATGCGGCTAACCACTTGCCTGGCGTTAAAGCCATTATTTCGTTAACTGAATCTGGCGCGACAGCAAAATTAATGTCACGTATCAGCTCTGGTTTACCAATTTTTGCTTTATCTCGTCATCAAAAGACATTGGCCAGCATGGCAATGTACCGTGGTGTACAGCCAATTGAGTTTGACTCAACAGCATATCCTGCAGATGAGCTCGCTAAAGAAGCATTAAACTGTATGGTTAGCAGAGGTTATTTGGTCAGTGGTGATATGGTCCTGATGACTAAAGGTGACGCGATGGAAACCATTGGTGGCACTAACACTTGCAAAGTATTGATCGTTGCTTAATTGATATTGCATGTATGAGGCATACTCAATAGCAGGTATATTGCAGTAGACTCGGCACTTGAAAGCCAATCTCCGGATTGGCTTTTTTATGGGTGTATTTTAAGATATTCTGCGTTATGCACTTTGGTATTTCCCTTCTCAGACCAATAACTTGTTAATTTAGTTTGCCATAGTAAAAAAAGCCCCGACAGAGTCAGGGCTATTTACACAAAGGTTTTATAAAACCATTAAAGGGTTTTATTAATTCTGATTAAATTTTATCAAAATCATCAACATTGATAGCCGCTAAACGCAATACATCTGCTTCAACAAGCTGTTTATGTTCCGCTTTGGTGATAATGTCTTTTTCTAGTGCTTGCTCAAATAACTCAAGCATTGGCAGCTTAGATTTTAAATGACCACTACGTTGCGCTTTCTTTAGCTTCTTATACAAATCTTTCGCAGCATATTTTGCCAAGAAAGCCTGCTCGACTTCAGCAATACCACTTTCATCACCTTCAACATCACTGCAAAGGAAGGTAATACGGTCACGAGCAGGTCCAGGTTTGAGCATACCAGTAACTAAATCAACCGCATATTTATCACTTGGTGCATTGAAATGATTTCCTAATGGGAATATCAATACTCGTAGCAATACCGCAGCGATTTTGCTCGGGAAGTTACGAATAGCATCATTAAGTGCTTTTGCCGCTAGATGTAAACGCTCTGTCATCACATAATGTACAGCAGGTAAATCATCTTGCTGACGGCCATTATCTTCAAACAATTTCAATGTCGCAGATGCTAGGTATAACTGGCTTAATACATCACCCATTCGCGCAGAAATCATTTCTTTACGTTTAAGATCGCCACCCATAATCAACATCGACAAATCAGTCATTATCGCAAGCGATGAAGAGATCCGCGTCATATCACGATAATATTGTTGAGTCGGACCACTCACTGGTGCACTGCCTAAACGACTTCCGGTTAATGCATAACCAAATGAGCGTAATGCATTACCAATGGCATAACCAATATGACCCAGTAACAATGAATCGAAACGATCTAAAGCTGATGTTTCATCTTCCATTGCTGCGGCTTCCATTTCCGCCAAAACATATGGATGACAGCGCGTTGCTCCTTGACCAAAAATCATCAATGAACGAGTCAGGATATTTGCACCTTCTACCGTAATTGAAATAGGTGTGGCGATATACGCATGACCTAGATAGTTTTTAGGTCCTAATTGGATACCTTTACCAGACTGAACATCCATCGCGTCCTCTAATACATCACGGCCTAACTCGGTCATGTGGTATTTAGCAATCGCGGTCACCACAGAAGGTTTCACTTTTAAGTCGATACCTTGGGTAGTTAAACGACGAGCAGCTTCAAGTTGGTAAGTATTAGCGATAATTCGCGCTGTAGCTTCTTGTACGCCTTCAAAATGTCCGATTGGCATACCGAACTGTTGACGAACATAACTATAAGCAGTGGTCGTTTTGGTCGCCACATGGCCAGATGCCGTAGCGAGTGCAGGTAATGAAATACCGCGCCCAGCAGACAAACATTCAACCAGCATACGCCAACCTTTGCCGGCAAACTGTGGTCCACCAATAATCCAATCCAATGGAATGAATACATCTTCACCACTGGTTGTCCCGTTCATAAACGCCATCATTAATGGGTTATGACGACGACCGATTTCAACACCTTGATGATCTGTTGGGATAAGCGCACAGGTGATCCCTATATTTTTAACATCACCTAACAATCCGTCAGGATCGCGCATTTGAAAGGCCAATCCCAAAACAGTCGCGACAGGAGCCAAAGTAATGTAACGCTTGTTCCAAGTTAAACTTAAGCCTAATGTTTCTTCGCCTTCAAACTCACGGCGACACACAATACCGACATCAGGAATAGCACCAGCATCACTGCCCGCTTCTGGGCCTGTTAATGCGAAACATGGAATATCTTTACCCACAGCCAGTGAAGGTAACCAACGTTCTTTTTGTTCTTTAGTACCATAATGCGTTAGTAACTCGCCAGGGCCTAAAGAATTAGGCACCATAACGGTAACCGCCGCACTGACACTGCGCGTAGCAATTTTTGCTACTATGGTTGAGTTTGCATAAGCAGAAAACTCACGACCACCGAATTTTTTAGGAATAATTAACGCAAAAAAACCTTGCTCTTTAAAGTACTGCCACAACTCTGGCGGTAAATCTTTGCGATTATGAACAATATCAAAATCGTCGATCATGGTTAATGCGGTTTGAACTTGATTATTTATAAAGTCCTGCTCTTCAGCACTTAACGTTGGCTTACCGTAACCGTGTAAGGTGTTCCAGTTTGGCTTACCACGGAATAACTCACCTTCCCACCAAACATCACCCGCTTCCATTGCTTCCTTCTCGGTACTCGACAAAGGAGGTAACACTTTTTTGAAGAACGAAAATACTGGACGCGTAATAAATTGCATCCTGATATTACGTACGCCAAAGAGGACAATGATCGCTATAACTAGCAATATGACGATACTCATTTTATACCTTCTTAGTTTGTTAACACAGGAACAGCAACACCTGCTGCCATGTAGGGGATGACTTTTCGAAGAATCGCTTCAATGTTGTTATGTTCACCATACTCAGCAGCGGCAATTTCATTTAACGCATCTGCAGAAGCCATGGTAAATACTATCGTCCCGAGGGTGAAATGCAAACGCCAAAACATTTCAGCTGCGGGAATATGCGGTGCACTGGCCGATACGGCTTGCACAAAAGTCGCTAAGTGTTCGCCATAATGCGTGGTGATAAACCAACGTAAATGCCCTTGGCTTTCAATGTAACCACGACCCAACAGCTGCAAGAAAATAATCGTGCCGCCATTGCGCACTTTGTTAAGCTCGAGTAATGGCTTAATTAAAGCAGAAAAAATTTCATTTAGTGACGCATCTTCAGGCGCATGATGTATGCGTTTAATTTCTATCGCAGCGCTTGGCATAAATACATCTAAGTATCTTGCGAGTACTGCGCGAATTAATTCTTTTTTCGAACCGAAATGGTAATTGACCGATGCCAAATTGACTTCAGCTTTACTGGTGATCAGTCGCAACGACGTTTCAGAAAAACCTCTTTCAGCAAACAACTTTTCAGCTGCGTCGAGTATTCTTGTTTTTGTATCAGTACGACTTGCCATTCCAAGACCCAAGTTAATTTAAACACCCGTTTAAATTAATCATTGAGCGAACAGATGTCAATCGAAATTGTTAGCTTTCTTTAACAACATCAACATCACAAACAGCAATAAACCTGCCAAATTGTTAACTATTATACAAAGTTTGCTATTTTGTGGTTGGCAGACATCAACAGTTAGAAAGGACACACACTAGATACACTTGCCTTTAAAACGACCGTCTCAAATTGATCCTGCGCCTTTATGACATGAGAATTCGGTCACTGTAATTACACAAATGGATTTACTTTGAAAAAACGCCACCATAGACAGTGTTAATCAAGCCATTATTGCACTTTCTAATACCACTATGTACTGACAGATAATGGGCTTACTCTAAACGCTGCCCACTACGTCAAAGACATTGGCTTATGATGAAAACGATTAGAAATAACATTGCCTTAGGCCTGTGAGTTTATTGATAGCTCTATTGCACAGACAAGTATTCACCGATACCACTAAACCGTAGAAATAAAACCAAGATTGCTGGGATCTAGAAGAAAAGCATCGAGGTGTTAAAGAACCAACGGAGCAGTGTTAAGCAGAGATTAATTCCAACGCAGAGCCTATGTAACGCTTAGTCCATACATTGCCGTTATACAAACCTAGTGTGATATTGCCAATACTCTAGCCCATTCATTACGTTAGTATTTATAGAAGTAAAGACGCTTGAGGCAAACACAAGTATGTGTTCAAAATGGCTGCCTGTTAACCTTGGCCTGAAGCATTCAGTAGTGACAGGTGAGATAACATGACTGCAAAGCTTAACGATATGGCTTTGCTCCACTACAAATATCACTAGATATGCAAAATACACAAGCTAGCCAACAGTGCAATTGGTAATGCTGACTTGAGCGACTAAGAGTATGAGTATGAGTATGAGTAAAAAATATCGTCAAAATACAAATGTTAGCGCTAATTAGTGCTTAGTTGAAAAAGTTATTTGCCATCAAATTTTTTCAACCAAATAACATCGGCAGTAAAATTTTGTGGCATTATTATTTGCTTTTATAATATGACTGGCTTTTTCGATGCAACATAAACCCTATAAAACCTACCTAAAACCACGACCCTTTCTATTCAGTTCACTATTTTCAATTCTTTTTTGCGGTGATTTTTTTAGCATGATAAATACCGCACCTACTCCACCACATTCTTTTGTGGCTGAATGATACGCGGTAACGGGTTCAATAAATCTTAGCCAATGGCATACCGCTGATTTCATTAACCCTGGATAAGGTTTACTTTTATAACCCTTGCCATGAATAACCAAAATATTACGTTCACCGCGTTCATAAGCACCTAGCACGCAACTAAGTAAACTTTCACGGGCCTGCGGTAGCCTGTATTGATGTAAATCCAACACGGTATTAAATCGGTATTTACCAAGGCGCAGTTGGGTAAATACTTCATCTTGAATCCCATCCATTTTGTAGCTCACCACATCATCGGGCTCAACCGCTGTAAATAAATAAGGATCGGTAGGCAATAACTGTAACAACTCATGTTGTTCCGCTGCTGCTCGCTTTGCCAATTGAGCATCTGTTACACTTAACGGATTAAGCCATCTTGGGTCTGTATGCGACTGATGTTCTTGCTTAAGAGGACTAACATCGGCCATTTCTTGTAAAAATAATTCGTCATCACTTAACGACATGTGCCACCTCCAACATACTTTGTAAAGATTCTATGCTTTAGCAAAGTGGATGATTAATTTATAGTTATCGTTACGGTATCGCTTGCCATTATTGATTTACACTAGATAAAAAAGAGAACCATTCCTTGAAAAGAATATTGTCCTTAATGAATACGCTCAGGTTATTGATATTGCTAACCGTTAGTGTGTGCCTAAGCACCATGAACGTTTATGCAACAGAATCTATACCCCATAAAACGTTGAATGCTAATTTTACAAAATTGACGCAGGCATTTGAACAATTAGATCTTGCCGCGATAGAACAAATATATACCGACGATGCTGTATATATCTCTGAAACACAAGACCGAGGTATCATTAGCGGTAAAGAAAATATTCTTAGCCTGTACAGCCAATTTTTTAACAAAATTAAACGAAAAAATGCCAAACTTGAAGTCGACTTCAGAGTACTGGTACGACACAACGAGCCCAATAGCGCAACTGATGTGGGTTATTATTTAGTGCGTTTTCATCCAGGAAAAGATTCTGGAGAACCTGTCAGTGAATTTGCTGGTAAATTTGTGACTGTTTTTAGTAAAGATAATAAACAGCAATGGAAAATTAGTGTTGATTCGAACACCCATGCTGCGCCCCATTTTTACTATGATGCCAAACCCGTCCCCAATCTTTATTACGGTCGCCAATTTATTACCGCAGCAAAAGAATAAACTCAATGAACCATAATGATTTAATAGACACTAACAGCACGTATTGCCCTTGTGGCAGCGCCGTCGACTATGCTCAATGTTGTCAGCCATTTCATCTAAATCAGGCTGTGGCTGATACACCAGAGCGATTAATGCGCTCTCGTTATAGCGCCTTTGTGTTAAAGCAATTTCATTATTTAATTGTGACTCATCATGCGGATCATTTACAGGGATTAACCGAGAAGCAGCTGGCACAATTTAAAACGCAGTGGTTGGGATTAGAAGTGCTTTCTTCGACACAATGCGCTGAAAAAGGTGAAGTGATTTTTAAAGCATGGTTTATCGAAGATAAAAAGATCGATGCGATATATGAGCGTTCATCGTTTATCAAACAAGATGGCCATTGGTTTTATACTAGTGGAACACAAATGCACAATCGTTTACCCGGTCGAAATGATGCTTGTATTTGCCATAGCGGCAAAAAGTTTAAACAGTGCTGTGCCAAACTCATGAGTTAAAACAGCAAAACCAATAATGCCGCTTAACGATCACTGTGACATATCATCAGCTAAAAGTGCATAGATGCACTTTTTTAGCTGATGAATAACCTGATCTATTTGTTCGAGATGTAACCAATATGCTAGAAATGACCTCGCCTTCATACTCAATAAATCTTATCTGATCACGCTTGTCTTTTCGTCATTAACTCAGTTTAAAAAGTCTAATTATTATCGGTCAGGCAGCGTTGATTAGCTGTTGTTGATAATATGTTAGCTAGCTCTCATATATAAATTTAATTAATGTGTAATATTCATTTTATTTACCTTATTTATATTGAGCACACTAGGTTGTGTCGAAAATAAAGGATATTTTATGACATCATTATCTGGCCAACAGCCTAGCCAAGATTCAAGCCAAGCTAAACCATCCAAGTTTACTGAAAAACTGCAATCAGTTAGTGCTCGCTTGACGTTGAGCATGTTAATCACTTTAGGCGCACTATTATTTTTAGCATATCAAGGTATATCAGGTATGCAACAAGCCACAAACTCAATTGATGACCTATACTCGCAGGGCATGCAACATACCATTCGAGCCGGCAAAGTATTAGATGAGTTAGGCAATGCAAGAAGTGCCTTGTTGTTATCCTTGCAGCATGATCCCTCATCAGAATTTGCCAAACTCCATGATCACCCAACTGACATACACATTAATGATATTAATCAATCGTTGAAAATACTCCATGATATTATTGATAATGAAATTCTAAGCTCCAATTTAAATGCCGATGAAAGAGCCCAAGTTAACAGATTGGTTCATCAACTTGATGTCATCACAGATAACGGTTTTAATCGGGCATTGGTAGAATTAAATGCGGGCAGATTCAGACAAGCAAATATGATTCTATTAAAGGATATTAATCCTGTTTTCAAATCAGTCTCTGCAGAGGCCCAAGGCTTTCTGGATATACAAATTGCTGAAGCAAAAGCTAATTTTGAACAATCAGAGGAGAATATTAGTACGTTCCGGATAAAGGTAATCATAGCAGTGCTGTTGAGTATGATAATTATCACCTTTTTATCCTTAGTGATTATTAAACGCATCAAATTAGCATCACAGCATTTAGAAGATAGCGCGAATAAAATTTCCTTGGGTGATTTGACCCAACGAATTCATTTGACGGGGAACGATGAATTTACCCACATAGCTACTTACGTAAATCAGATTGTTTATAGTTTTCAAAGTATCGTTAAATCAATGCACCAATCTACATTCTTGTTGGCAAGCGCATCAGAAGAAAACTCGGCAGTTGCGGCGCAAACAAAACTAAACATTCTCGAACAGCAACAACAAACTCAGTGTATTGCTACCGCTATCCATCAGTTTTCCGCAACGGTACATGATGTGGCCCAGAGTGCCAGTTCAGCTGCTCAAGCTTCTGAACATACAGATAATGCTGCGTCTAAAGGGCAACAGGTGGTTAAAGAGAGTATTGCCAGAATTGAACGCTTATCGATTGAAATGCAAGAGTCAGTCTCAGCAATGAAATCAGTGGCACAACATGCTGAAGATATTGGCAGTGTTGTCGACGTGATCCAAGCCATCTCTGAACAGACGAATTTATTAGCATTAAATGCGGCCATAGAAGCGGCTCGTGCTGGTGAGCAGGGTCGAGGATTCGCTGTGGTAGCAGATGAAGTTAGAACCTTAGCCAGTCGTACACAACAGTCTACCCAAGAAATACAGAAAACGATTCAAAACTTACAAAAAGCTAGCCGCGATGCGACTCAACGTTTAGTGCAAGGGGCTGAAAATGCACAACAAACGGCAACGGAAGCACAAAAAGCGGGTGATGCATTAGCTGAAATAACTGACAGTGTTGATCAAATTAATGCCATGAATTCACAAATTGCCACTGCAGCGGAAGAACAAAGTTCGGTGACAGAAGAGATAAACCGCAACATTACGAGTATCAGTGACATTTCCAATCAAACCGCTGCCGGAGCGGAACAAAGCAGTGCCGCCAGTAATGAATTAGCTAAGTTAGCCGAAACGATGAAAGAAGAAATTGAAAAATTTAGACTTTAAGGCTTAACGACTTGGTTAAATAACAGGAAGTTAGTTAGATGCATGACTTCCTTTTTTAATTCATGCAAATCGTTCACCGCTTTAATTCAAACATCGCTTGGAACCGCCCTAGTGTATAAGTAAAAAAGACGCTCTCCAACTTACCTTAATGTGTTACTGAACTAGAAAATGTCTTAATGTCACATGAAAGATAAACACTAACAAAATCTCAAAACTAAGCGATAAATGATTCAGGTTGCATGTTAACTGTAGTCGCAGACTGGTGGTTATTAATGAATAAACCAAAATCATTCACCCGTATTGCAGGGCTATACAAAAATCCTTGGGCTTGATGACAACCGCTTAGGGTTAAAAAGGCTTCTTGCTCTGTCGTTTCCACCCCTTCAGCTGTTAATGAAATGTTCAGTGCTTTCGCCATAGCGATGATGGCACTGACAATCTCACGACTTTCGCGGCTGGAAGATATATCCATAATGAATGAGCGATCAATTTTTAATTTGGAAATAGGAAACTGTTTAAGGTATTTCATCGAACTGTAACCAGTACCAAAATCATCAATCGCTAAGCCAACACCTAATTCTGCCAACTCATGACATAAATTAATCGCATAGCGAATGTCACCCATGAGTTCAGTCTCAGTGATTTCAAGGATCAATGTATTGGGCTTAATTCGATAGCGGGTGATTAATAGCCATACGAGTTCATACAAATTGCCACTAAAAAATTGTCGCGCTGACACGTTGACATGCATGGTAATGTTAACGTTTTTATGTTGCCATAAATTTAATTGCTTACAGGCCGCCTCTAATACCCATTCACCAATTTGATTAATCATCCCGGTTTGTTCTGCTATTTCAATAAACGTGCCTGGATACAGCACCCCTTTTTTAGGATGATTCCAGCGAATTAATGCTTCAGCACCAATGTATTGATGATGCTGGAGATCCATCAAAGGTTGATAGTACAGCTCAAACTCACGGCCGCGAATCGCATGCTGCAAATCTCGCTCAATTTCCGCTTTAGTGGTAAATGTTTCAAGTAACGCTTCATTAAAAAATTGGTAATTATTATCGTTTTTCTTCTTGGCATATTGCAAGGTAATATCCGCACAGGATAACGGAGTAAATAAGCCCACAACAGACTTGATGTCTACCACGGCAATGGCGGGGTTAGGTTGTATTTTCGCTCTGGAGATCATTGATGGCGCCGCCAAATTCATATACAAACGGCTAATAATGGCTTCGACTTCGATTTCAGAAGTCACTGGAGGCAGTAACACAGCAAACTCATCGCTACCGATCCTTGCGACATCAATCGCATTGGCAGACGTTGCAAAATGTTTTAATCGTCGTGCAATCTCAATCAGTAAAGCATCGCCATCATCATGGCCATGAGTATCGTTAAAACGCTTGAAGCCCAATAAATCAATGAGGATTAATATGCCATCAGCAGCGCGATCAAGTATAGGGGTAAAATGGCTACGATTGTGCAAACCGGTTAACGCACAATGCCAAGCCAAACGTTCTAATGCCACTTTATGTAAAAATGCTGCGGAATTATCATAACTGGAAACTAGCGCATAATGTTTACCTTGTTCAGTGACAAACGGCTTAATATGATACTTTAGCCAATATTCACTGCCATCGGTGCGTGTCAGCTTAAGTTCGCCTTCCACAACTTCACTAGCGCGTAATTTTTCGATGATATGATCAAGTAGTTTAGGAGCGTTTCTAAAAATATCGAGATTAGAAACGCTATGATGTTCAACGTTATTGCGAAGCAATCCAGTCATTTTTTGATGAGCACTATTCACGTACTCAATAATACGACTATCGATATTGACCAGCATAACAACATGTTCTGATTGCTCTGTGGCATTGCGTAACAAATGAATTTGTTCATTACTGTCATAGGTATAACGTGTAGACAAGGCTAACGCCAGCTGATCTGCACATTGGATTGCAAGCTGAATGTCTAATTTACCCCATTGAGTCTGTTGGCAACTTTCCACCGATAATACACCCTCGATATGGCCATTAATTCGGATGGCAATATCAATACTGGTAACAATATTGTGGTGTTGGTAGTAATCAGAAAAAGTGTCGACGAGGTTAATATGAGCATTGTCAGTAGATAATATGTAGCGATGACAACGTAGTTCGTTGATGTACTGTGGATCAATGGTCATTTGTTTCAAATGGGAGGTATACACCAGCGTCTGGTCCACATCACTTGCAACCAATGCATGCTCAGAAATAAGGCATTCATCAACCAGCAAGCCATCATTATTTTTATGTCGTAATGACCAAACAGACACAAATGATGCTTTAAAATAATCCCGCAGCAATTGACAAACCAGCTCTGCGGTTTTGGTGAAATCACCTTGTTGTTTTGCACTGGAATTTACAATTAATTCCAATAAGTGCTGGTGTTCTCTTCGACTCATTTACATCCCGAAAAAAATGGTTTCATTTCCTAAATCTATAACGTTTGTAACTCAAAATACTTATCATTATTGGTTCTGGTATTCTGAGTGTGAGTCAACATGTTATAGCAATACTTAGAGAGCAAAACTCGCGTTAAAGGCATCATAAAGTTACATTAGCAAAAGCTACTATGTCTTTAGTTAAGTAACGCAGATTACACGCGATACTTAAAAACAGCAATCCTTTGGTAATACATTGTTACGCTTTACTAGGATTAATATTACGCGAGGTATACTCGAATAAAAATCTTTAACAACAAACATATAACCAATATTTCTTTTCATTACACTGCAGAAAGATCTACAGTTGATTTTCAAGTTGAAAAATCATTTTCTCTACACTAAAAGCGAAATCAAGCTTGAGTTCAATGGTATTATCGGCATCAATAATGACAGCTTTTGTATCAGCAAAACGTTGCTGAGCAATTTCCTGCATCGCTTGAGCTTGTGACAATGCATCATCACCAGCAAAACTAAGCACTAATAATGTATCTTCTGCCTCAACTACGGCACCAATATCGACGTAACTTCCGCATTCGGTACAACTATCGCTTACAAGGCCTTGCTGCTGTTTAATTTGTTTAATCATGACTTCACCCACTAGTTAATTTAACGGTCACTTATCAATATAACGTAGATCAAGCAGCCATTTATTTGCCATGCTCACAAATCCTAAAAGTATTCACTTAATCTAAACAAGATCACCGCATTACAGGCTTATGCTAGCTGAAGTGCTAACGTGTTTGATATCTTACGCTGCGTGCTGAGTTGATCTAAAAAATGCATGTCTTCTATGGGAGTATGTTGCTGGTAGGCATTAATCGCTTTATTTTTAGTGAGATAATCACAGTTACTTAATACTTCGACCATAGCATCAGATTGCGACCCTCTGATGACCAGAGCTTCAGGTGTTAATGCTTGTTGCAGTTGAAACTGTCTGGCACCTTGTTGCTGAAATATCATCGCGTGATCAAAGGTGTCTGGATGGACAGAAATATCATCAACTAATAACTGCGGTTGCGGTACAGAAAATTTGTTGCGTAACTTTTGCGTGTTATCAGTGTCAGTTTCTAATTGAAACTGTGCCATATCACGAGCATCTACAGACAGCATAGCCAATAGCAAGCCAAATTCACCGCGACGATTATGCTCAATCGCGACGTTTAATCGGTTCCCTATTTGTAATTCATTGACTAATGTTGACTCAATTTGCATATAAAAACATCACAACTACTGCTCGATGCTATTTTATCGACCAAACAGTCATAAACTTTAGTAATTTATTCAACTTTACACTTTACATACAAAAGGTTTCTGACTACTATGGCGACCGCAATTGAGGAGGGGTTCCCGAGTGGCCAAAGGGATCAGACTGTAAATCTGACGGCTCAGCCTTCGAAGGTTCGAATCCTTCTCCCTCCACCATTTGCGTTGTTATAAAGTGTTTGTTGTGAAGCGTTAAAATTGTAAAGCGTTAGAATGTAAAAAGAGAGTAAGAAAAAAAGAAAATATGTGGAGGGGTTCCCGAGTGGCCAAAGGGATCAGACTGTAAATCTGACGGCTCAGCCTTCGAAGGTTCGAATCCTTCTCCCTCCACCATCTTTCTTTTATTCATATTATCTTGCTGTGGAGGGGTTCCCGAGTGGCCAAAGGGATCAGACTGTAAATCTGACGGCTCAGCCTTCGAAGGTTCGAATCCTTCTCCCTCCACCATTTTACATTTTGTTTTATCAATTTATATCGTGATACTAGCTAAATATCTGTCCATAATTCCTCGTTATCAAGCATCGATTTTTTCAATTCCTACACGACAAGTTTTACCCCCTAACGGTACTATTTTTTGCTTAATCTTTTCTGCTGCTGTTAATTGGCTATTTAGCCGGTCAACATTATTGATGCCATTATTTACGGTATTTTGTCTTTATCTGCTCTATTTCATCCTTTACTGCCATTATTGAACAATAAATACCTATATGGGTCGATAAACACTACTCTTAACTTTGTATTTTAGTTATTATTTATTCCTTTTTGGAATAACGAGTATTATTGCATGTCATCATCTTGGGTCAATCAGGCCATTGCAAAAATAGAAGCCGATTATCAACGTTCTGCTGATACACATCTAATCAAATTAGACTTGCCACAACTTGATGGCATAGACATTTATCTAAAAGATGAAAGTACACATCCTACAGGCAGCTTAAAGCACCGTTTGGCTCGATCATTATTTTTATATGCCCTTTGTAATGGCTGGATAAAAAAAGATACCCCAATCATTGAGTCATCCTCTGGCAGCACTGCCGTTTCAGAAGCCTATTTCGCTCGATTACTCGGTTTACCTTTTATTGCGGTAATGCCTAAAAACACCGCTAAAAAGAAAATTGAACAAATTGAATTTTATGGGGCTAAATGCCACTTTGTTGATAATGGCAGTCAGATGTACGCAGAATCAGAAAGATTGGCTGCTGAGTTAACAGGTCACTATATGGACCAATTCACTTATGCTGAGCGTGCAACAGATTGGCGGGGTAACAACAATATTGCTGATTCTATTTTTAACCAAATGGAACGCGAACCACATCCAATCCCAAGCTGGATTGTGATGAGTCCAGGAACTGGCGGCACCAGTGCCACTATTGGTCGCTATATTCGCTATCAACAACAAAAAACCCAACTGTGCGTCGTTGACCCAGAAAACTCAGTCTTTTATGATTATTTTCACAGTGGTGATGCAACGATTGTGAGTGATAAATACAGTAAAATTGAAGGTATTGGCCGACCTCGGGTTGAACCATCGTTTATTGCAGGGGTGGTTGATAGCATGATTAAAATCCCAGATGCCGCGTCAATCGCAACCATTCAATGGCTAGAACAATTAATTGGTCGTAAAACGGGCGCGTCCACTGGCACAAACTTGTATGGGGCGTTATTGCTGGCAACACAGATGCGACATGCAGGCCAAACCGGTTCAATTGTGACGTTAATTTGTGATGCTGGTGAACGTTATCTCGATACCTACTACAACCCCGAGTGGATCGAAAATAATATCGGTTGTTTTCAGCACTATCGCGAGAAACTGTCTGCCTTTAATGTTTGTGGTTTAATCAGTTAACTAAACATTAAAAAAAGCCGTTGGATCTGGATTCAACGGCTTTCATTATTGGCTCAGCATCAAGGGGAAACGTTGCTAAATACACATTAGTCGATATTCAAATATTTGTGAGTTTGAATCGATAAACGCCAATTACGCGCAATACACACTTTCATTGCAAGATCGGTTGCCCGCGCCTTTTGACTAATCGGTTGTAAACAAATCGTTTTGGCACTGATATCTATGTGTTGTAACAGCTCATCTAATTCTTCAATATGCCGTTCTGTCGCAATAGGATGTTTAATTTCGTTAGCACGATTTAAGGCTTGATCAAGTACCTTGTAGCCACCTTTCATATTAATTTTAGGTGATACCGTCACCCACACATCAGGATGACATTTCACTTCAAACGTACCACTGGTCTCAATCTGGATCTGATAACCCGCCTCAACAAAATCGTTAGTTAATTCCGTTAGGTCATACAAACACGGCTCACCACCAGTTAACACGATATGTTTTGCGGTAAAACCTTTGTCCCGAAATGCTTGCAGTAATGTGTGACCATTATGATCAGCCCAACGTCCTATGGTGCCATCGACCTGAATCACTTGCTCTGCGGTCACCTTATTCTCAGGTAATACATCCCACGTTTGCTTGGTATCGCACCATGAACACCCAACAGGGCAACCCTGCAAGCGAACGAACAGCGCAGGAACACCAGTATATGTACCCTCGCCTTGTATGGTTTCAAATACTTCGTTAACGGGATATTTCATTGTTTACCTTACTTGTAGTGACCAGCAGTAACCGGCTGACGAATTACGGGCCGGCATTTATAGAGTATTTTGCCATTAGCTGCAAGTATTTACCGCTATGGCTTTGCAGTTGAGCCTGCCTTAGGTAAAATATCCATTCTATTTCCTGAACCACTGGGCGTTGATCACCCCGATCTTGCAAGTCAGTTCAGTACGTTAAGAGTATATCCATGTCAGATACAAAGCTAAACACACCGACTAAAGCCCTTGTTGTTTTCAGTGGTGGTCAAGATTCAACCACTTGTCTTATCCAAGCATTATCACAGTACGATGAAGTACATGGGATCACCTTTGATTATGGCCAACGTCATAGACAAGAAATAGAAGTGGCAAAATCATTGGCAATTGAGTTGAAATTAGCCAGTCATAAAGTCATGGATACTAGCTTATTAAACGAATTAGCTATTTCGGCGCTAACGCGTGATGCAATTCCGGTTTCACATGAATTGATGAACAATGGTTTACCAAATACTTTTGTTCCTGGCCGTAACATTTTATTTTTAACCTTAGCAGGAATTTACGCGTATCAATTAGGCTGTAATGACATTATTACTGGCGTATGTGAAACCGATTTTTCTGGTTATCCAGATTGCCGCAATGAGTTTGTGCAATCTATGCAACATTCATTAGCATTAGGCATGGATAAACCCCTGAAAATTATTACACCTTTAATGTGGCTCAATAAAGCAGAAACATGGGCATTGGCAGACAAATATCACCAATTGGCTTTAGTGCAACATCAAACCTTAACTTGCTATAACGGAATAGTAGGCAAAGGATGTGGCGATTGCCCTGCTTGTGTACTTCGTCAACGTGGTTTAGATGATTATTTACAAAACAGTCAAGTCGTGATGGACTCGTTAAACAGTAAGCTGTAAGCCTATTATTGATATTTAGCCTGTAGTGTAAAGTTAACCATCTGATTTTTTATTTTCTTTAAGATTGCTTAATCAATATGAAAACACACTATTAGCCTAGTGAAGTCTTTTTAGTCTACAGTTAATTCTGTGTTGAGGTAAATCGGCTTAATTAGTCGTGAACAGAAGTATATAGAGGATATTTTGCTAAAACATAATTCAAACACAATTGGTCTGTATCATTTTCTTGTGGTGATCAGTCTTATTTGTATTGCTCTGTTTGCAGCAGATATTCCCTCTCCTGCATTTTTACCTATTGATCAGTATTTTAGCTATCAGTATGACTTAATTGCCAGTGGTCAGGTTTGGCGCTTAGTCACTGGAAACCTGTTGCATACCAATTTATGGCATTTGCTAATGAATTTAGCTGGATTTTGGGTAATTGTTTTTTTACATGAAGTACATTACAAAAATCATTCAGGCAAGTTGTTGCTACTGTTTTTAAGCTTATGTTTATTTGAAGGCATAGGTTTATACCTGTTCTACCCTACCTTAAAGGCCTATGTGGGTCTAAGTGGCGTATTGCACGGATTATTTGTATTTGGTGCTGTGATGGATATACGTAAAGGCTACAAGTCGGGATACTTACTCGTGATAGGAGTCATGTTAAAAGTCGGTTATGAGCAAGTATTTGGTGCCAGTGACAGCGTGACTCAATTAATCAATGCACGGGTTGCCACTGAATCACATCTTATTGGCCTTATAAGCGGTCTATTGTGCGTGTTGTGTTGGTCGATGATGGATAATCGCTTAAAACACCATAATGAGGCATAAGCTTGTGTCTGTTTTACTGCAATAATCTCACTAACAATATCTTCACAGACAATAGTTTCACAGACAATCGTTTCACTATCAGACATTAATGATAAACAATGAGTACACTAAGGTACTCATTGTGTCGTTATTGGCTCAACTTCTGATACGGGCGTAACCTCGGATTGATCCATTTCTGCAGCTATCCCAGCATCGGGTTGTGTCACCTGGCTCGCCGCATTTGCTTGTGCTCGCTCAACTAATTTATCGTATTCTGCTTGGGTAATAAGATAACTTTTTAAGGCGGGTAACGATTTTGTCGCCGGTTCAGTCACGGGAATATCTGACATACCACTAATATCAACTCGTCCAAATAACACCACTAGTGTAATCACAAGCAGGTGGACAAATACCACGAGTAAAGCAAGATAAGGACTCCTACTTACAACAGCCAAAGCCCGTTGCAAGGCATTAGCATTTGGCTCATCAGGCTGTAACAAAGGTCCGTTGCGATTGACTGAACTTGTTACACCCGTTAACTGCAGTTGGATATCATCAGCGACTTGCTGGCGATGCTGTTGTAACTCATGTTCATCCACAACATCATCTTCTGACTCTACAAAAGGTGTCACGTTTTTGTCAAAATCAATACTAACAGCATCTGCTTGCGGTAATGATTTATTTCCCCAACGCGAGTGGTGGCGAGTTGATGCTGAAATACTCGAATGGGATTGTTGGTTATTTTTAAACATAAAGTCTAATCTGCCAATAATGATTGCCTAAGTATAACGTCAACCGCCTTATTGAATAGCACCTTATTTATGCGGTTAACCCCTCAATGAAATTAATAAAGCTTAACCCAATAAAGCGTAAAAAGACGATCTACGCCATGATGTATGAGACTTAAATTTCAGCTTACACGTGTTCACCTAAATATAGCTATTTAATATTAGGGCTGATAAACTCAATTTGCTCAAAATCCTTTTAGCGTTATTCACAGGATATTATGAATTCACTATCAAACATCTCGACATCAGAGCAAACATCTACCGTTTCTTCTGGCTCAGATTACGGCCATAGGGAAGAACAAGCCAATGCATTATCGCATGCGCTTGGCGTGATAGCAGGTATTGTTGGGTTAATTCTGATGCTTATAAAAGCTCCAGATCATTTAACCTTGCTACAAATCACAGGTGTAACGATTTATGGGGTCAGTATTATTGCGTTATTTTTAGCATCGACCTTGTATCACTCAAGTAAAAGCGCGCTGTGGCGAAAACGCTTTAAAATGGCTGATCATTGCGCCATTTATGCGCTCATAGCAGGCACCTACACTCCAATGATGCTGATTAGCCTTCAAAGTTCTCAGGCCACGATTATCCTTGTGGCTATTTGGACATTAGCGCTAGGAGGAATTATATTTAAAACCTTGTTCATTGGCCGATTTAAAGCTTTTAGTGTGCTGCTGTATTTATCCATGGGGTGGTTATGTGTCACCATAATAAGCGACTTAAACACTAAAATGAGTGATTTAGGCTTGGGCTTATTATTCGCAGGCGGCTTATTTTACAGTTTAGGTGTGGTATTTTATGTAGGTAAACGTATCCCATATAATCATGCTATATGGCACTTATTTGTTCTTGGTGGTGCGATTAGTCACTTTTTGTGTATCTACTTAACAGTACTGTAAAAGTGAGCTAAGGTAATCGCCAACTAAAATACACTACAATCGTAATCAGCTTGATTACGATTGTACTTTTGAAAATGTTTTATTATCCTTGCCTAATATTCAACATCTAATCACTATTGTGTCTATAGTGGGTTTATTCGGGATCTAATGTCTACCCTATCTTCAATTGAGCGCATTTGGTTTGTTGTTAACCTTATCCCAAAAGGCAATGTGTTACCTTATGGCGTTGTTGCTGACTTTGCAGGATTACCAGGCAGAGCACGTTACGTTTCTAGGGCGTTAAAATTAGCACCACAGAATCTAACCTTACCTTGGCATCGAGTGATTAATAGCCAGGGTAAAATCTCGTTTGCTAACAACACTGATGCTTTTCAAACTCAACAACAATTACTAAGATTAGATGGAATAGAAGTGAACGCAGGCAAGATTTCATTGTCTCAATATCAATGGAAACCTGATATCGCCACCCTAGTAATGACTTTACCCTTTTAATATCAAGCTATTAACTATTATCAAATTTGAAGGTAACAATACTTTGGTCAATAAATTAACTCGCTTATCCACGTTAATCTTGTGTATTAGCCCGGTGATCCACGCACACGCAACTGACAATCAACAAACTATTGCTGATAGCGAAACCACGCCTAAATTACATCAGTCAGAAACCGCCGTCACAACAGAAAAATTTGCACAAGTTAATCCAGCTGCGGTATTAAGTGACATGGAACAAGCAGCCATTTTATCGCCCTTAACAGCCCATACTGCTAGCTATAAGGTGTTTTATGGTAGCTTCGAGTTAGGTGTAGCAAATTATCGCTTACCTGCAACCGATAGCGGTTTTTACAGCTATCATTTCGACAGCGATGTCAGCTTATTAATGCTATCTGATCAACGCCACCTTAAAAGCGAATTTACCCTAGAAAACGGTAAATTAGTGCCATTTCGATACATACAAGAACGCACTGGTACAGGTAGTGATTACACTGAACAAACCGCCTTTGTCAAAGGGCAACAATTTATTCACACCATCTACAAGCAAGAAGCATTAAAGCTGCCATACCAAGAGAAAGTATTTGACCCTTTGATGGTGCAATTACAATTTAGAATGGATTTAGCGGCCAATATTCGACCACTAGATTATAAAATGGTTAAAGAAAAAGAAATTGATGACTATCAGTTTCGAGTCTTAGGTAAAGAAAAAGTCACGATAGAAAGCGGTACTTACGATACCGTAAAAGTTGAAGTTGTCCGCGACAGTACTAAAAGACAAACCTTTTTCTGGATGGCACCGACTTTAGCGTATCTGCCAGTGAGGTTAAGCCATTTCTCAAAAGGCAGTAAACAACTGGATATTCAGCTAGCGAGCTACCAATTTGAGCAACCTCTACCACCTATGACACCGACACTCATTGATGGCCCTAACAAGCAAAGTTCAACGGCGGTAGATGAACTGCATACAGACCCTGAAACTAGTGCTCAAATCACAGAGTCAGAATTAGATGAAATAAAGCAATTAGCGGAGGATTAACTCACCTTTTCTAAATAACTTCCACTCACCTGGCTGTAACACAACCCAATTTTCGTTATTGGTCAGTGGCCTAGTTGCAATAACGGTTACCACGTCGTTTGGCGTGGTTTCTTGACTAAAATCAATGACCACATCGGTATCAATTAAAGTTGCCTTTCCAAACGGTGCACGGCGCGTGATATGGCATAAGTTGTTGGTACAATATGTCATCAAATCAATGCCATTACTCAACAACATATTAAACACGCCTAACTGTCTTATTTCATCAGCAAGTTGACTGATATAATCAAACACATCATCGAGATTATCTGGCTCATGCTCACCAAACTTATTGACCACAGATTCTAAAATCCAGCAAAAAGCTAATTCACTGTCTGTATCACCGACAGGTTGAAATCGAGAAACGATGAATCTTGAGTGGTAATCCGTCAATTGGCCATTGTGGGCATAAGTCCAATAACGGCCCCATAACTCACGGCTAAAAGGATGGGTATTGACTAAGGATACGCAGCCTCGATTCGCTTGGCGAATATGACTAATGACAATTTCACTTTTAATTGGATATGACTTTATCAGCTGTGCAATATGTGATTGACTACTAGGACAAGCGTCTTTAAATGTGCGGTTTCCTTTACCTTCATAAAAGGTAATTCCCCAGCCATCAACATGAGGACCCGTTACCCCACCACGCTCAGCTAAGCCTGTAAAACTAAAAACAATATCCGTTGGCACATTCGCGCTCATCGCCAGTAATTCACACATTAGCCTTGCCTTTTCTGTTGCTATATTGAGCTAAACACTTTTCATAAGCGTATTGTATCGAGTAAGCCAATTGAGTGGAATATTTCTGACACACAAATATTTAAACAATTGTTTGAAAAAGGCTTGTAATCGAGGCGGCATAAGGTTAACTTTTATGTGACACAGGTCCGACCACGATCATTCCTGTGAATGAGATCAACAATAAATAAGCTATTTTGCCTACATATAGCTTTAAGGAGAAGTACAGTGACCACCCTACTTTGGATCATCGCGATGATCTTTGTGCTCGGCGCTATGGCATACTTAAGAGTATCGCTATTATCAACCACGATTGCTGCGGCAATTGTGTTAGTCGTCGGTAGCACCTTGGACATTATTGGTGTAATTACATGGATTGTATTCCTTGTTATTGCGCTGCCACTCAATATTAAATCATTCAGACAAAACTTTATCAGTCGTCCGCTGCTAAAAGTGTATCGCGGTATCATGCCTGAAATGTCTTCTACAGAGAAAGAAGCCATTGAAGCAGGTACAACGTGGTGGGAAGCTGATTTATTTGCCGGTAACCCTAACTGGAGCAAATTACACAACTATCCTAAAGCGCGTTTAACTGCCGATGAACAAGCATTCCTAGATGGTCCTGTTGAAGAAGTCTGTAAAATGACTAATCAACATCAGGTATCACATCAATTAGGCGATTTGCCTCCAGAAATCTGGCAATTCTTAAAAGATCATGGCTTCTTCGCGATGATCATCAAGAAGAAATTTGGTGGTCTTGAATATTCAGCTTATGCCCAGTCATGCGTATTACAAAAGCTTGCTGGCGTCAGCAGTGAATTAGCCTCTACTGTTGGTGTTCCTAACTCATTAGGCCCTGGCGAGCTTTTACAGCACTATGGTACCAAAGAGCAGCAAGATCACTATTTACCTCGTTTAGCTAAAGGTATAGACGTGCCATGTTTTGCACTGACTAGCCCTGAAGCAGGTAGTGATGCTGGCTCAATTCCAGATTTTGGTGTGGTGTGTAAAGGTGAATTCCAAGGCGAAGAAGTGCTTGGTATGAAGCTAACATGGAACAAACGTTATATTACCTTAGCACCAGTCGCGACTGTATTAGGCCTGGCCTTTAAACTACGCGACCCTGAGCACCTACTAGGCGATAAAGAAGAATTAGGCATTACTTGTGCCCTTATTCCAACTGACATTCCAGGTGTTGAAACCGGTCGTCGTCACTTCCCATTGAACTGTATGTTCCAAAATGGTCCTACACGCGGTAACGAAGTGTTTGTACCATTAAGCTTCATTATTGGTGGCCCAGAAATGGCCGGCCAAGGTTGGAGAATGTTGGTTGAGTGTCTGTCTGTTGGTCGTGGTATTACCTTACCTTCAAACTCAGCCGGTGGCGTTAAAACTGCCGCTGTTGCTACAGGTGCTTATGCACGTATTCGTCGCCAATTTAAATTACCTATCGGTAAATTAGAAGGTATAGAAGAGCCAATGGCCCGTATCGGCGGTAACGCATATTTAATGGATGCCGTTGCAACCTTAACCACAACTGCCATCGATTTAGGTGAAAAACCTTCAGTTATCTCTGCCATCGTTAAGTATCACTTAACCGACAGAATGCAGAAATGTATTATTGATGCAATGGACATTCATGGTGGTAAAGGCGTCTGTCTTGGCCCAAATAACTATTTAGGTCGTGGCTATCAAGCTGCTCCAATCGCCATTACTGTTGAAGGTGCAAACATTCTAACGCGTTCAATGATTATTTATGGACAAGGTGCTATCCGCTGTCATCCATATGTATTGGCCGAAATGGAATCAGCGTTTGATACTGATGCAAACCGTGGCTTAGCTAACTTTGATTCAGCTATCTTTGGTCATATTGGTTTTGCAACCTCGAACTTTATTCGTAGTTTCTGGATGGGTGTTACCTCATCTTACTTCACCAATAGCCCTTACTCAGATAAAACAAAACGTTATTATCAACAGATGAACCGTTTCAGTGCAAACTTAGCGCTATTATCTGATTTGGCCATGGCGACACTGGGTGGCAACCTAAAGCGCAAAGAACGTATTTCTGCCCGCTTAGGTGACTTACTGAGCCAATTGTATCTAACTTCTGCCACGCTTAAGCGTTATGAGGACGATGGCCGTTTAACTGAAGATTTACCTTTAGTGCAATGGGCTGTTGAAGATTCATTATACAAGTTACAAGATTCATTAGATGACTTGCTTAACAACTTCCCAATGGGTTTAGGCATTGCACTACGTGCGGTAATCTTCCCATTCGGTCGCCCAATTAAGCGTCCTAGTGATGTGTTAGATCATAAAGTGGCTAAGATCATGCAAACGCCTTGTGCGAGTCGTGACCGTTTAGGTAAAGGCCAGTTCTGGACTGCTTCAGAGTTCAATCCAGTCGGTATCCAAGAACAAACGTTCAAAGATATCCTAGCGGCAGAACCACTCTATGACAAAGTCTGTAAAGCTGCCGGTAAACGTCTACCATTTATGTGGTTAGATAAAGTTGCTGCAGAAGGTAAAGCGCTTGGTGTGTTAAGCGACAGCGAAATCGCTTTACTTGAACGAGCTGAAATTGGACGTTTGAAATCAATTAACGTTGATGACTTCGATACCAATGAGCTTCAAGCACAACTTGCACCAAAAGCTAAGCAAGAGAAAGCAGCTTAGCTGCTAGGTTTAAAACCTAAAAATAAAAAGGGTAAAGCATAAGCTTTACCCTTTTTTATAGTAATAAATTATTCAGATAACTAAAGGACTAAGATGAAACACCTTACTGGATTACAATTGATGCAAGCCATGCTTAATGGCGACATCCCTGCCCCTTCAATCACCCAAACTATGCCAATGAACGCGATTGCGGTAAGCGAAGGCAGTGTCACCTTTGAAGCTTTCGCTGATGAGCGCCATCTCAACCCAATGGGCGGCGTGCATGGGGGTTTTGCTGCAACGGTTCTTGATTCAGCTACAGCATGTGCTGTGCACTCTGCATTACCCGCAGGTGTCGGTTATTCAACCATAGATTTAAATATTAAAATGGTCCGCCCTGTGCCTCAAAAGCAACGCTTATTGGCTAAAGGTAGCGTAATGAACTTGTCTACATCTCTGGGCATTGCAGAAGCAACCTTAACCACCGAAGACGGTAAACTATTGGCCACAGCCACCGCAAGCTGCCTTATTCTTCGTGGCAAATAGTCAATATTTGACCGCGTTAGGATGAACAGATTGTTAAACTCAACATATTACTTCACTTGGGTTTAATCTATAGCCGCGCGGATATTCATGCTGGCAAGGTGTACTGAACTGTTCACACCAGCCAATGTAACCTAATACAATAAGCCACCTCAAGTTAGTATTAAAACACTTTTTAAAACAGTAGCTTGCACCTCCAACCACCTTGAATCAACTTACAATAGACTAGATTATTCTGAGATGAGTAAACAAAAAGCCAGTCATGAAAATGACTGGCTTTTTGTTGTGCTTATTATCGTGTCAAACGAGGATCAATCGTCTTGTAATTCTATTTCCAACTGTTTGGCCACCGCTTCAGGAGAGCTACTGTTACGGGCAAATAAGCTGTATGCAACCGGGATGACAATCAAGGTAAAGAATGTTGCTAATAAAATCCCCGATAACACAACAACACCAATAACAAAGCGAGTTTCAGCACCGGCTCCAGACGCCATCACTAACGGAATCGCACCTGCTGCTGTCGTAATACCTGTCATTAGGATAGGTCGGAGTCGTTGTGTTGATGCTTGTAAAATGGCTTGTTGAAATTCAACTCCGCGATCGCGCAGCTGATTTGAAAACTCAACGATCAAAATACCATTTTTAGCCGCTAATCCTATCAACATAATAATACCAATTTGGCTGTATATATTCAGACTTTGACCTGTTAACCAAAGCCCCACGAGTGCACCTAAGGTGGCTAGTGGCACGGTTAACATAATGACCATGGGATGAATAAAGCTCTCAAATTGAGCCGCCAAAACCAAAAATACAATCCCTAACGCCAATAAAAAGACGAAGTTCATTGAGCTACCAGAATCTTGGTAGTCAAGTGATGGACCTTTGTAACTTATGACCGCTTCGGCAGGCAAATAGGTTGCAGCCAAATCATTCAGGTAGTCTAACGCTTCCCCTAAACTATAATCTTCTGCCAAATTAGCTTCTAAGGTAATTGATCGCATTCGATTATAACGGTTCAACGAACTGGCATCGGCGAACTCTTCAATTGAAACTAAATTAGATAAAGGGATCAATTCTTGAGAACGATCTGAACGCACGTAGATATTTTCCATATCGGTAGCCGTGCTTTGATTCTCACGATTACCTTCTACAATAACATCGTACTCTTCACCATCGCGCATAAAGGTGGTCACTAAACGAGAACCTAACATCGACTCGAGTGTTCTACCAATATGAGAGATTGACACACCTAAGTCTGCTGCTCGTTCACGATCTATCACTACTCGCAACTGTGGTTTAGTCTCTTGATAATCATGATCTAAGCCAATGAGCTTATGATTTTCTTTGGCTTTTTCTATCATGATATCGCGCCACTGAGCCAGTTCTTCATAGCTAGGGCCACCAATCACAAACTGCACCGGTTTACCCACACCACGGCCAAATGCTTGGCGCATGATAGGAAACGCCCTTATACCGGCTAAGTCAGATAAACGACTGCGAATATCAACAATGATTTCGTTTGCACTACGACGTTCCGCCCAATCTTCAAGAACAATAATCGCCATACCATTGGAGAAATCAGAGGAGCCTCCAAACCCACGCGGAGCACGGATCAATAAACGCTTAATTTCACCGCTTTCAACCAATGGCATTAAGCGTCCTTCTACTTCATCCATATATTTTTCAATATATTCAAAGCTCGCCCCTTGCGGACCATTAACCATCAAGAACATGGAACCACGGTCTTCTTGCGGCGCGAACTCTTGTGGCACTTTATTGAGTAAAAAACCACTAAATGCAAAGGCAATTAATACAACCAGCGATACTAGAACAGGACTTTTCATGCCTATTTTCAGGGTGGTCAAATACCAGCCAGATAAAATATTCATCATCTTATCGACTTGTTTAACTAACCACGGATCTTGGTCGGCCGGTTTAAGTAACTTGGAACACATCATCGGCGTCAGTGTTAATGCAACAACACTGGAAAAAATCACCGCAGCACTCATGGTGACCGCAAACTCTTTAAATAGCTTGCCTAAATCGCCCTCGAGGAAGGTGATCGGCATAAACACAGCAACCAGCACCAAAGTTGTCGCCACCACAGCAAAAGCAACTTCACGAGCACCCAAAAAAGCGGCTTTCAATGGTGAATCGCCATCTTCAATACGCCTGTGAATATTTTCCAGCATGACGATGGCATCATCGACCACCATACCAATCGCCAATATCATCGCCAGTAAGGTTAATAAATTGATGGTATAACCAAGGGCATACAGCACAATAAAGGTAGCCAATAAAGATACCGGTACCGTAATGGCAGGAATAAGCATGGCCCTGACCGAACCTAAGAATAAATAAATCACCACAATAACTAACACCATGGCGATAAAGAGGGTTTGATACACCTCATCGATGGAAGCTTCAATGAACACTGAACTGTCGTAGGAGCGTTTAATGTGCATCCCTGCTGGCAGGGTTGGATTTAATTTATCGACCAAGGCATTGGCCGCTCGCGCCACTTCTAAAGTATTGGCTGTTGATTGCTTACTGACACCTAAACCAATCATTGCTTCTTTATTGCCCCGGAACATAATCCGTTCTTCTTCAGAACCAATATCGACCTTAGCCACATCGCCAAGTTTAACTAAGTAGCCATCCTCACCTTGGGTTATCACCAAGTTTGAAAAATCTTCTGCGGTTTTGAATACTCTGTCTAAACGCACGGTAAAAATACGTTCTTTTGATTCAATTGAACCGGCGGGTAATTCTACGTTTTCTGCCCGCAATGCTGCTTCAACGTCTGATACCGTTAAGTTACGCGAGGCTAATGCCTGACGGTCAATCCAGATCCGTAAGGCATATACCTTACCGCCACCTAAGCGCAGTGTTGATACGCCATCAATCACCGAAAAACGATCCACTAGATAACGGTTGGCATAATCAGTGAGCTGCAAAATATCCATTTGGTCTGATACCAAATTGAGCCACATGATCACTTCATCGCCGCCGTTTGCTTTATAAATCGATGGCGCGTCCGCTTCTATAGGTAGCCTTTCAAGTAAACCAGAAATGCGATCCCGCACATCATTGGTTGCGGCCTCAATATCACGATTAATATCAAACTCAATGGTCACACTTGAGCGCCCATCACTACTGGACGAGCTGATATGACGAATGCCTTCTACGCCACTAATTTGATCTTCAATAAGCTGTGTAATCCGGCTTTCGACTACCGATGCACTGGCACCACGATAACTGGTTTCCACCGACACAATCGGTGGATCGATATTGGGATATTCACGCAGCGGTAATTTACCAAAAGACACCAGACCCAATACAATCAGCAAAATACTGATTACAGATGCTAAGACCGGCCTTTTAACCGATAAGTCAGTTAATATCATGCCGATGTCTCCATTCCTTCGACTTGAGCGAAGGTGAAGTTTTCGGCTTGCTGCACTTTAACAGTATCACCAGGACGAACTTTGAGAATGCCACGAATGATAATTTGTTGGCCCACGTCAAGGCCTTTAGCTATTTCAACCCAACCTCGAGAACGTGTACCTAAAGTCACTTCAATTTGTTCTACTTTGTTTTCTGCATTAACGAAATAAACAAAGTGCTTGTTTTGAATTGGGATAATAGCAGCTTCGGGTAACAATAATGCTTCACGACTTTGCTTAATTAAACGCACCTTCATTAACATGCCGGGCAGTAATTTATAATCATCATTTGGCATAACAGCACGTACGATTACCGCGCGAGTATCTGGATTAACACGGGTGTCTATTGAGGTAACAACACCTTTAAATATCTGCTCTGGGTAAGCTACAGCTCGAGCTTCAACGAGTTTACCTGGCTGTAATTCTTGAATGAAACGTTCTGGTACAGAAAAGTCTAATTTAATTTTGCTCACATCATCCAGAGTACTGATTTGCTCGCCCGGGGTAACTAAGCTGCCCACACTGACTTGACGTAAACCAAGTTTACCCGCAAATGGAGCTTTAATTGCACGGTCTTCTAGGGCCGCTTTTGCCTGTTGCACTTCTGCACGAGTGGTATCAATTAAACTTTGTAAACGGTCACGCTCTAACTCGGCAATGGTTTTACTGGTGACCAATGAGCGGATTCGATCTAATTCACGTAAATTTTCAACTAGCTTGATTTCGGTTACGGCCAGCTTGGCTTTATGTTCCTCGTTTCTGAGCTGCACGAGCAGTGCACCTTTTTCGACCAAATCACCGTCATTAAAATCAATCTTAGTGACAATTTCAGTAACTTTGGATGTCACGATAATAGACTCGTACGCTTTACCAGTACCCAAAGCTTCTACTTCATCACGAATAGGCATAATCGCCACTTTAGCAACAACCACGTTTGGTATAGGCCGTGGACGTTGAACAATAGCTTCTTCAGGAGACATTAAGTTGTACGCCAACAGTGCCGCTAGCACTATGACGATCAGTACGATTATCTTTTTCATTTTGAGTCCAAAACCATTAAAGGCTAAATGAATTATGTATAGGATTAATGAGCTTATGTGATTGTACTTAGCAATGATTCCACATCAAGTCGTTTTACTTTTGCTTACAAATTACGAACATATCCAACAATTAGATCATATCCTTTCCATATTCACTTAATTGGCTGTTTTAACCAAGATTTAAGCGCTTTATGAATATTTTAGGCAGTATTTGAGTAAAAAAAGTATTACAGCCTGATTGTCGACACATGCTGTGACAAATTGCTTAACATAATGACGCCATTGTTCAGGCTCAAATTTGCAAAATTGCTGCGTTAACTGTCAAAACAACAATTAACAACTTGCCAACGCCTAGGCAAAAAAATGGTATTGAGGGCTTGTGAAGAGCAAAAAAAAGAGACGCTTTAAGCGTCTCTTTTTTTGGTCCAAGCTATGCATGAAACTTAACGAACTTTTCGGTCTTCTTGCATTAAGTCAGAGATAATTTTGTACACTTCAGTAATAGACTCATCAGGAAGAGGTTTGTCTTCTGCATCACGAAGTAAAATTTTAGTCTGATTGACATCATCTGTTTCTTTAAGCAATAAACGATAATTGCCTTTTTTCAGTGTTAATTTCTCTTCGCTCCACAACGAGCTCCAGAAACCACCACTTTCTTCTAGATTAATGTAAAACAAACCTTGGCTGTTATCGGTATCAACAACATCAAAACCCATTTCCGGTAATACTAAACGCAAACGATCCCATACTGACTTGTAACTTGCGTCAGCTAACCAATAAGCCGCTTCGTCAGCATTTGTGACTAAGTCGACCTTAATACCAAGGCTTTGCTCAATTCGTGCAGCACGAATCGCTTGATCACGTTTGATGCTCATGTAAGCAATAGCATTATTAAGCATGTCAGTGGTATAACGACGCTTATCTTCACCGCTTAATAAGATTTGCTGATCTTTATCGTCATAGAACTCTTGGTGTTCAATTAAATCTATCGCTACAGTACCTGAACGACCGTGGGGTTTTACGTCTATTTGAAAACGGTAACGCTGACGCAGTTGATACACTTTGTCACTGCTCCACCAATTAGACTCAATGATTTCATCATTTTCAATCCAATCTGTTTCAATAAAACCGGCATTCATATCTTCACTACGAACAGGGATATTGCTCTTCGCTAGATAACCGTTGATGACGTCATAAATTTCTTGTTTTAAATCTGTGGTGCTTTCAATCGATTCAATCACAACACGAATATTGTCACTGCTTTCTTCGATATGAGTACCTTCGGCCATAGGTAACACTTGTAATGGCGCACGGATATCAAGATTTTTACCAACGAGTTGTTTATTGACCTTGTTACTTACCGCAGGAATATCATATTCCTTGCTATAAGTTGGCGTATTTAGCCCTTGTGGGATAGTCAATAATGGTGCAGTTTCAGCATTAATGAAATCATCATTACCATTTGCCTGACGGCGGTCTAATGGCGTAGAGCAAGCTGAAACAGCTGCAACAAGGAGTAACGGAGTGACTTTCTTTAACATGAATTTATTTTACCTCAATATGAGCTTGTTTCATTGTTTCTATTAACAGACCATGAAACTGCTCAGAAAGTTCAGTTAAAGGTAAACGAATGTGGCCATTAGCAATCAAACCCATTCTATGAACAGCCCATTTCACAGGGATAGGGTTGGCTTCACAAAATAACGAGCTATAGATGCCCATGAGTGGTTTATCGATTGATTCAGCTAATTGTGTATTTTTGGCTAACGCAGCATCACACATGGCTTTAAACGCATGTGGAACAATATTATTTGCTACGGAAATCACACCATTACCACCCAACAATAAAAACTCGCGGGCAGTGGCATCATCGCCGCTATAAAGTAAAAAGTCATCACCACACAATTCACGTAAACGTGCCACACGGCTCAAGTCACCAGTGGCTTCTTTTACACCAATAATGTTACTGACACTTGATAACTCAGCCACAGTTTCAGGCTTCATATCAACTGCAGTTCGACCTGGTACGTTATATAGAATTTGAGGAATATCAGTACTTGCCGCAACGGCCGTATAATGGGCAATTAAGCCCTTAGGCGTTGGCTTATTATAATAAGGCGTGACACCCAACATGGCGACAACACCTGATTTTTGCATGGCTTTGGTTAAGTCAATAGCTTCAGCCGTTGCATTGGCGCCATTACCACCAATAACGGCGATACGACCTGCGGCAAACTTAACAGTTTGGCTGACAACAGCGGCGTGCTCTGACATAGGCAATGTTGCTGACTCACCTGTAGTACCGACCGCGACAATGGCATCAGTACCTTGTTCAATATGAAACTCAACAAGTCGTTCAAGACTTGCATAATCTACTGTGCCATCACTGTTCATTGGAGTGATTAAGGCTACGATGCTTCCGTTTATCATCTATCTTCCCCACGGTTTCAGGATTCGCTATGTTACTGATGCCAACCACTAATGACAAGCTCTTCGGTAACCATAAACTGAAATAAGTCATTTATGCTATTTAATGCACGTAACCTAGCATCTTTAGAGCCATTGCGCTAAAAAATAATCATATTTATGTGAGTGATATAGGTTAGTATATTGAGGTGTTTTAATGAAAAATGATAACATAAACACCCGCACCAAAACTTACATGCTTAGCGTAAGTTTTCGCTCAAAGATATCGACAAGTGAGGAAAATCCATGACCAATTACCTGGTCGTTACGGCAATGGGCGCAGACCGTCCGGGGTTAGTGAGTCGCCTAGCACGTTTAGCAAGTGAATGTGATTGCGATATTGTAGATAGTCGTATGGCATTATTTGGTAATGAATTTACCCTAATTATGATGATATCGGGCTCTTGGACAGCGATAACAAAAATTGAAAGCTTGTTACCGGCATTGAGTGTTGAACTTGAACTCATGACCGTCATGAAACGAACATCAAAACATACGCCGAAAAACTTTGTCTCACGTATTGAAGTCATTTTTAATGGCGAAGACCAACGTGGAACCATGAAGAGTATTACTCAGTTTTTAGCAGAAAGAGGCCTCGATTTAGCGGCCGTCCGCTCCCACGCTGATGATAACGATAGTCTTAAAACCCAGTCGATTTTATTAGCCATTAATATTCCAGAAAAAGTCGACCTATTAAAACTTGAACAGGGTATTCATGAACTGGCAGAATCGATGTCGTTAGAGTGCAGCATTAAGCGTATGCAGGGCATTGCTGCACCTTAATCCAATATTCACATCAGATAGTAGTGAACTTTGTTACTAACATTGACGTAATAAGCTCACTTTTATCCGCTAAAGGAAACATGATGAACACACTACAAGTTGGTGATACAGCACCAAATTTTTCATTACAAAATCAAGCTGGCGAAACCATTTCTTTGCAAGACACACTCACCAAAGGCCCTGTCTTAGTCTATTTCTATCCTAAAGCGGCAACGCCAGGCTGCACAGTACAAGCTCAAGGTCTGCGCGATATCAAAGCACAACTTGATGGCTTAAATGTAACTGTTTTTGGTATTAGTCCTGATCCTGTGGCGAAACTGGCCAAATTTGCTGAAAAGCAAGCGCTCAACTTTACTCTGCTAAGTGATGAAGACCATGCCGTTGCCGACGCCTTCGGTGTATGGGGCGAAAAGCAATTTATGGGTAAAACTTATGACGGGATTCACCGTTTGAGTTTTATCGTTGGTACTGATGGCAAAATTAGCCATTTACTCAATAAGTTTAAAACCAAAGATCATCACCAAGTTGTGTTAGACACTCTTGCTGAATAGTGGATTGAGTTAACAGGCCTCTATCGACATTAGCCTGTATCACTCAGTAGACAATAAAAAGGCTTAGCATTTAATTGCTAAGCCTTTTTCGTATTTACCATTAACTCAATGACGACTCAAATAGCGCTAAGGCTTAAAGAGTTTTAGGATCTGATTTTTCTTCAGACATAGTGTCAGTCGATTGCGGCTCTTTGTCTGTTGAGGCCGATGCCATGGCAGCTTTGGCTTTCTCATTTGCAGCCAGCTCTTTCGCCAATTCAGAGGTTTCTTGCTTAATCAGTGTGGCCTCCTCCTCGGCTAATAAGCGCGCTTTTTCCTGTTCTTCAAACAGTGCAAGTTCTTCCTCTTTACGGCGGGCTTTTTCAATGGCACGTTGCTCAGCTTCTTGCGCTTCTCGAATAGCTCTTGCTTCAGCGGCTGCTTTGGCTTCTGCCTCTGCTAGAGCTTTCGCTTGGCGATCAGCTTCATCGTCTAATGCACGTTGAATAACCGCCTGATCTTGCGCCTCTTGTGGTAATAAACTAATAAGCTCTATGCCCACTGGCAACACAATTGCTTCAACACCTGATAGCACTTTAACCTTACCTTCTTTGGTTAAATAAACCAGCGGCAAAGCGGTTTCACCATAGCGTTTTTTAAAATGCTCAAAGGTGAAGTTTTCAGTAATGTTGGTAATTTTGAGTACCGCACCTTTTGCCATTAACGTAGCAATTTTAGCGTAAGAAATATTCTCACCAAATAAACATAAACGCTTTAGATAAGATTCAGATAGTTGATGACGCGCACTGGCGCTGTCGGCATTGTTTAAACCATATACTTTTTCAGTGCCCATTAAATCTTGAAAATGAAATGTTACTAAAGGATTTAACTGACGATATGGTGACATCACTAATACTCGGCCAATACCGCTTAAATCCATGTAATTTGAAGCATGCTCCGATGCCGGATTACCAAAATACACAGGAATGTTTTCCATTCGAGCTTGGCGAATACTGTCCCAGTTGTTATCAGCTAAAATAACTTTAATATTTTTAGACATTAAAATTGATGCCAATTCACGGGAAAACTTAGATGCACCAAAGATTAATAACCCTTGGTTAGAACCTTCTTTTACCCCTAAAAACTTAGCCCAACGGCCCGCGGTTAAACTCTGAATAACCACAGTGCCGATAATGATTAAGAACACTAGCGGCACGATTGAACTGGCCCCTTCTAAACCCACTGACTCTAATTTTATCGCAAACAAGGATGAAATCGCTGCCGCAACGATACCGCGAGGGGCAACCCAGCTTAAAAACCACTTGTCATTAGATGATAAATTCGTGCCTAAACCTGAAACCCATATACTCAATGGCCGTGCAATAAACATCACCACCAACAACACGCCAAGGCCACCGAAACCAAGGTCGAGCATAGCACCAGAATCAAGACGCGCCGCCAGTAGGATAAATAATGCCGAAATTAACAGTACTGTAAGGGTCTCTTTAAATTCGAGAATGTCAGCAATATCAACCCCGCGCATATTGGCGAGCCAAATACCCATTACGGTCACAGTTAATAGACCAGACTCTTCCTGAATAATATTTGAACCAACAAAGATACCCAGCATAATGGTAAGTACTGCGGTATTACGTAAATAATGTGGAAACAAGTTCTTACGTATCGCCAGACCGGTTAAATACCCTGCTGCTGCGCCTAAACCAAAACCAAGGAGTAAGGTCAGGCCTAAGGCATTTAATACATGAGTGGTGGGATCGGCAGCCACGGCAATATACTCAAACACCAGTACGGCCAATAGAGCGCCAATGGGATCAATAACAATACCTTCCCAACGCAAAATGCTGGCTAAATTGGATTTGGGTTGCACGGTACGCAACATAGGCACAATAACGGTTGGTCCTGTCACGACCACCAATGCACCAAACAACATGGCTATTGCCCAATCAAAACCGAGCAGATAATGGGCTGCTGGGGCAATACACGCCCAAGTAATGAAAGCGCCAATGGTCACGAGATGCGTCACCATTCGTCCGTGTTCTTTAATTTCTTTAAAGTTAAGTGTTAATGCACCTTCAAACAAGATGACAGCAACACCGAGGGAAATGATAGGAAACAATAAATCGCCAAAAATTTCATCTGGATCTAATATGCCTAATCCGGGCCCGAGTAATAGACCACACAACAACAGTGGTAAAATTGCTGGCAGACGTAATTTCCAACCTATCCATTGACACAAAAGCGACAACACACCGATTAATGCCAGCATGCCTGTAATGTGTTCAACCATATTTGTTTCCTTCTTTTTCGATACACCACAAGATAACATCTATGCAATGCGCTTCACGATCATACGTGAACTGTAATATCCATCAGGCTTAATATTTTATAACCTAACCCAAAAGTTATTCAGATGTTGACGAGTAATCGAAGTCTGAATCTTGTTAATTCACGGCGCCAAAATAGTATCTAGTCAGGCTAACAATACTTATTGTTGTCGTAAATTCAGCATATAACATACTACTTTAACTGTAGGATCAAGCGTTTTTGACGGTCATCACATTTTATACCTATAACAAAGTAACATATTAAGTCTATAATTTAATTGTTAAATTTTTATGTCTGTAAACGATATTAGATTAATCTTACAGGCTAAATTATCGACAAAAAAAACCTTGGCATGACCAAGGCTTTTTCTATTTGACACAAAACATAGTCATATTGGCTATTGCGGTATTCTTACATTACCTTCCATTAATACTCGAGCACTGCGGCTCATTATGGCTTTTTTAACCTGCCATTGCCCATCAAGCAACTGCGCTTGTGCCCCGACTCTGAGCGTGCCTGAAGGGTGACCAAAACGGACTGCGGTTCTTTCGCCACCGCCAGCAGCTAAATTAACTAAGGTGCCAGGAATTGCCGCAGCCGTGCCAATTGCAACAGCAGCAGTGCCCATCATAGCGTGATGTAATTTCCCCATAGACAACGCACGTACAACTAAATCAATATCATCTTTGGTCACGGTTTTACCGCTGGAAGAAACATACTCAGCATGCGGTGCAACAAAGGCGACTTTTGGGGTATGCTGACGAGCAGCGGCTTCTTCAATATGGTTAATTAACCCCATTTTAACAGCACCATAAGCTCGAATAGTTTCAAACATGGCTAAGGCTTTATCATCATTATTAATGTCATCTTGTAGTTCAGTGCCAAGATAATTAATGTCAGCAGCATTGATGAAAATGGTAGGAATACCGGCATTAATCATGGTGGCTTTAAACGTTCCCACACCAGGTACCTCAAGTTCATCGACCACATTACCCGTTGGGAACATAGCGCCTTCACCATCTGCGGGGTCTAAAAACTCAACTTGAACTTCGGCGGCAGGAAATGTCACTCCGTCCAGTTCAAAATCGCCCGTTTCCTGCACTTCACCATTGGTTATCGGCACATGGGCAATAATGGTTTTATGAATATTGGCTTGCCAAATCCGCACAACAGCAGTGCCATTGTGTGGCACGCGGCTGGGATCAATTAAACCGTTGCTGATTGCAAATGAGCCAACTGCTGCGGTTAAATTACCGCAGTTACCACTCCAATCGACAAACGGTTTATCAATAGCCACTTGACCAAATAAATAATCAACATCGTGATCGGCTTGAGTACTTTTAGATAAGATTACCGTTTTACTGGTGCTAGAGGTTGCACCGCCCATGCCATCGGTTTGTTTACCGTAAGGATCAGGGCTGCCAATCACGCGCAGCAACAATGCATCACGCGCTGCACCTGCCACTTGGGCCGCTGCTGGCAAGTCAGTTAAGCTGAAAAACACCCCTTTACTGGTGCCGCCACGCATATAGGTTGCGGGGATCTTTATTTGTGGTAAATGTGCCATAACTTCATCCTATTATAAAACATAAAAATCGGTAGCTTATGCGTTATAAACTACCGATTAAGCTAGACGAATATGAGGCTAGTTAGCCACTTCATTGGCTAAAAAGTCTTGCGCAAAACGTTGTAATACACCGCCAGCTTCATAAATCGACAGCTCTTCAGCCGTGTCGACACGACACTTCACCGCAATTGTCACTTGCTCACCGTTTTTACGCGTCATGATCACATCTAACATAGCACCTGGCTTACGCTCGCCAACCACATCATAGGTTTCTGTGCCATCAATCTGATAAGTATGACGGTTATGACCTGCTGTGAACTCGAGCGGTAACACGCCCATACCGACTAAGTTGGTACGGTGAATACGCTCAAAACCTTCAGCAACAATCACTTCAACACCCGCAAGGCGCACGCCTTTTGCTGCCCAGTCACGAGATGACCCTTGACCATAATCAGCACCAGCAATAATAATCAGTGGCTGTTTACGCTCCATATAGGTTTCAATGGCTTCCCACATGCGAGTGACTTGGCCTTCTGGCTCAAGGCGCGCCAGCGATCCTTGTTTCACTTTTCCGTTTTCCTGCACCATTTCGTTAAACAGTTTTGGATTGGCAAATGTCGCACGCTGGGCGGTTAAGTGATCGCCTCTGTGAGTGGCATAAGAGTTAAAGTCTTCTTCCGGTAAACCCATTTTATGTAAATAGGCGCCTGCGGCACTGTCGAGCATAATTGCGTTTGATGGCGATAAATGATCTGTAGTGATGTTGTCGCCCAATACCGCTAATGCGCGCATACCTTTCATCGAACGCTCACCCGCTAAGGCTCCATCCCAATAAGGTGGACGACGAATATAAGTACTTTGTGGACGCCATTCATATTGTGGATTAACGTGACTGCCATATTCTACTTTGATGTCGAACATAGGCTCATAAACTTTACGGAACTGTTCAGGTTTAACGCTAGCTTTAACAACCGTATCGATTTCTTCATCGGTAGGCCAAATGTCTTTTAATGTAACCGCTTGACCTTGGTTATCGATACCTAAGATATCTTTTTCAATATCAAAACGAATGGTACCGGCAATCGCGTAAGCTATCACCAATGGCGGCGAGGCTAAAAACGCTTGTTTAGCGTATGGGTGAATACGTCCATCGAAATTGCGATTACCCGATAACACAGCCGTTGCGTATAAATCGCGATCAATCACTTCTTGTTGAATAACCGGATCGAGTGCGCCACTCATGCCGTTACAAGTGGTACAGGCAAAGCCGACAATGCCAAAACCTAAGTTTTCGAGCTCAGGTAACAAGCCCGCTTCTTCTAAATATAACTGCACCGCTTTAGAGCCAGGCGCAAGCGATGATTTCACCCAAGGTTTACGTAATAAACCACGTGCATTGGCATTTCGTGCTAATAACCCCGCGGCAATCATATTGCGAGGGTTGCTGGTGTTAGTACAGCTAGTAATGGCGGCAATAATCACGGCACCATCGGGCATTTTACCTGGCTCGTTTTCAACTACGCCGCTAATGCCGCGAGCAGCAAGCTCAGAGGTTGGAACCCGAGAATGCGGATTTGAAGGACCGGCAATGTTACGGCCAACCGATGACAAATCAAAGTGCAGAACACGCTCATACACAGCATTCGTTAAGGTGTCAGCCCATAAACCGGCTTGTTTGGCGTAGGTTTCGACTAATTTAACTTGTGCGTCTTCACGACCGGTTAGTGTCAAATAATCAATGGTTTGCTTATCGATATAAAACATCGCTGCGGTGGCACCGTATTCAGGTGTCATGTTGGTAATGGTGGCGCGATCGCCCAAAGTTAAATGAGTGGTACCTTCACCATAAAACTCAAGATACGATGACACGACTTTTTGCGCCCGTAAATATTCGGTTAAAGCTAATACAATATCGGTAGCGGTAATGCCTGGTTGTGGTTTACCGGTAATTTCAACACCAACAATTTCCGGTAAACGCATGTAAGATGCGCGGCCGAGCATCACGCTTTCCGCTTCTAAACCACCTACGCCAATGGCTATAACACCTAACGCATCTACATGAGGTGTATGGCTGTCGGTGCCGACTAGGGTATCAGGGAACGCCACACCATTTTGAGCATGCACCACTGGTGACATACGTTCTAAGTTAATTTGATGCATGATGCCGTTACCCGGTTGGATAACATCAACATTTTTAAACGCCGTTTTAGTCCAGTTGATAAAATGAAAACGGTCTTCATTACGACGGTCTTCAATTGAGCGGTTTTTCTCAAACGCGTCTTTATCAAAGCCGGCATGTTCTACCGCTAACGAATGATCGACAATCAATTGAGTCGGTACAACAGGGTTAACCTTTGATGGGTCACCGCCTTTTTCTGCAATGGCATCACGTAAACCGGCTAAATCAACTAAAGCGGTTTGACCTAAAATATCGTGACACACCACGCGAGCGGGATACCACGGAAAGTCGAGGTCATTTTTACGCTCAATCAGCTGTTTTAACGAATCAGTCAACGTCTCTGGCGCACAGCGACGCACTAAGTTCTCGGCAAACACGCGAGAACAATAAGGCAGTTTGGCATAAGCGCCCGCCTCAATGGCATCAACGGCTTCTTCGGTATCAAAGTAGTCTAAAGTTGTGCCGGGTAAAGGTTTACGATAATCAGTATTCATAGTAAGACCCACAGTAAATTTGGTGATCGGTGAGCGGTTGTTGATATCAGCTAAGTTAAGACATCACCGCATTTGATATGCGTTAATTGAAAAAAGCCGAGCCATCATATTGATACTCGGCTAATCAGATTAACGTTGGCTGATAGCAACCACTTTACGTGGCTCACTACCAACATAATCAGCACTTGGACGAATAATGCGATTGTTCGAACGCTGTTCCATTACATGTGCCGCCCAACCTGTTAAACGTGAACAAACAAAGATTGGCGTAAATAACTTAGTTGGAATACCCATAAAATGATAAGCAGAGGCATGGAAGAAATCGGCATTACAAAATAGCTTTTTGGTGTCCCACATAAACTCTTCACAGGCGACAGAAATGTCATATAAAGATGTATCACCGTTTTCATGAGCCAATTTTTCAGACCATGCTTTAATGATCACATTACGTGGATCTGACACGCTATAAATAGCATGACCAAAGCCCATGATTTTTTCTTTGCGTTCAAGCATCAAGGCCATTTGCACTTTAGCATCGGCAGGCGAGCTAAATTTTTGGATCATCTCCATCGCGGCTTCGTTCGCACCACCGTGCAGCGGACCGCGTAATGAACCAATCGCGCCAGTCACACACGAATACATATCTGATAAGGTTGATGCACATACGCGCGCAGTAAAGGTAGATGCATTAAACTCATGCTCTGCATAAAGAATCAACGACACATCCATTACACGGCGATGTTGCTCTGACGGCGTTTCACCACGAAGTAACTTAAGGAAATGGCCACCAAGAGAGTCTTCATCTGTAGTGCAATCAATTTCAACACCGTCATGGCTGTAACGGTACCAATAACACATGATAGCTGGGAACGCGGCAAGCAAGCGGTTCGAGGCCTTATGTTGCTGAGTAAAATCAACTTCTGGTTCAAGGTTACCTAAAAACGAGCAACCTGTACGCATCACGTCCATCGGATGTGCATCAGCAGGGATCAGTTTTAATACGGCTTTAAGGGCAGCGGGTAAATCACGCTGCGCTTTCAATTCGGCTTTATAAGCACTTAATTGTGCTTGAGTCGGCAATTCACCATTAAATAACAAATACGCGACTTCTTCAAAGGTCGCATTATCGGCTAAATCTGATACATCGTAACCGCAATAAGTCAGACCTGAACCTGATTTACCCACAGTACATAATTTAGTTTCGCCTGCACTCTGACCGCGTAATCCTGCGCCTGATAATTTCTTGTCAACCATGATCTCTTCCTTATTATGCTTGTCGCGATTGAGCAGTACTTAATCGCGATTGTAGGGTATTTTTATTTTGATTATAAAAGCAGTCCACACTCTAAGAGTGGCTGGCTATTTGTTTTTGCCTTCGGCAAATAGGCTGTCTAATTTTTGTTCATAATCGTGGTAGCCTAAATAGTCATACAAATCCATCCGCGTTTGCATGGTATCAACCACCGCTTTTTGGTCGCCATCAACTAAAATAGCGTTGTAGACATTTTCGGCTGCTTTATTCATCGCACGGAATGCGCTCAATGGGTACAACACCATAGATGCGCCCCACTCGCCTAATTGCTGCTTATTCCACAGTTCAGTTTGGCCAAACTCGGTAATGTTAGCCAAAATAGGCACATCAAGTGCTGCTGCAAAAGCACGATAATGCTCTTCGGTTTTAATTGCCTCAGCAAAAATACCGTCAGCACCCGCTGCAACATAGGCTTTAGCACGTTCAATTGCTGCTTCAAGGCCTTCTTGAGCAAATGAGTCTGTGCGCGCCATAATGAAAAAGTCAGGATCTGTGCGGGCATCAACAGCCGCTTTAATGCGGTCAACCATTTCTTCTACTGGGACAATTTCTTTATTAGGACGATGGCCACAACGCTTTTGCGCTACTTGGTCTTCCATGTGCACAGCGGCTGCGCCCGCTTTTTCCATATCACGAATAGTTTTGGCAATATTAAATGCCCCGCCCCAACCAGTATCAATGTCCACCAGCAAAGGTAAATCACAAGCAGATGTAATACGTTGCACATCAACCAACACATCATTTAATGATGTCATGCCTAAATCTGGTAAACCATAAGAGGCGTTAGCCACGCCACCACCGGATAAGTAAATGGCTTGATGGCCAATTTGCTTAGCCATCATTGCTGAATAAGCATTAATGGCACCCACTATTTGCAGTGGTTTGTTATTGGCTAATGCTTGACGAAATTTTTTACCTGCACTCATGATATTTCCCTCTCTGCAATTAATAATGTAAACGCGAAACGCTACAGAATAGTCGTTACGATAATTTATGTTCGATACTATTTTTAGAATACAAAATATGGCGGCGCATCAGCATTTCGGCTAATTCTGCGTCACGATTTAAAATGGCCTGAACAATATGTTTGTGTTCATCATAAGCGGTCGTTACACGCGGACCCGCCATGCCAAGTTGCACTCGATACATGCGTACCAAATGATAAATGCCATCAAATAGCATTGAAATTAGGTGTTTATTTTTACTGCCTAAGATGATGCGGTAATGAAAATCAACATCGCCAGCTTCTTGATAATAAGACTCGCCACCTTTGACCTCGTCAAAGTGAGATTGCAATAACTGGTTTAAATCGGCTATTTCATCGTCGGTCATGTTCTTTGCCGCTAACCGTGCTGCCATTCCTTCAAGTGATTCACGCACTTGGTATAATTCGATAAGTCCCTGAGGTGACAAGGCTACGACTCTGGCACCGACGTTCGCTTTACGCTCAACAATATGGCACGACTCTAAGCGATTAATGGCTTCACGGATCACCGCACGGCTGACGGCATACTTTGTCGACAATTCAGTTTCACTCAACTTAGAACCCGCTGCAATACGACCTTCGACGATATCGTCTCTTAGGGCTATAAAGGTCTTATCTGCTGAAGTAATCGGCTGGATCATGCTCATACCTTGAATATAAAATGGGATAAATCAAAACAAGTTGTCGACAATATAGCACCTTTAAGGCGTATAACAACCCCAAAATAGACTTTTTGTCGACAATAAATGAAATCCCCTCCTAAAGTGTTACCTATCACTAATTTATGCAATCAGTCGGTAATGCCTTAAGTCAGCCCATGCTAATATTAGCCAAAATGGCATTACTGATATCAATATGATGCCCAGATGCTCACCCAACTGTCCGTTTTACTCAGTGCTGAGCAAACAATGGATAAGTCGAATAATAAAATAAGGGTTTCTTAATGAGCCAACATTTAGCCTGTCATCTTGAATTGATCCATCTATTTGTTCATGTGGTCAATGCCGGAGGGTTTTCGTCTGCTGCGCAAGAATTACAGTTACCTATTGCCACCGTTAGTCGCAAAATCAGTAAACTAGAACAGAGCCTCAATACTCAGTTAATTATGCGCAGCACACGTAAGCTGCGATTAACAGAAGAAGGCGGAGCGTTATTCGACCGTTACCATCATGTGGTGGCACAGTTCGATACGATTTGTGGCCAAGCGCTCAATGAACCCCAAAGCACTTTGCGGATATCAACACCCGTCTCTATTACCTCGATGATCTTAATTGAAGCGATTAATGACTTTTCAAAACAACATCCGCACATTCAACTGCATATCACCCAGAATAACAGCACCATTGATTTAATCGATGAAGGTGTCGACGTCGCGATAGTAGGTGGTGCGCAACCAGACTCATCTTGGGTGTCAACATCATTAGGGGTGTTGAACTACGGACTCTACGCATCGCCAACTTATGCCAAGCAACTGATTGAACTACAGCATCCGCAGCAGCTGGTTGATTACCAATTAATTAAAGTATGGCCATTGTTTAACTGGAGCTTAAAACATTGCGACGGTGAGCAATATTATTATGATGGACCGGCAAAGTTAACCTTAGGTGATTTACACGGCGCAGTGCGGGCAGCCGTTGGTGATGGCGGGATTTTATACGGACCTGAGTTATTCGTTAAACAACAGCTTTTACACGGTGAGCTGATCACAGTATTACCACAATGGGCCGGCGAGCATCGCCGTATCAGCATCTTGTATCATCAACGCCGACAACAGCCATTAAAGGTAAAATTGTTTATTGAGTTTCTGCAGCAGCGAGCCGCGAGTATTTTCGACTATTTTTAAGCTGTACTTGGGTTTAACTACTTGGAATGATTGAACGCTTTTATAAGGCAGTAGATGGCTATTTTTACTGATTTGAGTTGCGGTTTTTGCTGTTGCAATGGCTTGATGATATCGATTCAATCTGACAAACAGTTACAGTGATGCCACTGACTTAGTCAATGGCATCACGGCAAGCTAGTGTTAATGAGTCATGAGTTAAACATTACTCACGACTCTTGGCTCATATAAATTAATACAAATACACATTTAAGCTACAGGCACCATGAGCGCCCACCACTAATGCTTGCTCAATATCAGCCGTTTTAGACGGACCCGATATAAATAATCCTAAATCACCTTGTTGCAGCGATACCTGTTTAACGGCTTGATGCATATTGGCGACAATATTGTCTTTGGATAATGCCAAGATCAGGTTTTCGCAAATAAACGGAGTCACTCTATGACTCGGTTGATTGACCCAAATCGCGCCGTTTTCGGCCACACCGAGATCGCCTGGAATCACAGCATAATCAATATCCGCTAAAAGATGCGCAGTTGTTGGCACTGAACGATTACCTTTAATACCCTCAATTAATGATATCACCTGCATATTTTGCTTTATCAGATCATCTACAGCTTGCTGGAGCGAGGCTAAACCGCCGTCAGTGTGAAGCGTAGCTGCAACAGACTGTAAACTGGCATTAAACTGGCCGACAAGATCATCATTATTTGCCACAACATCGATCTCAGGCATGGCATGATTATCCAATGCCGACAGTGATAATGCTGATAAAATGGTTTGTTTACTCGACATATTAACGTCTCCGATTCTTGTTATACCAGCTAGCAAAGCTTGATTCTGGTGCCACTGGTAATTCGCGATACTTACCCCATGCACCACTAAATGGCTTAAGTAAACTCCCCGGTAACACCCGTAAGGCTAACCTTGCTGCCGACATAGAGGTATTCATTAAGGTTTCACTGGCCATAAAGCGCCCCACTAACGGCATATAGCCACCTTTTCCGTAAGGCAAGGTCTTAGCCTGGGCTTTTAAACGACGATGATGAGCAATAATCTTATCTAATGGCACCATTGTTGGACACACATAGGTACAACTACCACACAAAGTACATGCCCAAGGGATAGAGTTGGTATCATCATGCTTAGCCCCCACAGCAATGCCAATGGGACCAGGAATCGTATAGTTATAGCTATACCCACCTGAACGGCGATATACCGGACAAGTATTTAAACAGCCGCCACAACGGATACACTTTAGCGATTCGGCTAAAATTTTATCCTTCATCATCTCAGTACGGCCATTATCAACAATAATCACATGCATCTCGCCGCCATCTTGCGGACCGCGATAAAATGAAGAATAAGTGGTGATCGGTTGCCCAGTGGCATTTCGGGCTAAGGTGCGCAATAACACCCCAGCAGAATCCATATCAGGCAGTACTTTATCAATGCCCATTGAGTGCAATTGTAGCTTAGGTAAGTTAGCGCCCATATCTGCGTTACCTTCGTTGGTGCACACCACAATAGCGCCTTGATCGGCAATCGCCATATTCACCCCCGTCATGGCCGCATCGGCACTGAGGAATTTCTCTCTCAAATGCGCACGAGCAGCACGGGTTAAATATAAGGGATCCGACTCACCAGCCTTAGTGCCTAATTGTTGGTGAAATAACTCACCCACTTCTTCTTTTTTCATGTGAATGGCCGGCACCACAATATGCGATGGTGGCATATGCGCTAGCTGTATAATCCGTTCACCTAAATCGGTATCAACCACTTCAATGCCGTGACGTTCTAGATACGGATTCATATGGCATTCTTCAGTTAACATCGACTTAGACTTAACCAGCTTCTTAACCTGATGTTGAGCTAAAATACCGTGGACAATTTCATTATGTTGCTGGGCATCTTTAGCCCAATGCACTTTAATACCATTACTAATGCATTGTTGTTCAAATTGTTCAAGGTACTGCGCTAAATGGCTCAAGGTGTGCAGTTTAAGCTGTGAGCCTAGCAGCCTTAGTTGCTCCCATTCAGGTAAACTGCCCGCGGCACGATCACGTTTTTCACGTAATGCCCACAGGGCTTTAGAATGCCAATCAACTCGAGTTTCATCGCGACAAAAAATATCAGCTTTATGGGCATGCACCTTAGAACCCGATGCGGTATATAGTTCGGACATAGTGGCTCCTAAAGTGCGTCATTAATGATTTGGGCAATGTGACGGGTTTCTATCGGTAATTGTTGGCGGCGGATCATGCCATCTAAATGCAATAAACATGAGGGATCAAACCCTACTGCATATTTAGCACCGGTTGCAGCGTGCGCTTGAGCTTTATCTTTGCCCATTTTGGCTGACACAGCACCTTCATCAACCGCAAACGTACCACCAAAGCCGCAACACTCATCAATACGTGCTGGGTAGACAATTTCAAGCCCGGCAATGTTGCCCAGTACCGCTTCTACTTTGTTAAAGCGTTGTTTGCCCATTTCTTCCGTGGGCGTAGCTAAATTAAGCATGCGAATACCATGACAGCTCATTTGCAGACTTATTTTAGCTGCCACAGGGCGTTTAAAGGATTTAATCGGAGCAACGTCATGTAGAAATTCGGTCAACTCATAAAGCTTATTAATCACATCTTGAGCTTCTTTGCTGCCATCAAACTCATGGAAGTTTTCTTTCGCAGCGACTAAGCAACTGGCTGCAGGACAAACAATGGCGTCGCACTCAACCCCTTTGAAGGCATTGAGTAATTTAAGGGTAGTATTTTTAGCTTCGTCAAAACAACCTGAGTTTGTCATTGGCTGTCCACAACAGGTTTGTCCTGCAGGGAAAAAAACCTCATGACCCAATTTTTCTAATAATGTCAGGGTTGCGATAGCCACTTCTGGCATCATTTGGTTGACTAAACAAGGTATAAATAATGCTATTTTCATAAGCGATGTATCCCCAAAGCGTTATTAAACATGGCACTCAATCAACACTTATTGATTCAATGTCATGACTAACGACTCATAATCGTGCAACCAATGTATGCCAATATCCTTACAATATGTAGTGCTTATTTAGTAAATATCGCCACAGACTTTTCCATTTTTGATAGCAAGACTATTTTGATGATTCTCAGAGGTATTGTTTCGATACTGAAGGATTAAATCGTGATGATAAATATCTTACATTTCATTGCATACACCAGGCTAATACCTATGCATAGGAGGATTAATAGACAATGCCTGCGACAATGTGTCGCAGTTTGGACTTTATTGATTGCCACAATCGCAGCGATTAAGCACACTAAATTTACTGAATGACGTCAATGAGATCCCCTGTTAAGAATGATCCATTAACTCATGACGTTAATCCACTTTTGATACAACACGTTAGCATTGTTTGATTGCATACTTTGAGGTTTCAATCAAATGTCTACACAATGCATGTGTAACTTTACTCAGTATTTATTTGCTATGGGAATGGGGATAAATACTGGGTAAAGGTATCACTTTTAATCTTATTAAGATTGTAGGGCCTCTATCAATAGAGGCCCTTTTTTTATGACCTGTGGCCACTAACCTAGTGACGCTTGATTTTGCCAGACAGAAATAGCTAACTGCCGAGCACGACCGAAGATGGGACCAACAACAAGCCCTGTTAATGATCAAATCATTGCCAGCCAGCCTATGTAAATAGAATCATTTAGACAGACGGTGACAATAGCCTAAAAAATCACGATGAACAGCTCAAATGCGAGCAACCACCAACACCAAAGAATTCAGATGCCTTGGTTCGATAGTATTTGTCCTCAACTTGCTGGGACTGCTCTGCGTAAGGCTGGGTCATAACAGCCTGCAATTCTCTAACCGGTGCATAATTACCGACGCTGGCTCGCTGATAAGCAGGCACTAGCAACCACTCGCGCAAGGTATATTTAGGGTTAACAGCCTTCATCTGTGCAGAAATCTCATCACGACTGCGCGCCTGCGTATTTGTGTCACCGGTACTGCCAACCTCAGAGCTGTCGACCACATTACTGTCGAGCAGAGATTGCCATTGTGTCAGCCAAGCTGACCAGCGCTGCTCAAGTCCTGCGGGGGCTTGTGCTAAGTCTCGGTAGAAACTTTTTTTCAGTGGGCCAATATCATCCGGTAACGCCGAAAGCTCGCGGAAAAACAGAGTGTAATCCACTGGGGTTTGCAGCATGAGCGTTTCAAGTTCATCAAATAGGGCAGCGTTAAAAGTGCCAAGCCCAAGTTTGGCGGCCCACATCTGCTCCATTTTTGCTTGCATCTCGGCCGAAAAACCATTGACCAGCTGCTGCAACTGGTCGAGATAATCTGGCTCAGACGCCAGTAATGGGCTTAATGCTGTGCAAAACATCAAGAAATTGCGTTCCGCTGCCACACCTTGATTAAGAAATGCAAAGTGCTGTCCGCCACCTGTCCAAGGCTGATATTGCGGATTAAACACATCACAAAATCCGAACGGACCATAATCCAGTGTAAAGCCACCTGCGGCACAGTTATCGCTGTTGAAGTTGCCCTGACAGTAGCCGACACGGATCCAGTTCGACACCAGTGAAGTTAGCCGAGTTCGGAACTCGCCCGCCAGCACCAACACCTTTTCGGCATTGGTAAGTTGCGGATCGATAACATCAGCGTATTCTCGATCAACTAAATGCAGCATAAGTTGTTCAAGCTCTGCCATCGCTTGTGGGTGTTCTTGCTTGCGAGCGCGGCGACCAAATAGCTCAAGCTGGCCGACCCGAATGAACGAGGGTGCCACACGAGTTGAGATAGCCACAGCCTCGGTGATCATTTGGTCAGGATCTTGTGAGTTAGAGCCCTCGGAATACCACGGCCGCTGGACCGTCTCAGTTTTAGACACATACAAACTTAGCGAACGTGACGTTGGCACACCAAGCGCGTGCATGTGTTCCTGTGCGAGGAACTCCCGCACACTCGATCGCAATACAGCACGGCCGTCAGCGCCGCGACAATATGGCGTACGACCTCCCCCTTTAAGCTGCATTTCCCAACGTTTGCCTTTGATGACAGCCTCAAGCACCGAAACCGCACGACCATCGCCGTAGCCATTGCCCGTTCTGAACGGACATTGCTGGATGTATTCGGTGCCGAAGATTGACAGTGCATAGCCACACGCCCAACCGACCTTGCTCATCGGCTCTGGAACCTGCGAAATATCGCCAGAGAACAAGCTAATAAAATCGGCAGACTGCGCCATGCTGTCTGCAAAACCCAACTCACTAAAAAAGCGTTGGCTGTGTGCTACGTACTCGGGGTTTTCAATAGGCGTCGGCTTAACAGGGACATAGTGCCCCGAAAACACTTGTCGTGCTCTATGGTCGTCGCCATTTGTTGTTGCGTCAGGATCACTATTAAGCGTGTCCATCAAAGAGTAATTGGCCAACTTAGCAAGATCGTCAACTGTCTCGACAGTTGCGGATGTATGCTGGGACAGTTGCTTAGTCATAGGGATACCTTATTGATTAAGTAGAAGGGCTATTCCCCGCTGCGTGATATGTCGTATCGATGATTGTTCAATGTGTTCGATGTCTGGAGTCGAATCATTTCATCCTTTAATGTCGAATGCCTGCGCAGGGTAATTTGAAAGAGCCTGAGAGAAACGGAAACAACCCGCATCCATGGTAACTTCTGCTTATAATAATGGAAAGCTTAGCTTGCTGAATCTGTAAAATCGATAGCTTGTCATGGGTATCTATTCTGACTTATGGCCTGCGGCCACTAACGTCGGGCGCTTCGCCCATACCAAGTTATCAAACTTCGTTTGAATTAAGATCGCAAGGTTCCACCCTGCACCGACCAAAAGGGGATCAACAGCAATCCGCTCTTTGCTGTTTATAAAAGAATGGGCCCCTGCCGTTCCGGCAACATTTTAGCTATCTAAAAAAACAACAGCTGCGAAAAAATTGCGACGGAAATAAGTTTGGCTTTTAACTTTGATTTGTAACCTTCTTAGGCCCATCTTGTCATAAAGAGTAAAATGCTAACGCTTGCGATGGGAATCTGATGTGAAAGGATTCACGAATGTCGTGGTGGCATGGAAGGCAAAGAACGACCTGTACAGCGAAAACTAGCCTGACGTCCTGTCAGGCTCACGCATTCTGTTATAAAGAGTCTTCAACGGCCTCAAGTTCAGAGTTGAATGTGTACTTTAAAAGCCAAAAATCTAACTCATCTTTGCCCCGAAGTTTGTTGGCCTTCGAATGAAGGTTTGGCATTTTTTATGTTTGGTTGAGTGGGTATTGGTTAAATGGGTTTGAAGCTTGTAGCTTCAATGCAGTCAATCACCTGCTATGAGCTTATGTGCAGATACTGCTTCGGGACGCTTTACGCCATCTATGGCCGCTTAACGAAAACGTCCCTGTTTTCGATACCCTCAGTCGCATCTGCACTGGTTCATGCTATCTCTTCGATTTAGCATCATTTGGTACGAATGTTAAGTTAACAGCTAACTTGGTTTTGCCCCATTCCTACTTAGATCTGTAAAAGCTAACAATTTCATAAGAAACTTTATGACTTAATATTACTAATGATTGAACTTTATTAGGGGTTTCTTATTAGTAAATGTAAGGGAGGGGGAGAAAATGAAAGCATTGCTTCTGATATTAGTTAGTGCTTTGGCCTTAAATGTACATGCTACTGAAGGAGTGGATTTTAAATATTGGTCTGTGCTAAAGCACTAGCATCATGAAAATTCTCATTTCAGCCACATCAGTAGGCTTTGATGTTGATAGTGAGCAACGGATTTGGTTTACCTGTGCATACAGAAAAGACGGTTTTCAAGCTGAATTCTTGAAACTAAAAATGACTGAGTCCGGGCTGGATTGAGCCCAAATGAATCAGAGCGAAGGTTTTGGTTAGACTCTAAAGCCGTGGCCAAATTAAGTTGACCATTACATTGATTAGTTAAGTTGACTTATAATCTGATCATGTTGATAAATTGTTCTATGCTTAATCGAATGAGTACAAAACAATCGTAGTGAATTGTTGCTTACCCAGAGTAAATGATAGTTTGCTATTTTCTTTACGAAGAAAGACTATCAAAGTGATTTTAAATTTCTTATTTAGTCATCAAATAGCCGTCTTCCAGAGTTATCAATCATAGTAAAAAATTTTCACATATTTTTTACATATGATTAATTACTGAGAATAATAAAATGTTAAAAAAATATATTCTTCCACTCATCATCACATCAATACTTGCTGGTTGTGGTGGTTCGTCAACAAATTCAACAACCCCACCCGCTCCTACTGTACCAACCCCACCTACATCTAGCGCTACTACAACAGAAATTACGGGAGTTATTACTGGTTTTGGTAGTGTCTTTGTCAATGGTGTTGAATACGAAACCGACTCCGCTGAGGTTTCAACCGATGATAATGCAGGAGCAAGTGAAACCGATTTACAGATTGGTATGATTATTACGCTCAATGGTGAAATAAATGAAGACGGGACTTCGGGTAACGCTAGTTCTATTCATTATGATGAACAAATAAAAGGACCGCTTGATAGTATCGATCTAATTGGCAATTCTTTGTCTGTGCTTGGACAAACCATTTTATTTGATGATTTAACCAGTTTGGACAATGTCATACTCATCGAACTTATACCCGGAGACTTTCTCGAAATCAGTGGCTTTTTTGATGCAGATGGTAACTTGTACGCGACAAGAATTGAAAAAGAAACTGAGTCTACCAAGTTAAAAGTGCAAGGCATGGTTAAAATGCTAGACACTGTTAATAAAACGTTCACTTTAGGTAGTCTAACAATTGATTATAGTTCGGCAGTATTCGACGATTTTGTTGAAGCAGACTTGGCTGAGGATCAAGAAGTACGTGTTAAGGGCCTATCTTCAGCATTAGCTAATGATGTATTTGTGGTGAGTGAAATAAAACTCAAAGAAAGCAAAGAAGAGCATGAAAACGGTGATGGTAAACATACAGAAGGATTTATCACGAGTTTTGAATCAAACAGTAGTTTCATTGTTAATGACATTCACGTAATTACTGATGAAAATACCGAGTTTGAACATGGTTCAGTTGATTCTTTAATGTTAAACGTACGGGTAAAAATTAAAGGGGAATATAATGCCACTGGTGATTTACTGGCAAAAGAAATCCGCATTCATCAACGAACTAACTTGAATTTAGAAGGATCTATACAAGAAGTTGATTTAGATTTAAGTACAGTAACCGTACTTGACGTTGTTTTTGAAATTAGCAACCAAACAAAGATGAAAGATGAATCTGATAGAGGCGAACGTTTTTTTGATTTAGCTGATTTAACCGTTGGCGATTTTGTTGAAATAAAAGGCTTTATTGATAATGAAGGCAATAATATAGCAACAAAAATGGAACGTAAAAATGAAGGCGATGATAATGATACAGAGTTAAAAGGCACTGTAAGTAATATTATAGACTTTAGTTTTGATATTGTCGGCGTGAACGTTAGTACCAATGAAAATACATTGTTTGAGGGTACTGATGGAGACGATGTCACCCAAGCAACATTTTTTGAACAACTGCAAAATGACATGCTGGTAGAAGTTAAAGGTCAAGTCATTGATGGTATTCTTGTCGCATTTAAAGTTGAAATAAAAGAAAACGAATCTGACGATGATCACTCCGATGAAGGTATGCACCGTACTGAATTAAGAGGAATTGTTGAGGATATTTCAGACCAGACGCTAGTCGTTTCAGGCCATGATGTTTTGATAACCTCAAACACTGGATTTGAATTTAATGATGACAAACTTCCTGCTGACGAATTCTGGAAAATAGTTGTTACAGGCGACCAAGTAAAAGTGAAAGGTAACGTGAGTGCTCAAGGAATTATTACCGCTAAGTCCATAGAGTTAGAGCGTTAAGGATAAAGATAAAGAAAGTATGAGGATACATGATTTTAAAAATTAATAATGTATCCTCATAATACAAAAAACTACAGAAATGTATTTTTAGAAAACAGACCAAAAGCTGTCTATATACAGTGAATATGAAAGACTATTCTGGTCAAGCACAACTGGACTCCTGACTTTGTAATTTCTCATAGCTGATGGGTGTTAAGTCACTGAGCGTTGTATGCAAGTGTTCATGGTTGTAATACCTAATGTATTGTTCAACATCTTGCTTGATCATTTCTCGCGTCAAATACACAACATTCAACAGCCGTTCATTCTTCAAACTACCAAAGAAGCGCTCAACAAAGGCGTTATCCAAGCAGGCTCCCACACCACTCATCGAAGCTATAATGCCTTTTCCTTGAAATTGTTTACTCGTATATTGAGCGCCTCTGTTGCTGTGAAACAGTATCTCCTGACCTCGTTGACTAAGCATTGAGGCCATTTGTAACGCACGCTCAACTAAACTGACGGTCATCCGCTTTGATATCGCCCACTCGATTATGCACCTAGAGTTTAAGGCCATCACAATCGCCAGATATAACCAGCCTTGATTAGTTCTTAAATAGGTCACATCACCCGCCCAAACCTGATTAGGCAAGGCTGGTTTAACGTTTTGGTTTAGAACATTATCAGCAACACTGTCGCTGTGTTTTCGCTTCGTCGTTACTTTATAAGCTTGCCGCTGAGTCACGACTAAGCCGAGCTTACTCATAATAGAGCGAGTACGATAAGGGCCAATAACAAAGCCTTTTTCACCTAGTTTTTCGCTAACTGACGTGAGCCTAAGCTGTTACGACTACGCCTGAAAAGACACTTTGCCGTTCAGTATAGGTTTGGCTAATTTTCGCTAATAATCTTAGCGGGTCTCGTTAAAAAGTCATAATAGGCACTGCGAATGACTTTCAGCTCCCTACAAACTGTTTTATTTCGAATTGAGAGCGGTTGTCTCGAATATACCGAAACTTTAATTCATTTCTTTCGCGAAGAAGGCACTGGCCTTTTTTAGTATTTCTTTCTCTACCCGATGCTGTTTAACCTTCTTCCTTAGAGATAAAAGCACAGCATATCTGATTACCATACTTTTTTAATCAATGTCAGATTAATTAGACTCAATGATCTAAATTATTTCTGTCCAAAAGAGATTTGGGAAATATTATAAATAGTTATTCGTTAGCTTTTATACCATGCTGTTTAAATATGATTACAATCCCGTAATCTTGGTACATGTATCAACGTTCTCTGGTGTGCAAACTGTGATAGGTGTGTAAATTGTTTTCTCATATTTTTGTTCTGTTACAATTTTATACAGTGTCAAAATGGCTAGTCTTCCCATTTCATATGGGGCTTGACCAATATTGATATGAACAAGATTATCTTCCAACATAGCTAATTGTTCAGAGGATGTGTCAGTAATAACAATGATGACCTTGTTGTTATTAATTTTTGCCTGGTACGGGGCAATCATTTTACGATAAAGTTCTTGGTCATTTTGCGGCCAACCACCAACAGCAATAAAAGAGTCTGCTTTTACAGGCTTACCTTTCATTACAGACTCCATTTGATTAATAGATTGATCCAATTGATCAAAATTAAAGAAAGGTTCTCTAACTTCAGTCCATCCCGAATCGTTATTAAGCAATTCTCCAGGAGGTACATCGTATTTTTTTCCCGATAATGCGGAACGGACACCCATCAATCTTAAATTCAGATTGGGAGAATCTGGTCGCCCAGATTGCATTATTAGCGTTCCCCCATTGGGCCGAAGTTTTTTTAACTCTTCACCTAATGACTTACCCAATTCAAAATTGTCAGTGCCGATATAGGCTAGGCGTAAACTATTAGGATCTTCGTTGATTGAAACATCAATATCAGAGTCATAGGTAATAACCGGAATACCTGCTTCTTTAGCTCTCTTAAGGCTATTTTTAACGAGATATTTAGATTGTGTAACGGCTACTGCGATACCGTCTATACCTTCATCAATAAGTTGATTTATTACCTGATCTTGCATCCTAACATTACTTATATCTGGTCCCCGATATATGCATTCCACGCCTTTTATTTGAGCCGCTGCATCTATACAGCCAGCTTTGCTTCGCTCAAAAAAAACACTATGAAATTTAGGTACCACGGCAAGTCTTAATTCTTTTCCATAGACAGAAGATATGGGTATTAGACTAAAGGCAACAAACAATACAAGTGATCTCCCCATACTCCCTCCTTAAATAATCATATTGCGACTCAGCTTACAATAAAACATAGCAAAGAAACTCATTTAAAAATGTGAGCTGAAACGGTATTGCTGAACCTATCAGTGTGAGCTAATCGATATTGTTGTGTTTTGAACTCCCCCATGCGTCAGCATGGCAACACCATACAAGTAACCAATTGGTTCTAATTTTTGAATGCCTGTCATAATTTTATTGCTTGCTTGTTTTTGGCTCATTCCAAGCATCAAGCGCTTTCGCAGACATTCAAATGAAACTGGGTGGGGATATTAATAACTCAATCGAATCAGAGTAAACTTTTATAAAATTAAACTGAAACACTAGCTTCTCTAAAAATTCTGTCCAAAAATGAGTTAGTACCTGTAAATGGGTAAATTCAACTCTGAACTTGAGGCCATTGAAGACTCTTTATAAAAGAGTCAGTGAGCTGACCATAGCCGTTCACGAATTCCAAGGCATCCTGCCTATCAGATCCCCACTAGCTTTCGAGTTACAAGTCGTTCTTTGGCATACATGCCACCACGACATTCGTGAATCCATTCACCATAACAATCGTTAGCATTTTCACTCTTTATGACAAGATGGGCCAAAGCGGAATTCAAACGAAATTAAAAGCGGGATCTCCTTCCGTCGCGACCTTGTAGATTTTTGAAAATGTTGCCGGAACGCTGAGGGTTTGCAAAGGCTGATTTATAAATAAGAATGCGCTTTACCCTTTTGCTCTGGTGTAAGCGAAGCGCCACGACGATAGCGGCCTTAGGCCATAAAGCACAAAACATAAAAGAACAACGCTAGATTCCGGCTCAAAAGCATTACCGGAATGACACTTGGTTTAGCCACCTTTCTTACCGATTATCAGCCGTAGGCTTTTTCAATAACTTCCGCTGTAAGGTTCTGCGGTGCATACCCAATTGTCGTGCGGTTTCTGATACATTGCCATTGTTGTTGGCGAGCACTTGTTGAATGTGTTCCCATTCAACGCGCTTGGGGTTAAGTGGCTGTTCTTCAATATCATCATAAGTGGTTGTGGTTTTAGCCGAGACGGATAATGCATTTAATAACGTTTGGGTATCGACGGGTTTAGCGAGGTAATTGTCTGCTCCAAGGCGGATGGCTTCGACGGCGGTGGCGATGCTGGCAAAGCCAGTGAGCAATACCATGTGTACCTGGGGTAAAAGTTGTCTTAAGGGTTTAATTAACGACAAGCCATTATGTTCGGCTAATTTCATGTCTAACACGATATGGGTGGGCACAAATTGCCTTGCCATTAATAAGCTATCACTGGCGTGATGGCAGGTTTTACACTCAAACCCATGCTTGCCGAGGCGGCGGGCTAAAATGGCAGCTAGGGCCAAATCATCTTCAATAATCAATAGCTTGTTCATGGTGATCTCAATCCAGCTTATCTTTATTTCAACTTCTGTTTACTTCGATTCGCTTCTATTCGTTAAAATAGCTTCAACTCGCTTTTTGTACACTAAGCGGTAATGTCACTATGGCTTCGGTGCCACAGTCTGGGTGCGGTTTAAGGTATAACTTACCGCCTAAACGCTCAAAACTGGTGTGACTTAATAATACCGCGATGCCCATCCCTTTGGGGCTTTTTACCATATTATTACCTAAGGTATGAAGCAAATGAGTAGCAATGCCGACACCGTAATCGCGAATAGTGATGCTCAATTCTTGTGGCTGTGACAGGCTGATATTGATATCAACAACGGCTGAGTGCTGGTTATCTTGACTCGCCTGAGCGCCATTTTGGATCAGGGCCATTAACGCCGGTAATAAGCTCATGTCGGTATATAAGATCCCCTGCTCGACTTGTGGCGTTAAGGTGATGTTTAATTGAGTTTCTGGCATTAATAAATTCACTTGGTCAATCAACATATCAGCTAACTGATTAACCGGTTGGTGGGTTAATTTATGCTCGCGTATCGACTCTGTGGCGAGGCGTAAATCGCTTAAGGTAACTTCACATCGATTAAGCGCTTGTTGCATCTCACTAATCAATTCTGTTTGTTCAGCATCATTGGCCGATTCGAACAGTTCATCAACCAATAAGCGTAATGTTGCCAATGGTGTTGCCAGCTGATGAGCCATTTGTGCTGATGCGGTGCCTAACGCCAAAATCTTTTCTTGGCGTAACTGGGCTTCGCGTAAATAGCGTAGCTCTGCATTTTTTTGGCGTATCCGTTTGGCGATAAAACCTACGGTAACCGTTAACACCAATGCAGAAATCACAAAATTAAACCACATGCCTAAATAGTGCGAGCCCATATCCATACTGTGGCTTACAGGCATAGCCTGATTGGCTTGTATCGTATGGGTCATTGGCATTTGGCTCATGTCATGGGCCATAGCGGGATCGCGCATTTCATCTGAAATATCGACAATCATTAAGGTATAAAATGCGGTTGATACTATGGTTAAGTACCAAGGCGCCCAACGAGGCAAGGTAATGGCAGAAATAGCTATCGGTAATAATAGTAATGATACGAAAGCATTGGTCGCCCCGCCGGTAAAATATAACCAGGTTGCCCAAAACAAAGTGTCTAACAATAAGGTTAAAAACAACAAACCATTGTTGTTCATGCTCAGTCGATGAAAACGATAACTAAAGCCAACATAACAAGCTTCAATAATTAACACGTATGATAAAGCTATTGGAGGAGTTGTTAACCCAAATAAGTCTGTGGCAAACAAGATCAGCCCAATTTTTAAACCCCAATTAACCAGTCGTAGTAAGGCCAATTGTTGCTGACTTGCGTTAAAAGGCATGTTCACATTTGCCATACTATTGCGATCCTAATGTTGATGATATATTCAGCTCAATCCCCTGCTGCCACTACTCTGACTTTGCCATAATAGCAAATCACTTTATCAAACTATTTCACCATTGTGATGCCAATATTGACCATTTAATTCACAACAACACACTGACGTGATTATTGGCAAGCAGGTTTAACCTCACCTTTGAAATAAGTGAGCAGATAATGACGACAAAACATAATATTGAAGTCATTTATTATAAATGAATTACTGCTGTTTAACGTTAACTTGATCCATGCTAACGATAAAAACGCTAAATGATAACACGCATCAATGGCTGTATTGAGTCACTTATATGGTGTCTATTTTAGGGTTAACAATAGATAACTGTTACGCTTTATAATTAATATTTAGCACAATAGGCTGGCCTTAGGTTACCGGCTTGTCGTAAAATAGTGATCTAACTAAAAGAGGCACTAATGGCTAATATTTCCAAATTTAATCGTGAAGAAGTACTTGAAAAAGCAAAAAATCTATTTTGGCAAAAAGGTTTTTTGGCGACTTCGACCCGAGAAATTCAAACTACCATGGATATGCGGCCTGGCAGCATATATGCCGCATTCGGTAGTAAGGCCGATTTATTTCACCAAACGTTGATTCATTACGTGCAAACCTCCACGGGTGATTTAAATGAAAAAATAGCCCAAAGTGACAGTGCCTGGAATGGATTTAAGCAATATTTACGCAGTATTATCGTGCCTTGCTGTGCCGAAGTGCCAAGCGAATTATGCATGGTTGTGCGCACTTTAGCTGAACTCGATGAATCTCATCAAGAAACACTGAACATAGCTAAAGATCTGCTGACTCAAGTTGAGCATCGCTTTGCCAGTATCATAGAAAAAGCTCAGCATGATGGTGATTTACCAAGCAAATTAGATAAATCTCAAGTGGCGAAAAAGCTACAAGTGCACATTATTGGTTTACGATCTTATCTCAAAGCCACCGGCGATACAGACACAGTAAACAGAGAACTAGAAGAATTCTTTATTCAATTAGAAAGTTAAAAAAGCGCTTTGAGCGCTTTTTTAATTTTTAACAAATGATAACAAAAATATGTCGTATTATTTAACGACAGCTTTAAATCCGCCAGCAACTCCACTAGGTAAGTAAGTCATAAAACTTGATATTAAATTGACCGATACCTGTATATTCAATATTCACTTCTGTTGCCATGGGGACTTTGACAACACCGCAATATGAACCCGTGATAATGGCTTGACCAGCACTGAGCTTAATGCCCAATTTTGCTAAGTAATTAATTAACCAATACACAGGGTTTTGCGGTAATTCACAAGGGTGTACCCCAGAAAATTGCTGTAATCTTGCGGTGCGTTCACCGCCACTGACCACCACCTCAATATGGCTGGCTTGATAAGCAATAGAAGTGTCTATTTTTGGACCTATGTACAGACCTTGATTGCTCAAGCCATCGGCAAGTTTTTGATAAAAACTGGGTTGTATCTCACGACTAAAACGATTTTGAATCAATTCTAAAGCCATGTGTGTAGCACTAATAGCTTGGTCAATGTCATCATTACTGTAATGGCGATAAGGCTCAATGTCCTGACCTAAAATAAACGCAATTTCAGGCTCTATCAGCGCGGTTGGCTGCCCGTCTTTAATACTGGGTATAATGCCGCAATCAATAGTCTGGCTCACTGCTGTTGATAATATTGGCGCAACAATTAACTGACCATTAGCTTGCGGAACTAGGCATTTCCAACCTGCAATGGTGCCATGTTGAGTTATCATCAATTGTTGTACAGCAATAGCCTGTTCAATACTTTGGGGCACAAAGGCTAAATAGTTTGAGTCAGGATGAGGAATACCACGCTGAGCATATAAATGCTTAGCAAGTTTATTAAGGGCTTTATCGGTCACAATAGCATCATCAAAAAATCAAAACGCTAGATTATCGTTTTTGGCTATTGAGATCGATAAATTTCGTATCCGAAAGCCAAAAACAACAAACCGCTGTAGCAAAGACAGCGGTTTGATTTTACTGCAAGTTATTAGCCTTTATTAGCGATATAACGCCAATCAGAAGCGGTTGATCTCATACAGCAGCTTACTTGCGTGTAGCTCTTAACATCCATGCAGTTTTTTCATGTATGCGCATCCGATCTGACACTAATGCAGCGGTTGATTCATCATCAGCCGCTTGAGCTAATTTAAGCACTTGTCGCGATGTTTTAACCACTTGCTCATGGCCTTGGGTTAATAAATCAACCATATCTGCAGAACTTGGTACACCTTCAACTTCTTTTATTGAACTTAAACGAGCAAACTCTTTGTAAGTCCCCGGTGCTGCTACATCTAATGTACGAATGCGTTCAGCAATATCATCAACAGCCACCGCAAGCTCAGTATATTGCTCTTCAAACATCAGGTGTAACTCACGAAAGTGTACGCCTGTTACATTCCAGTGAAAATTATGAGTCTGTAAATAAAGTGTATATGAATCTGCTAATAAACTTTTTAAGCCTTCAGCAATTTTTAGTCGGTCGTCTTTTTTTATACCAATATCGATGTCTGTCATTTTATTCCTCTCAAAGTAGAATTAATTAGTCATAACATTACAGCATTTGTATAAATGGTGAATACACGTTATTCATAAGTCGCTTAATAAAATAAGCATAACATCGAATAACAATATATTGGCCTTAATGCATATACCAACTTAACTAATATAATATTACATCAGTGTATAGTATCAAACCTATGTGTTAAACCTATGTGTTAAACCTATAAATAGAGTCTATATATTAACACTATTACTCAACTCATAGGTCTCTTTTAAAAGGTCTCTTTTAAAAACAAACCAATAACATCTTAACAGATGCCTTAATAATATATTACACACCATATAGTTACTGTTGATGAATAGCGCTATGGCTAACTCATCGTTAACGTTACTAATGTATTTATACTAACATCATGATATAAAGGATCAACTCTCAACGATTAATTTATGTTAATAGTTCAACTTAATCGCTTTATAAAAAATTTGAAATACAGCTCATATTGAAACGCGACGAGGAAATAACACCAAATACATATATCCCACCACCAGTAGATTAATTATCAGCACCACCACACTCATTAAGTTAAAGTGATTAACCACTTCATAAAGCTCTAAAGGCAGATATATCGCGCCACTGACCAACGCGAACCATTGAGTCCAGCGTAAGTTATGCCATAAACCATAAGCTTCAATAAAACGAATTAAGGTATATGCTGCAGCACCTATTGCCATTAACGTTAAACTCGATGGTGATACTGCGCTAACGGCCGAAATAAAAATACCGGGATAGTGACTCGCAGGATTTAAGTGTAGATGAATCATCCATTGTGTTGCCAGCGCCGACAGGTTTTGCCCAGCATATGCATGCAGGCCGATAGCAACCAATAAAGCCAACATTCCTTTACTGGCTTCTAATACCGCAACCGCACGTACACCTTTGCCTGACGCTATCATTTTCGCATATCCACTCTAAACCGATTAGCCTATATTAGCGGCTCACAACAATGTCGCCAATGACTATTTTACTGGTAAAAAAGCACTTCAGTTGAAGTGCTTAGCCGTTAACCTGAAGATCATTTAAGGTAGTGAATAACGCAGTATTCGTTTAACCACTTGACTATATTGACGTAAAAAAGGTCCCGTATGATAAGCAATACCGTGACGGGCAAAGATAGCTTGCACTTTTGGCGCCACTTGCTGATAGCGTGACGATGGCAGATCGGGAAACAAATGATGTTCAATTTGAAAGCTCAAATGACCAGTGAATATATGAAATAATTTGCCGCCGAGAATATTCGACGAACCTAATGCCTGGCGATAATACCACAGACCTTGAGTTTCATTTTCACACTCAGCTTGGCTAAAGGTATGAACATCTGAGGTAAAATGACCACAAAATATGATAGTCGATGTCCATAAATTACGAATTAAATTGGCGATTAAGTTACCACATAGCACCCACAAAAATAGCGGCCCCGCGAGCAAGGGAAATAGCAGATAATCTTTGAATAATTGTTTACCGCCTTTACTAAAAAAACGTCGTTTCAGTTCGCTTGGATCAATTTTTGACGTGCGGTCTTGTTTCTTTTTGCCCATAAAAACACGTTCTGCGGCGAGTTCATGATAAGAAACTCCCCACTGAAATAGCATGCTTAAATTTAGGTAAGTGAGAAATTGCCACAGGTTTTTAACCCGCCAGGAAAAGTCATTCGACAAACGCAACAAACCATAACCAAAATCTCGGTCTTTACCAATCACATTGGTATAAGTGTGATGCTCATAATTGTGGATCCGTTGCCAACTTTTACCGTCACAGGCTATGTCCCAATCAAACTGACGCGAGTTAATATGAGGATCGTTCATCCAATCGTATTGTCCATGCAACACATTATGACCGATTTCCATATTGTCGAGAATTTTGGCACTGGCTAAGCTCAACACACCCACAAGCCAACAGAGTGGATGAATAACCCCCAACATCAATAACACACGCCCGCCCCACTCTAAAGCTCGTTGCCACACAATGACGTTACGAATATAGGCCGCATCGGCTGTGCCAACTTCGGTTAACGTTTGACGTTTCAACTCATCTAACTCGTTAGCTAACAGATCAAAATTAATATTCTTATTCATCACTTTACAGTTCCAACTCAAGTGGCGTCACCGCCTGAGAAATACATAATTGAATTAATTGCTCACCTTGCTGTGATATCTCACCGGTACGCATATTCCTCACCACACCAGATTTTTTAATACACTGGCATTGATGGCACACACCAATACGGCAACCAAAATTAGCACTGATCCCCTGTTGCTCTAAGCCATTGAGTAAAGAGTTGTTGGTTGCTAATGTTAGCTGGGTTTGTTTACCACGCTGGGTTAACTGAATATGCTGCTCGCCGCTGTGTGTTTGCGACATAACCGGAGCTTGAAAATACTCCGCTTGCCGCTGCTTTAACGGTTGATTAATGGCATCTAATTGGCGATCAACATCCTGCTTAAACTGGCCTGGGCCACATACCAACACTTGGCTTTTCACGGTGCAGTCACTCAGAGCATCCGCTAAATTGTCGCCATTTTTACGAATAAGCAATTGCACTTTTAATTGGTTTAACTGCTGCTGTAACGCCATGAGTTCGTCAACATACAAATGCTCACCCGGCTTGGCAAAGTAAACCAAATTAATGGGATTTTGTGGTTGTTGTGGTAACAACGCCAGTTGGTTTAGCATCGCCATAAATGGCGTAATGCCACTGCCAGCCGCCACAAACCATAATGGTGTTGATGGTTGGATACGGTCACTAACTGCAAACTCACCTTGTGGCGCACTTAAATTGACATAAGTACCCGCGGTAATATTCGCCAATAATTTTGCCGTAAAAGCACCGTCAACATGGGTCTTAATGGTTAAACGAATCACGCGCTTTTTAGGGTATTGGCTATGGGACTGGTCGGGTGCAGAGGAGATTGAAAAAGGTCGGGTCATTAAACGGCCATTAATTTCTACCATCAATAACACGTGCTGGCCTGCTATGGCTTGCGGCCAGGCTTTATCTGCAGACAAGTCTAGTTGCACAACATCGGCACGAAGTAATTGATGCCCCAACACTTGGGCGCGAAACCAATCGGTGCGCCAAGCGGGCTTTATGCGCTGCATAATAGGTTCGAAATAACTGCCAAGAGAGTCAGTATGGAATAAGGTTTTTGCGGTGACTTGGTTAAGTCGGGTCAATAGATTCATTTTAGCGCACAAGTGTTAGCTCAATTTCAGCGCACAATTGTACTCTTAAATTATATTGTGGTGCAAGTAGCCATGTTAACTATATCGTTTAAGCCTAATATAGCGTGATGGATGGTACAACATCACTCGTGACCGTGGATGAATTTAAGCGGACTGAGTTGATGATGGGTTTATAAAAGGCATAGCATCAATTAAAAAACTGAAATAACCAGCTGAAAGTAATAAGCTGCAAAGCGTAAGTTAATCGGTCTAAAATGTTAACACTAGCCGATAAGTGATATTAAAAACCAACGACATCTGAGTGGTTACGAAGAAAAAAATCGCTTACTTTTTCTCAAGAAAACACAAATAATGTTCGCGTGTAAGCTTAAAAATGCAAATGTATCATCTTGGCTAGGTAGCCCCAAATATTGCCCCTCTTGAGTTGAACTAGAATGGTGATATTAATAAGGGTTGTTACAGTTGCTCAACTTGCTTAAGCTCATCGACAGTTAACGAGCCGTAATCTCTAGGATACGACCAGCCATAACCCCAGCGAACGGGTTTGCGTAAATAAGATGTGCAACCTAGGCAATCATGTTTCACATTCACATCCAGCTTATAATTATTGACGGGCTAAGATGGCACTGTGATCATGACAATAGTCATGGAAGTAATATAAACAAACTCCGCTTAGGTATTAAATAGACCACACAGGTAATCATTAGTTTATACAAGTAATATAAGTTAACGATTATTGAGCCAATTTAATAAACCAAATTATTGAGCAAAATTAGCAAACCATTTTTGATACGGTTGATATATATCGTAAAGCCAATTAAAGACCGCGGTATAAATTAAAATAAAAATCAACACTCCAGCTTCTAATATCAGGGTCTCGATAAGGCTTAATGACAGATACCATGATACTAATGGAATAGTGACCAACAACATGCCGCCTTCAAAACACAATGCATGTACAATCCTGATCAGTAACGTTCTTTCAATCCTATTTGGACCAACTATTTTATCAAACCACACGTTATAAATGTAATTCCATAACATAGCAAATAACGACAAACCAATACTCACAACCAACATATCGCTGGCCTCTTGCTTCATCATTAACGCGCTTGTAGGCACAATAAGCGCCATTGCCAGCAGCTCAAACGTTATCGCCTGAAACACTCTTTCTTTACCTTGCATAATAGACTCAATATATCGTGACCTTTCAACTATTGTCATCCAGAATAGGGATACATAATAGTTGGATAGCATCGGGAAAAGCGATATGTATAGTATTGAGCAACTTGAGGCCTTTGTGGCGACAGTAGAAACTGGGTCTTTCTCTTCTGCTGCAAGATCCTTACATAAAGCGCAGTCGGTGGTCAGCCAGCATGTGATAAACCTCGAAATAGACTGCAACGCTAGCTTATTTGATCGTAGTGGACGATATCCGCAGTTAACCTCGGCCGGTAAAAAGCTGTTGCCACATGCCCAAGTCTTATTAGCGCAGCATCAACGCTTACGCTATTGCGCCCAAACCTTAGAACAGCAAACACTTTCAGAGTTAACCATTGGCTTAGATGAAGGCATTCCACTGCAAAAACTGTCAAATATTATTAATGAGTTAGAAGCAAATTTCCCAAATGTCACCTTAGAATTTTTAACCGCTTCAAGCATTGATATTATCGATATGATTGACACTGACCGAGCCGTCACTGGAATTATTTTCAGTGAACTAGTTATTCCAACGCAAATTGATTTTGAATCCATTGGCTCAATTAAGTTTGATATGTATGTCGCCAGTAGCCATGCGCTAGCACAACAAGTATGTGATAACTTAGCCAGCTTAAAGCTGCACCGCCAATTATTAATGCGTTCACGCAACACCAAATCCAGTAGCTTTCAGTTAGCCATTAGTCCAGATGTTTGGTATGCCGACAATTATTATATTTTACTTGAACTGGCATTACAGGGACATGGTTGGTGCTTGCTGCCTAATCATATTGCCAACAGCTATGTAGATAATGGCCAATTAGTGCTGTTACCCTCTGAATTTAAAGAAATTGGCTGGCAGGCAAATGTCGATGTTATTCAGCATCATCGCTATAGCAGCGAACCAGTATTTAAACAGCTAAGGCACTCATTACGGCAATTACTAACGCCATAACATTAATAAAATGAGCAATATCGGCTGATGTATATGCTAAAGCATAAGCGAAAATATGCGATATATGGATGTATGCCCAAGGGTTAACGTACAGGTTTCACGCGACTCAAATCATTTATGATATTTAGCCAGGATTGTTAACTCTTAGAATAGCGTTATTTTCTCAATGACCAGAATCTCTATTGTTGAACATTACCAGTGTCTTAACTCAGGCTAATGTGCCATTAGCCAATATTCACACCTGTATTTAAAGGGTTGTATTAACGGTATAAACTCTATAAATCGGGCTAAAATAATACGATTAAATAATGATTGTTCAAAGCCATTGGACCTCACGGCTAATTAGGCATAATATCCAAATAGTACTCCTTTCACATTGTTGATTAACTGCACAAGCATTTTTGAACAATATCATGCTAAAGATTGTGCTACAGGCTGATGTTCTTAGCATTTTTGCTTATATTACAATGTTAAATGAACTATCTTATGCAATGCTGTATGAATAAATACCGAGTAACTGATTTATCTTTGATGCAAATAAATACCCAAGGAACCGATATATGCTGATTGAACATAACATTACTGACGTTGATGTTGGAATGTATGTAGTTGAAATCACTGAACCTAAAGACATGTTTTCATTAACTAAGCCAGGTGTGATTAAAAGCAAGCGTGTTATCGAAGCATTAAAACAAAAGTCGGTTACTAAGCTGCTCATTGATACCAGTAAAAGTGAAGTTATTGTCGAAAAAGTTGATCTTAAGGTCAATGTGCCTAAGCCTCAAGCGCCTCAAAAAGTCACGCCTGCGCGCACCGATGTGACAGCAAATTTCTTTAATCAAGAAATAGTACGAGCGCGCCAAGTATTCAATGAATCAAAAGACATTCAAAAAAAGCTGTTTCATAATGCGCAGCACGGTCTTCCGTTAGACATGGATCCGGTAGAAAAAATTACCACAGAATCAACAGATTTAATTTTTAATAATCCCAATGCCTTATCATGTGTGATTAATATTCGTAATAAAGATGAATATTTACTTGAGCATTCAGTGTCCGTGTCAGTACTCATGACGATGTTTGCCGTATACAAGAAAATCGACAAAGAGATTGTTAATCAACTGGCCATCGGGGCTTTTTTACATGATGTTGGTAAAATCATGATCCCCGATCGCATTCTCAACAAACCCGATAGACTGACTGAAGAAGAGTTTCATATTATGAAAACTCACGCCAGTTACTCTATTGAGATCATGAAAAATACTCCTGGGATCAGTGCGCTGAGCTTAGAAGTGGCGAGCCTACACCATGAAAAACTCAATGGTTTGGGTTACCCGTTCGGCGTAACGGCTGATAAAATTACCCTTTATGGCCGTATGATTAGCATTTGTGATATTTTCGATGCGCTCACTTCTCATCGTTGCTACAAACAAGGCTATGCTCAGGTAAAAGCCTTTAGTATTTTACGTGCGTTAGCAGACAACAATGAATTAGATAAAGATTTAGTCGACCAATTTATTCGCTGTATGGGAGTTTATCCTGTCGGCTCTGTGGTACAACTTGAATCAAATAGGCTGGCTATCGTTGAAGGTCATAATCCTCAAGATCCAATACGTCCTCTTGTGAAACCCTTTTATCATCTAAAACCGGATCATTTTGCATCTGATAAAAAAATTGATTTGGCAACCGTCACTGATGACTTAATTGTAAAGTGTGTGCGTGCTGATGATTTTAATCTGAACATGGAACAAATTATTGAATACCTGGCGCAAGAAGGCTAATCCCAACAAAGAAATTAACCGAAAAACTTAGCCACTATGTTAAAGATATATATGCATGTCATTGCTTAAAAAATATCATCACGATTAAATCCAGTTTTAGTATCACCATAAATAAAATGACAATACCTTCAGTATTGTCATTTTTTGTTGCAGGCATCAATCTTAGTGGTTGCTGTGATAAGTTATGATATAAACATTGATCATAATCGCTGGCCACTATGCAAAATCTCACCCATGACCATATCAACGCTCTATTACCGCCTCGGCCAGATAACAGCCATAAAATGACTTTTGGCCATGTATTGAATATTGCAGGTTCGATTCATTATCGCGGTGCGGGTTGGCGCGGGTTACGTCACCTTAGCCAGCAGCCCATCGGTATGTGACAGTGTGAGTGCATTAACGCCAAATGTTGTTACCTTACCGCTGCTGACTCAGATGACAGCAAAATATGATAATAACGCCCCAAATACTGACTTATTAGCAACACAAATACAGACCGCTCGTTGGCAGACAATTGATCTACAAGCAATTGATAAAATGGCCGTGTTACAACTTGACGATAAACTTAACCAAGCCAGTGTGATTTCAATAGGCAGTGGATTAAGTATTGGCCAAAGTACTGGCCAACTCAGCGTTAACTTTAGTCGTAGCCGTAATTATCTTGACAACAGCTCTCTGGGTAACAAAAAGCATCACAATAGCGATTCAGATGACTTATCTGTCCCTAATGGTAATAGTGAGTTTTTTTACGCGCTCTTAACTCAGTTACAAGCTAATCCTAATCCGGTCATATTCGATGCTGACGCACTGAATTTTATCAGTCGCTTACTTCACCCAGGTAATATCGCAACCACATCGATAACCCTACCAAAACACAGCATTATCACGCCACACCCCAAAGAGTTATCACGATTATTGAATCTTGATGTTAGCGAAATCCAAGCCAAACGGGTGCACTATACCAATATGGCCGCTAAGCAATTAAACGCAGTCGTTGTACTTAAAGGCAAACATACTGTGATTAGTGATGGCGAGCAGGTATTTATCAACCCAACAGGAAACAGCGCGCTTGCCAAAGCCGGAACCGGCGATGTGTTAACCGGAATGATAGCTGGTTTTTGTGCTCAAGGTGTCAGCCCTATAGATACCGCATGTTTAGGTGTCTATTTACACGGTTTAGCAGGTGATATTGCTGCAGAGGACTTAAGTCAATATGGCATGTTAGCCAGTGACCTACTTAACTATATTCCTCGGGCTATCTTGCAAGTTCTATCGGTTTAACGGTTTAACGGTTTAATCATAAGTATAAAAAACAACCCGGAAGTACAATAGGTGTACGCCGGGTTACTTATATATTAAAGCTTGAGACTATTTAGCCGCATTTCGTGCTTCAGTAAGCCAACCGTTCCATTTTTCTTGGTTGTTAGTAATCCACCCATCTACATGATGTTGAATATCTTGCTTGCTCTTTTCGCCATCGTTCATACGAGTATTCTGCTCATTGATGTCAGCCAATGGCAGTGTAAATACCTCAAAAAACTTCCTTGCTGCAGGATTTTGTTTAGTGAATTTTTTGTTGGCAACAATCTGAATATCAGAAGCCACAAACCCCAGTTTTACCGGATCAGAAACCGCGCCTTCAAGCCCCTGTACCGTCATTCGTTCAACAGCTGAACTTTGAGCTTTAGTCGGATTAATTTCAGGCACGTTTATCCACACTACGTCCTTACCTGGCTTCATTTTAAAAATGGTCCAGTTAGGCGCCCAAGTATAGAAAAATATCGGACCACCATTTTTATAACCCGCCATAGCGGATGCCATCCCAGCTGCATAAGCTGCTTTCACCGGATTAATCGAATCTTTTAGACCGTAAACATCCATATGATGGGTGATGATTTTCTCGCATCCCCAACCAGGAGGACATGCAGTCAAATCCGCTTTACCGTCTCCATTAGTATCGAATGCTTTCTTAACTTCAGGGCGTTTAAAATCTGCAAGAGAGGTAATATTATATTTATCGGCTTCTTTTTTAGAGACTAAATATCCGCCTAATCCACCGGCTTTAATAACATAACCAACCTTTTCGGCTTTCTCGTCGAAATTGCTCGGTAGCTGATCGTTATGCATTGGAAACCAACCATTGGTCCAGTAATCAATATCACCGAGTGTGACGGTTTTGTAAAAAATGGGGTTAACCAGCGTTTTAGGCTTTTCGACATCATACCCAAGCGTTTCAAGACCCCGGCGAACAAGTGCTTCCTGAAAAAAACCTGTGTCCCATGTCGCACGAGCGGGTTTAACGGTTATCCCTTCACCTGGCTTGAGAGTATCTGCAAGCGCTGCTGATCCCGTCACTGTCATTGCAGCTAACGCTGCACCCTGTATTACTTTTTTAAGTATCATTTTACGTCCTTATTTTTTTTGGTTGCCATTGATTGGGTGATCCTATCGAGAATGATTGCTAATAAAACAATCGCTAGACCGCCCACCGTGGCCAAACCAATATCAAGTGTATTTAAGCCCAGAACGACAGGTGCCCCAAGGCCGCCTGCGCCAATCATTGCGGCGATTACCACCATGGAGAGCGACATCATGATGGTCTGATTCAGGCCCGCCATGATGGTCGGTAAAGCAAGTGGTATCTGAACTTTAAGTAAAACCTGCGAGCTTGTTGCCCCAAAGGCGAGCGCAGCCTCGACTAACTCTGGGTGTACCTGCCTAATACCGAGACTGGTTAATCTCACCAAGGGTGGCAGGGCAAAAATGATGGTCGCCAGAACGCCCGCTGTGTTGCCAATAGAAAAAAGCATCACAATGGGGACCAAATAGACAAAGGCTGGCGTCGTTTGCATCGCGTCCAAAATGGGTCGTAGAATGTTGTTAACGCGATCACTGCGTCCAGCCCATATCCCAAATGGCACACCAACAAGGGTGCAGAACACCACGGATGAAAAGACCATGGCGAGGGTTATCATGGTTTCTGACCAGAAACCGAGTAGACCGATGAGCACCAATGATAACAGCGTAAAGGCAGCCAGCTTTAGACCAGACACTCGCCAAGCAATGACACCAAACAGGGCAATAACAAGCAGAGGTGAAGTTGCCAGTAAACCATCTGACACACCAGACAAAATAAAGTCGACGGGCCATTTGATCAGTTGAAAAAACCATCGATAGCCTTCAACTAACCAGTTAACTAAATTGGTGATCCAAACATCTAAAGGAATCACTCTTTCATCAAAACTGAACATGATTTAAAACTCCTGAAGCTAATATTCTAAGATGCTGACTGCTCAAAATAAGTCCCCTTCTCTGCACGGTTTAAGGTACGAAGAAACAGATTTTTAGAAACAACGCCGCGATATCTACTTTCTGAGTTTACAACTGGAATAGGCCAAGAATGGGAGGCGACCAGGGATAAGATATCCTGAAGACTATCTGTTTCTTGAACTGATTTAGCATCTGTTAGAAAAGCATGCTCAAGTTTGCTGGCACCATTTCCTTGGTCAATAGCGTCGCGCAGGGAGTCTGAAGAGACCACACCTAAAAAGCGGTGTTCTGAGTCAAGTACATAGGCAAACTCGCGATCTTTAATACTCAACATTTCTAGGGTGGCGCGTGGGCTACCGGCTTTAGTATGCCAAACAACGGTTGGTTGACTGTCGCGGGCAATGTCCCCAGCCGAGATAACACCAGTTGGATCCACACCTCGGAAAAATGCGCGCACATAATCATCTGCGGGATTTTGCAGAATCTCTTCTGGGGTCCCCACCTGAATCACTCGGCCGCCCTGCATAATGGCAATTCGGTCGCCAATGCGTAATGCTTCGTCTAAATCATGGGAGATAAAAATGATGGTGCGCTCATGGCGATCTTGCAGTTTCAGCAGTTCATCTTGCATCTCTGTCTTGATAAGCGGATCAAGCGCCGAAAATGCCTCATCCATGAGCAAAATATCAGGATCAACCGCTAAGCCTCGCGCTAATCCTACTCGCTGCTGCATACCGCCACTTAACTCATTGGGATAGGCCTTCTCCAAGCCTTCGAGTCCGACTTGTTTTAAAGCATCTAGGGCTCGCTCTTCACGCTGTTTTTTATCCATGCCATCAAGTTCGAGGCCAAATGCGGCGTTCTCTAACACTGTTTGATGGGGCATAAGCGCGAAGGATTGAAACACCATACTGGTTTTACTTCTGCGAAACTTGACCAGTTCGTCCTTATTCATGTCGAGGATATTTTGGCCATCAACCAACACCTCTCCCGATGTGGGTTCAATAAGCCTGTTTAACATTCTTACTAGGGTTGATTTTCCTGAGCCGGATAGCCCCATAACCACAAAAATTTCACCTTTATTGACAACAAAACTGGCACCTTGTACGGCAACCGTTAGTCCTGTTTGTTCGTAAATCTCTTCTTTGCTTTTCCCTTGTTCAAGTAATTTCACCCCCTTGCGAGGCTCAGAACCAAAAACCTTATAAAGGTTTTTTATCTCTATTTTTTCCATACCAATTTCCATGACGCTTTTTTACGCCGTTCGGCTTTTTTGCACTAACGCTACATAAAAAGCACATGAATAGATCCTGCGCTGTTAAATATTTACCACACACTTTCGTGGTATATTTTATACAGTAGTCCCTAAGCGATCGCCCTGTCAATGTTAGCGTTTTTAAAATTAGACATAAATCATTGAATTTAATTGTAAAAATTCCGAGCAGATTGACAACGTTTTAACTTAGGATCATTGCTACTGATTTACTCACCGGTATCACTTTCTTCATGGGCGTTATTTGTCACTATTGTGTTAAGCATTTTGGCTTAGTGTTGACTGGTTAACCGCTAGGCAGATAACGCTGTAAAATTGAATGCAGTCGGTGCTTATTTTTGTTTGCAAGAGCAAGTGTCTTATGCGGTGATGACGAATCGATTTGATCCAATAATTGATATGGCCTCTACTGCGACAATGAGGATGAAAGCTTATTGATCAGTAAGTTAAAACAACGTGATTCATTGTCGTAATTTCGCTTTGATAGCAGCATTAAAAATGGATTAACTTAAATGTCAGCCAATAAAATCAGAATTTTGTCTAAAAAAATCCCCAACACAATACTGCTAGGGATTCACATCGACAGATGAGGTTAGCTAACCTATAAGGGGATAAAAACCTTGATAGATTATATGTAGAAATTTAGTTATCAGTCTCGCTAACATAACCCAATAAAGTCCAAAATATGGCTTAAATAAAGGGCATAAAAACAGATTAATGATTAACTAAATTGAGCTGTATATTTATATTTTGATAATGTTGACCATTACGCTTAATTTGGTCACATTCTTGTTGTGATTGGGGTTTAATAATCAATTTAGCTTGGCCAAGATCAATATCATTTTGGCCATCTACACAGGCTTTATCAACCCAAGCATTAAACTCACGCTTAACATCGGCTTGCTTGTTGATCGTCTTATCAGCGCTTAATAATTGAATATGGTTTAACGATTGCGTGACTACATCTATTTTTGCGTTATCACCCGCGGTTAAGTAATGCATGACTCCTGAATAAGATAGTGGTGTTTGAGTAACATGAGATTGTTCCACTACCCAAACACCATGCTCGCCAACAACAGATACTGTGTGATTGCGAAGATCAACTAACAGAGCGGTATTTTCATCGACTCCAAAGCCTAATTTATTTTCAGACAAGGCACTTAGCATGAATAATCTCACTTGCCGCTCACGCTGTGAGAAATGGGTATCAGTGACTCCAAATGGAAAAAAACCTAATCCTCCCGCGGTGGAATACGTAACCGCAGTAGCCGGAATGTCTGACTGACAATGACTCTCCTCACATCGCTCACTTGGCGCCTCGGCAGCCAACACGCCATAGGTTAATGCGCCATGACTTGTGCCGCCTGTGACCATATATTGAGCTGTCATTACTGCCGTACCTGCACTCGTGCCACCGATCACAATTTGATGTTGTTGTAATCTTTTTTTAATAATATCAAGCGCTTTACTTGGCTTTTTCTGTGGTGTTAACCAAGCTGATAATGTTAAACGTTGATCACCACCATTAAGAAATAATCCGTCAATATTAAGCAGTTGCTGGTAAAGAGAATCAGGAGATACACACATGGATTGTTGTAATGCGGTAGCAACCGGATACAATCGCGCGCGATCGACATTACCTTGAATTTTTTCGCGCAATGCAGGTAACTGATCACATTGTTGTTGTGCTATAGCGGCTTGCAATGCGCTATCTAAAGGCAGCCAGATAACATCCGCACCGGCTTGCTCAAAAACTTGAGTATAGAAATCAATTGATTCAAAAGGATCTCTTGCAGATGCGGTAACTACGGCGATTAATGGCCGCTTAGCTTGCGGCTGCCGTTGTTGTTTTTTAAACAGTGCTTGCTGAGTAAACAAAGAGAATATCTGCGCGCCATATTGGTTCTGGGTCGCACTCAGCATCACATGTTCTTGGCGATTGATACCCGAGGTAATTGCTTGTTCGTCTTCAAGTAAATCCAATAAAGCATAATAAACTTGATCGTTTAAATCCGTTAAAAAATCTTTTTCAACAGCAGAGATGGCATCATAAAATGCTTGATAGCTCAAACTAGAACCCGCATCACCCTGCTGCTGACTGGCATGGAGCAATATAGTTTTTTGAGGTGCTGTTAACCCAGATAAACTCGGATGTTTAAAGGCTCGCTCGAGTGCAGAATGCGTTAATCGATAAACAGAGGTTTGTTTTGCATCAGCAGTAAATTGACTGCCAGGCACACAGTTTTGTCTAGATAAAGAACTGCAAGTGACCAACCCACCGCCAACCATTATTAAATCGAAAGTTTGAACCGGCGGAGTAACATCGGTATTGACAGCAGTACTAGCCAGCGCCATTGAACTGTATAACGACAGCAACAAAGTACTGATTAACAAGCTAAATAATAGACAAGATAAGGCATTGAAATTAGGTTTAATCGAAATTTTCATGGTAGTACTCAAAAAAAGTTTCTGCCATGTATTGACTCAGCACCTATCTTACGGATAGCCTCTTAACAGGTCAACAACAATAGCTCATAGTTTATAACATGATTCTAATTGCAACAATTTTCCAAAGATACCATTACCGCACATGGTATTTGTCTGAATGGTGGGACGAATAAACCACTGAATACAATAGTGTTCGGTGGAGTCTTGTCTTGCTGTCATTACTCCCCTCTCAAAACTTAATTGATGTAGTGCATCTGCATATTCTTACATGCCACGCGTATTGACTCACGCGCAGTTTGTCTGCATCTAAAAAAATACAATAAGAGATATCTCGGGAGCTTATCATGAGAAGTTCAGTATTATTATGCGCTGCATTTGGCGTAGCGTTATCACCTGTTGCAAGTGCTGTTAGCAATGAATTAAATGACACTCAAACAGAGGTCAATAAAGTAGAACGGGTCAGTATTACCGGATCAAGGTTAAAAGGCGTTGATATGGAAGGCGCTAATCCATTACAAAGCTTTACTCACGATGACATCACTAAAAAGGGCTATGGATCGGTAAGCGAATTTCTTCGAGATTTACCACAAGCCTCCAGCGCTGGGACCTTTTCAGAAACCGGTGGCGTTGCCGGTGCAGATGGTGCCCCAGCAGGCTCGTCTGGTGTCAGCTTACGTGGTCTTGGATCCAGTTCTACCCTAGTATTAATTAATGGCCGCCGTGTTGCGGTTGATTCGTTCTCCAATGGTTCTGATTCATTTGTGAATGTTAATGCCATTCCACTGTCTGCCATTGAGCGTATTGATGTGCTAACAGATGGCGCATCATCCATTTACGGATCTGACGCTATAGCTGGGGTGATTAACTTTATCTTACGTAAAGATTTTGTCGGTCATGAATTTAGCGCTCAGTATGGAGACGACACATCAAGCCACGATGCAAGTCGCACCAACATTACCTATGCTGGAGGCTTTGAAACAACCAATAGCAACACCACAGTAGTAGTAGATTATGCGACTCGTAATGCCATATTTAATAGCGACAGAGCGGTTAATGTTACCTATGAATCAAGTACACGAGTGTCGATAGATGGTAATGACTATGCTGAATCATGGTGTGGTGACGATACTCAACAAGATGGTAGTCGATGTAATTATGACTATGTTATCCAACGAGCAATTCAACCAGATTATGAGAATATAGGCACCACGTTAAATCACCTTTATCGATTAGATAATGGGATGACATTGTTTGCCGAAGCAATGTACCAGAAAAATAGCGGATCATCTTACGAAGCCCCCGCTGGCTATACTACTTATATCGATGGTAATTCCACTAATGTTCCACAGTATCTGCGCGATATAGACTTACTTGATGGCACAGTAAGTGATTCTATTACCGTAAGAACCCGCTTCCCTGAACGTCGAATTCAGCAATATGATACTCAAAGTTATCGTGTGTTATCTGGTCTTCGCGGAGAATGGGACGATTGGAGCTGGGAAACGGCGTTGAGTTACGGAAAGTCGATTAACGAGATTAGCAATACTTCTGGTTATATGAATGGCGACTTACTCGATGCAGCAATCGCAAATGGCAGTTTTAATCCGTTTAATCTTGGGCTTGATAATACACAACAACAAATTGCTGCATTAAGGGATCCTGGCGTGCGCAAAGGTGAGTCAGAGGTGTTATCAGTCGACTTTAACTTTTCAGGCGATTTATTCGAATTACCCGCGGGCGTAATAAGCTCTGTTTTTGGTGGCGAATTTAGAAAAGAAGATATCTCAGACACACCGTCACTCAATGCGGTTAATAACAACATTATTGGTCTTGGAGCCAGTGATGCAGCTGCAGACAGAACACAATATGCAGCATACGGTGAATTTAACTTCCCGATTTTCGATTCTCTGGATGTCATCGCGGCTTTGCGTTATGACCATTACAGTGATTTTGGCGGCGATATTAATCCTAAAGTGTCACTGAGATACAATCCTTTTGATGACCTTGTCTTGCGCGCTTCATGGAGTACAGGTTTTCGGGCACCATCTCTATCGCAGTTAGGTGCGGGAACATCTTTGGGTAGCCAATATATTAATTGTGGTGCAGGCGAGCCATATAATGCACTTTGTGGTGTTGCGGGGGCTGATTACGGCGAGTTAGAATTTGATCAAGAAACCATAGGCAATAAAAATCTGCAGGCTGAAAAATCACAGGCGATGAATGTAGGATTGTCTTGGAATACCACAGATGATTTACAATTCACTCTTGATTATTGGCGCTATGAACACGATGACATTGTTGATATTGATGCCAATACTACCTTAGATTCGTGTATTAAAAACCCAGCTAATGTGGTGAACAATATCGGTGACTTAGGTGATAATTTTGGTTGTGTTGTCGATGGTCAAGGCGACATTAGCTTTTTACGCACTGGTTACTTTAACGTTGGTAACCAAAGTACCGATGGCATAGATTATAAAATTAACTATCGTCTTCAAACGAGCAATATGGGTGATTTTTCATTCTATTTCACGGGTACTGAAACTTTCTCATTTGAACGACAAGTGTCTCCGACAACTCCTGTTGAAGATTTACTGGGTAAACTCAGTGGTGCATCTGAAATAGCCAGACCAGAAAGCGTACTTGATTTTGGCGCTGATTGGCAGCTAGATGATTGGAATGCCAGTGTGTCGAGCCACTATATTAGTTCACTTGGTGATGGTGACTTTAAATTTGATAACGAAACCGTGGATGATTGGTTAACCTTTAGTGCCAGCTTGGGATATGATTTCTCGCCACAGCATGCACTGTTGTTTTCGGTTCGTAATCTCACTGATGAACAACCACCCTATGCATCGTCACCGACTAACGGTTACGCCAGTTCAATTCATGATTGGCTCGGCCGTCGTTGGAATGTCCGATATACTTTTAAATTCTAAGTAAATCTGCGTTGGTCGTTGTCCATAAACGACCAACGTTTCTCTCTTTTCGGTGAAAAAGTATAACAATATGAAGCCACAAACTGTTCGAGAAATGCCTGATGCATTTATCATTTTATTTTTTGTTGTGATGTTTGCAGCAATCGCAACTCACTTTATACCAGCAGGTTTTTTTGAAGTTACGATCAATCCACACACAAACAAATCTGAATTAGTTGCCGGGAGTTTTCAATTTGCAAGCCAGTACCAAGGTGTGCCTTTATTTGCTGAACACGGCGAAATTGGATTTCTCAATTTTGCCTTTGAAGGCATGGTTTCTGGAGATAAGTGGGGATCGTCTATTGGCGTAATGATGTTTATCATTATTACCGGGGGAGCCTTTGGCATCATCATGCAAACACAGGCCATAGACAATGGTATTTTAGCGCTCATCGCTAAAACGCAAAAGTTTGAATTAGCCTTTATCCCTATTTTATTTGTGTTGTTTTCTGCTGGTGGCGCTATTTTTGGTATGGGTGAAGAAGCCATAGCATTTTGTATCGTCTTGCTGCCATTAATGCGGGCTATTGGTTACAACGGTATTGTGACCGTGTTAGTCACTTATGTCGCGACACAAATTGGTTTTGCCGCCTCGTGGATGAACCCATTTAGTGTTGCCATAGCACAGGGTATCGCTGATTTACCTTTAATGTCTGGCTTGCAGTTTAGAGTCGTCATGTGGTGTATCTTCACACTTGTTGGTGTGGTGTTTACGATGCGGTATGCCAAACAGGTAAAGCACAATTGTGGGTTATTAGATGATCATCTTGATGGTCATCTAACAATCCATAGCGACACTGACTCCAGTGCTGAAAATACCTTAAAAGCAAATATCACTCTAACCGATATCCTTATCTTAACCACCTTTGCACTCGGTATTGTTTGGGTTATTTGGGGGGTTATCGCCCGTGGATACTATATTCCTGAACTGGCAAGCCAGTTTTTTACTCTTGGTTGCTTAGTTGGCATTATTGCTATTTTTAGCGGCCGACTTAAGGTCAATGCTGTTGCTGATGCATTTAAAAAAGGCGCAATGGAATTATTGCCAGCAGCAATGATTGTAGGGATGGCAAAAGGCATTGTTATTATATTAGGTGGTGATCAAGCCAATACGCCCTCAGTGTTAAACACCCTGCTTTACTATACCGGCTTGTTTTTAGGCGATTTGCCAAAAACAATCTCCGCCGTTTGTATGTACTTATTTCAATCGGTATTTAATTTCTTCATCGCTTCGGGGTCAGGCCAAGCTGCGTTAACCATGCCCATTATGGCACCGTTATCAGATATTTTAGGTTTACCAAGGCAAATTGCAGTATTAGCTTTTCAACTCGGTGACGGTCTCACTAATATTATTATCCCCACATCCGCTGCATTAATTGGTTGTCTAGGTGTTGCAAAAGTAGACTGGTTTGTGTGGGCTAAATTTATATGGCGATTTATGTTGTTACTGGCAGTGATATCAATCTCATTCATCGTGATTGCCGTAAGCATTAATCTCAGTTAAGGAATTTCATGAAATTATTTAAATCTGCTCACGTTTATGCACCCCAATATCTTGGTCAAAAAGATGTGCTGATTGCTGGTGATAAAATTATTGCCGTTGAAGACAACATCAACTTAATCGCCAGCTCATTTGTTGAAGTGATCCAAACTGATGGACTTATTTTAACTCCAGGCTTTGTTGATTCACTTGTGCATATTACCGGTGGTGGTGGTGAAGGCGGTTATACCACTCGCACCCCGGAGATGCATATTAATGAAGCCATAAAAGGTGGCGTAACGACTGTAATTGGAGTACTGGGAACGGATGCACAAACCCGAAGTTTAGAGAACTTACTCGCCAAAGCCTATGCCTTAGAAGAGCAAGGCATATCGGTTTACTGTTATACAGGTTCTTACCATTATCCTATGGTGACAGTCACTCAATCCATGAAACACGATATCATGCTTATTGAAAAGTTTATTGGTGTTGGGGAGGTGGCCATTGCTGATCACAGAAGTTCTCAATTAACCGCTCATGAAATGGCAAGGTTAACATCTGAAGCAAGAGTGGCCGGCATGTTAGCGGGAAAAGCAGGAATTGTAAGTGTGCATTTAGGCGATGAAAACAGTCGCCTAGATTTGCTTTATGATGTTATAGCACAATTTGATATTCCCATCACCCAGTACTATCCAACCCATATTAATCGCAGTCGCGCCTTGTTTGAAGCTGGGATTGAATTTACCACCAAAGGGGGTTATATCGACTTTACTACCAGTACAACAGCGCAAATTATTGAGCAAGGCGAAATACCGGCCGCACAAGCATTAGCCTTAGCGTTAAAACAGGGAGTACCTGTGCACCAAATCACCATGAGCTCCGATGGTAATGCGAGTTTGCCGGTATTTGATCACTTAGGTAAATTAATCGATTTACAAGTGGGTCAAGTCTGCAGTCTTCATCAAGCTATGGTTGACGCAGTAAAACAGTTTGACGTGTCAATTGAAGATGCTTTGACGTCGATAACTCTGTCCCCTGCGAGCATTTTGCAGCTTAAGACTAAAGGCTGTATCGCAGCTGGGTTGGATGCCGATATTAATCTGCTTAATGCACATACATTGGCAATAGAGGCGGTATACAGTAAAGGCGAACGAGTCTATTTTGACGGCGTATCTCAATTGAAAATACCGTTTTAAGCGATTATAAATATCTCTCTCAATAACACAGTGCCTGTTAACCCGGGCACAGTAAGTATAAGAGTCGCGTGATTCATCTTATGTTTTTAGTGATCTCATGTTTTAGTGATCTCATATTTTAGTATTCTCATATTTTAGTATTCTCATATTTTAGAGAACTTATATTTTAGTGATCTTTTTGTCCCATCAAGTTAACTCAACAAGCAGCAACCTAGGTATCAATCACCACAAAGGTGCTTAAAATACAATCAAGCAAACCCAGTACGGTTAGCTATATCGGTATTGTTCAACAGCAGGTAGCAGCTTTTGTTACAACACAAGCACAGCAGTGATAGAATGAGACTTCCAAATTGACTATCGTTTGTCTTTACCTATTGTTTACTTATTATCTGCAATAACATCACCACTAAGCAGACTCAATAATCATCAACAACGATAGACGCCACTATTTTCGCGTTGATAGATTTGCATTTAAATACTATCAACGAAGCTCAGTCATCACATATTAGCAGGCCTATTTATGTCAGCCGAACTACTCGAAATTCAAAGCTTTATTGCCCAGTACGCTCCCTTTGATCAGCTTCCTGAACAAGTCATCATTGAAGTTGCCAAAAGCGTTGAAATTTCTTATTACCGTACCGATAGCATGATAGTTAATTTCACCGATAACATTACCGAACTTTATATGATCCGCAGCGGAGTGGTTGAGCTATATCGCCGTAAAGGTGAATTGTATAATCGCCTCGATCAAGGGCAATTATTTGGCCAAATGGGTTTACTGACTAATAATAAAGTTCGTTTCCCAGCCAAAGCGGTAAAAGATACCCTGCTATATTGTATTCCAGAGTCAGTATTTACTGATTTGTGCGAACATTACGACGATTTCGCCGATTTTGTAGAGGTTGAAGATACCACGCGTTTAAAACAGGCGGTAAAAGGTAAAACCAGTGACAATGCGCTGACCACATCTAAGGTGAAAACCTTACTGACTCGGGAAGCTCTGGTGCTTCCCTGTAATACGACAATCCAGGCCGTGGCCAAAATTATGGCCGACGAGAATATTTCTGCAGTATTAATTAATGATCCGACGATAGAAAATCAACAAGACAGCAGTTTCGTTGGCATTATTACTGAGCACGATTTGTGTGCAAATGTAATTGCTGCAGGCATCAATGTTGACAATCCTATCTCACAAGTCATGACGACTCAGTTGTTTTCACTGGATCATAACGCATATATCTTTGAAGCCATGCTGCTTATGTTGCGTAATAACATTCACCATCTGCCTATTTTAAAGAATAAAAAACCCATTGGACTGATCGAAGTTGCGGATATTATCCGTTACGAATCACAAAATAGTTTGTTATTTGTCAGCAGTATTTTTCAGCAAAAAAGTAGCGAAGATTTAGTGTTTCTTTCTGCACAGCTGAAAAATTGTTTTGTGCGTATGGTTAATGAAGATGCCAACTCCCACATGGTTGGTCGGGCAATGTCAGAAATTGGCCGTAACTTTAAACAGCGTTTGTTAGAACTGGCGGAAGAAAAATTTGGCCCGCCACCAGTGCCCTACTGCTTTTTAGCACTGGGGTCGATGGCCCGTGATGAACAGCTGATGGTCACCGACCAAGACAATGCCATTATTCTCGACAATAGTTATCAAGTCGCCTTGCATGGTGCCTACTTTGAACAGCTAGCAAACTTTGTCTGTGATGGTTTAGCCGCCTGCGGCTACAGCTATTGCACCGGTGATATTATGGCCAGCAACCCAGAGAACCGCAAAACACGTGCGCAGTGGGAAGAATGTTTCGGTGACTGGATAGACAATCCTAATCCACAAGCGTTATTAAATTGTTCAATTTTCTTTGACCTTACCGGTGTCTATGGCCGCATCAAATGGGCTGAGCAGTTAAATGCATTTATTCTTAGAAAAGCAAAGAAAAACAACCGCTTCTTAGCCTGCTTGGCGCACAATGCTCTTAACCGTAAACCTCCGCTGGGATTTTTTAAAGATTTTGTAATGGAAAAAGATGGTCGCCACAATAACTCGATTAATTTAAAACGTCGTGGTACTGCACCATTGGCGGATTTAATTCGAGTACATGCCTTAGCCATCGGTTCGCAATCACAAAACTCATTTGAACGCTTAGAAGATATTATCGAAGCGGGTATTCTGCCCACCTCAAAAGGTGAGGATTTACAACATGCCATGGAGCTTATCTCTCTGGTTCGCTTGCGCCATCAGTCGTCAGATATCGAATCTGGTATCGAGCCTGATAATAATATTGAACCAGAAAGTATGTCTGATTTTGAGCGACGCAACCTTAAAGATGCTTTTTTAGTGTTAAGTAATGCGCAAAACTTTTTAAAATATCGTTATACAGCCAACAAACTTTAAGGCTAACTCATGACCAATTTCAGCGATAACGAAATTTTAAACTGGGCAGCGTTGCTTAAATTAAAAGCAAAAAACAGTAAAGATCGACGCTTATATGATTTTTATCAAGCGGGTACCTACTGCAATGAAACTCCATTGAGCGACATTGAATTTGTCGCGCTTGATTTTGAAACTACTGGCCTAGATTCGCAGCAAAATAGCATTATTAGTATTGGTCTAGTGCCGTTTAATTTACGGCGAATTTTTTGCCGTAAAGCCAAAAAATGGTATCTAAATCCACAAGATAAACTCCAAGAAAACTCGATTATTATCCATGGTATTACCCACTCCGATTTACAAGGAGCACCTGATCTGTTACTGATTTTAGAGCAGCTTTTAGATGAACTGGCAGGTAAAGTGGTCGTGGTACATTATCGCCATATTGAACGTGATTTTCTGGATCACGCTTTACGACTGTTGATTAATGAAGGCATTGTCTTCCCAGTGATTGATACCATGCAAATTGAAGCTAATTTACAACGGGCTAAATCTCAGGGAATATTGAGTTTTTTTAAACCCAAACACAAGGTGTCAATTCGACTGGCTAATACTCGAGAGCGTTACAACTTACCCGCTTATGCACCTCATGATGCCCTAACCGACGCGATTGCCACTGCCGAGTTACTACAGGCACAAATTAACTATCATTTTAGCTCTGATACTGAAATTCGAAAATTGTGGCTATAGTCCCATCGATAACCATTAACCCATAAAAAAGCCGATGAATTAATCATCGGCTTTTTGTTACAGATTAAGACTAGCCTTTATTATGTTTCTCGGTGCGCATGCCTAACAGTAAGCTGACACACATGATTAACAGAATAATGGTAAACGGTAATCCTGTTGATATCGCGCCGGCCTGCAATGCTTCAATCGCTTCAGTACCACCAACCCACAATAATACCGCAGCAATAGCACCTTCGATGACAGCCCAGAAAATACGCTGTGGGATCGGAGCATCTATTTTGCCACCAGCTGTAATACTGTCGATAACAAGTGAACCTGAATCAGAAGAGGTAATAAAGAACACCAACACTAAAAGTACCGCCAGCATTGATAACAGATTACCTAATGGCAACGAATCAAACATTTGGAACATAGCTAATGGCACTTCGGTTAGCCCTTTACTGCCCAATGTACCGACATTATTGATCACTTGATCGATAGCGATACCACCAAATACAGACATCCATAAAATGGTTACTACAGTTGGAACAATCAATACAGTGGCCAGAAATTCACGAACGGTTCTGCCGCGTGAAATACGAGCAATAAACATACCCACAAACGGAGACCAAGAAATCCACCAAGCCCAATAAAACACAGTCCAACCATGCATCCAAGCTTCATCTTCACGACCGATAGGATTGCTCAATGGAATAATATTTTTAACATAGCCCATTACCGTGGTCGGAATCGTCCCCATGGAAACGGCAAAAGTAACAAGTGCAACAAACACAAGTAAAGCAACCGCAAGTAACATATTGATGTTACTGATCACTTTAACACCGCCTTCAAGACCACGTACCACTGAAATAACGGCAAGTAATGTGACAACCACAATAATCGTGATTTGTAAGGTCAAGTCAGCTTCGATACCAAAAACATGTTGGAATCCGCCAGCGGCTTGTTGAGCACCTAAACCTAATGACGTTGCAAGACCAAATAATGTGGCTAATACCGCTAAGATATCAATAATGTGTCCAGGCCAACCCCAAGTACGGTCACCCAAGATAGGATAAAAAGCAGAGCGTATTGAAAGTGGCAAACCTTTGTTATAAGCAAAGAAAGCCATAGACAAAGCAACAACGCCATAAATTGACCATGGGTGTAATCCCCAATGGAACATAGTTGCACCAAGAGCAAGCTCTGCCGCTTCAGGTGTATTAGCAACCACATTCAGTGGCGTTTCATACCAACCAGTGTAATACGCTAGGGGCTCAGCAACCCCCCAAAACATCAAACCAATCCCCATACCAGCAGCAAAGAGCATTGCTATCCAAGAAAGCCTAGAATAGTCCGCTTTGGCATCATCGCCACCTAAACGAATTTTACCGTAAGGAGATAAAATTAATCCGATACAGAAGAGTACGAAAAAATTCGCAGACCACATAAATAGACTGTCAAAAGCGCCTATAATCTGCCATTTCAAACCGTCCAAAAATTCTTTTGATGTTGCCGGATCAATAATTAAAATTGCAATTAAAAAGGTCGCTATGAGACCTGCACTAATACCAAAAACGGAATTATGAATATCAAAGCCCCATTTTTGGATATTATCCTGCCCCACAGTATAATCGGTATTATCTATACTGTATTTGTCCTTATTTATCTTCATAAATCCTCTGTTAGAGCCGCCAGCCCTGTAAATTTGACACTCAATTCAGTTCTTGGTGGGGATTTTAACAAAATAAGCTCATCATTTCAGGATTATTTAGAAATCAAGCATATTTACAAAAATAATCCCCTTTGAAAACAACTTATTAAATCAAAAATAATTATAAATAAACTGCTGTATATTAAATATATTTCCCTATAAATTATCTTTATTCAATATTGTAATAGTTGATCTTATGAGGATATAAGAGTTGATTTAGCCTCAGTAGACTATTATTAGATTTTTGCCTGCTAAAAACTCAACAAGATTAATTTTTACACACAGCCAGATACGCGAAAAATATATTCATTTCTTGCGCCATTAGAGAGTTAGCTTTTAATCATATTTATTATTATTCAGGTCATTTTTTTACGCTAATATAATTACTTAAACCATATTATAGCTTAGTTGATAAAATGAATTATTGAGCTTGCTGCGCGATAATTATTGGTCTTACCAAAATACGGCTTATTAATATAATTCTGCACGAGATCCTATGTTGGGGAATTAATATCCTATTCTCTTAGTCAGTATTTGTTATTATTCATCAATAGATGAATTAACGGAGTTTGATATGGCTGATAAACCGGGAAGACCCAAAGGGGAGACACAAACTCGCGCGGCACTGATAGAGGCGGCAAAAGGATGCTTTCTTCATAACAGCTACGATCGTGTGTCTATTCGCGAACTCGCTCGGCGTGCTGGCGTAGATGCAGCAATGATCCGTTATTACTTTGATTCTAAAGCTGGCTTGTTTGAAACCATGGTGAGAGAAACCATTGCTCCTGTGGCCAGTGTATTCAAGCATGATTTAAAAAAACAACAGAACTCACCAGAAGCATTAATGCGCGCTTATTATCGTATAATGGAACATGTTCCTGCCCTGCCTCGGCTAATTTTCCAATCATTAAATCAACAGGCCAGTGATGAGGCATTCATCATAGTATCGAATGTTATTCATGAAATGCTCGGTTATGCAGGCGACTGGATTAAAGAATTATCCGACCAACAAAAAATCAACCCACAGCTCGATCCCAAATGGGTCCGCTTAAGCTTTATTAGCTTAATGGTCTTTCCATTAATTGCTCCCAAAGTATTACTCAAACAAATGAATCTCCCCCTGAGCGAGTCTATGTTAGACCAACTGATTGCCCACAATATGCTGGTGATGAATCAAGGACTGTTTCAAGTTCCACCTCTAGAATCTTCAGGACCAGGAGTCCAAAAATGAAACCTCATCTAATTTACTTGCCGATTATTTTGCTCTTCGCGGGCTGTACCGCTGAAGAAGGTAACCGCGCAATGGGTTTAATTGAACGGGATAGGATTATGCTTTCAGCGCCGGTAACAGAGCAGATTAGCTCGATACAGGTAAAAGAAGGACAACAAGTCAACGCAGGAGACTTGTTACTTCAACTTGATCCTCGGCACGCGCAATGGCTTATTAACCAACGACAAGCGACGCTGACTCAAGCCCAAGCAAAACTTAAGCAATTGCAAACCGGGACTCGTTTAGAGCAACTTGCCGCCGCTAATGCAGCAATGCTTGCCGTACAAGCTCAAGCCCAAGAAGCAGACCGAAACTATGTGCGCATGAAAGACCTTTGGTTTAAAAAAATTGTCGCCAAAGCCGATTTTGATTCAGCCAAAGCAATAAAAGATCAAACAGCTGCACAATTAACCCAAGCAAAACAGCAATGGTTAGAGCTTAAAAATGGTACCCGTAGAGAAGAAGTCGTCCAAGCACAAGCTCAAGCTGATGCGGCGCAAGCATCATTGGCCGATGCCCAGCAATCTCTAGCCGAATTAAGCATTCGAGCCCCTAAAGCTGGAGTGGTAGATGTTTTACCTTGGAAACTTGGCGATCGAGTCGCAGCGAACGTGCAATTAGTGACATTGCTAGCCAGTGATCGACTTTACGCGCGAGTATATTTGCCCGCAACGGCTCTGGGTAAAATTAACCGCGGTGACACTGTAGCGGTGTGGGTTGATGGTTATGAACACCCAGTAACCGGGACGGTTCGCAATATCAGAAGTAGCCCAGCGTTTACACCTTACTTTGCTCTAAATGAACGAGATAGAGCAAGGTTAATGTATTTAACCGAAATAGACTTACCTATTGATGCAAACTTGCCTAATGGTCTGGGTGTTGAGGTTCGTTTACCATGAATGACTTAGCAAATGTGATCGAAACACAAGGCTTAACCCGTCAATTTGGCGATTTAATCGCGGTAGATAAACTCGATTTACAGGTGCCTAAAGGCAGCATTTACGGTTTTCTTGGCCCCAATGGCTGTGGTAAATCAACCTTAATTAGAATGTTAACTGGGTTACTAAAGCCTACTGCGGGCGAAGCCACCATTTTAGGTTTACCGTTGCAAGGAAATGAAGAATTACTTAAAAGCCGAATCGGCTATATGACGCAGAAATTTTCCTTATATGACAATTTGACGGTATTGGAAAATATGCGTTTCGTGGCGGCTATCTACAGTGTTAAAGACAAAAAACGCATAACCGACTTACTGGGCCAATATGGTCTCGAGCAGCAACAAAAGCAGCTAGCAGGCACCATGAGCGGTGGACAAAAACAACGTTTGGCGTTGGCCTGTGCCACGATGCACCGCCCTGAACTGCTGTTTCTTGACGAACCAACATCAGCCGTTGATCCACAAAACCGACGTGATTTTTGGGAGCATTTATTTGATCTGAGTAACAGTGGCACAACGATTTTGGTATCAACGCACTACATGGATGAAGCTGAGCGCTGTCATCACTTAGACATTCTTGAAAATGGTATCAGACGAGCAAATGGCACGCCGCGTGACTTGATGCAATCAATGGGAGCCACGGTTATTGAAGTCAGTGGCGATAATATAAGAGAGTTAAAACAGAAACTGTCGGCTGTTGATGCAATTATTTCTGCGTCTCAATCTGGTACGCGCTTAAGGGTCCTGGTGAATGAGTCGATATCGGAGCCTCTGCAGTACCTGAGTTCTATTTGTCAGCAATATCAGCTTGAAATTGTTCGTCCGAGTCTTGAAGACGTATTTGTCACCAGCACCGGAGGTCGCAATGTGGGATAGATTAGTGGCGATTGTTGTCAAAGAAATGAAGCAACTGTCTCGAGATCGGATGACATTTGGCATGATAGTGATGATCCCATTGTTGCAGTTAATGCTATTTGGGTATGCCATTAACACCGACATTCGCCATGTGCCCGCAGGCATCATCGATATGAGTCAAACCACCTATAGCCGAGCCGTCACTCAGACGATAATTGCAACCCAAGCAGTGGATTTTCAATATCAATATTATTCTATCGAGCAAGCTGAGAAAGCGATTACCAATGGTGAAGTCAAAGCCGTACTTTATTTACCCCTTGATTTGCCTCAACGTTTACTCATCCATCCTGCATTTGATGCCAAACAAGGTTCATCGCAAATCACTCGTCCGGTAGGTCAATGGCTTTTGGACGGTTCCGATACTATGGTAGCCGCAACAATTCGCTCATTGAGGAATTTACCGTTGGACGAAGTGGCTAACCGCTCAGCCAGCATGAGTGTGCCGACATTTGAAGTGGTCGAATACTTTAATCCTGAGCAGCGATCTGTGGTCAATATTGTGCCTGGATTACTGGCAGTTATCCTAACAATGACAATGATTATGTTTACATCTGCGGCCATTGTACGTGAGCAAGAACTGGGAAATATGGAGTTTTTAATTGCGACTCCGGTTCGGCCATTGGAACTGATGCTGGGTAAAATTATTCCGTACATTTTGGTAGGGCTCATCCAAGTCGCGATTATTCTTAGCGCTGGGCACTGGATCTTTGCTGTTCCGGTTCGCGGTGGATTAGACTCTTTGTTACTGGCGTCTTTCTTGTTTATCTGTGCCAGTTTATCACTAGGCTTAGTGATAAGTACTATTGCGAAAACTCAACTTCAAGCCATGCAATTAACCATTTTTGTGTTGATGCCCTCAATTTTATTATCTGGATTTATGTTTCCTTATGAAGCCATGCCGATTGGAGCACAATGGGTATCGGAAGCTTTACCTGCAACCCATTTTATTCGTATGGTACGAGGCATTGTGCTTAGAGAAGCGGAAGTCATGTCATTAAGCCAAGATGCACTGTGGCTACTGGGCTTTACCTGTCTTGGGGTACTATTAGCGGCAAAACGGTTTAATAAGCATCTATAAAGACTCAAAATAAGCGTTGAGCATTACATAGCCTGCGCTTATTTTGCATCTACAAATAAAGGCACAAAGCGCGTTAACCTTACTAAGGCAGCGGCATAAGGCTATACCTTAAAACGGTTAAGTTGCTGTTTTAGCGTATACACTTCATGCTCTAATCTGTCTCTTTCATTGAGTAATTGTAAAATTAAACCGACGCCACCCCAGTCAAGTGCAAAATCACGTTGTATACGAGTGGCTTTTTTAACTTGATGTAAATTCTCGACACTAAATTGCCATTGCTCTATCACCTCCCCCTGCTGTGGAATGGCAATACTATGCTCCACAAGCTCCAGTAGTAGTGCCAGGCTAATATCGCTGCATTCACACAATTCATCACTGCTCAACCAACTATCTTGTTCACTTATATTAATCTGCAGCATGATTATTTACTCCAACTGGCACGAGGGTCGAATGTATTTTTTTCGGCTAATTCAGTCCATAAATTTTTGCTTGTTTCATCTGATACCGTCGGCACCACAATTTTCAGCAGCGCAAATAAATCGCCTTGCTGTTTTTTACTCAGTAACCCTTTACCTTTTATGCGTAATCGCTGTCCAGATTGACTATTAGCAGGAATACTTAATTGGATGTGACCTGTTAATGTTGGTAATTTAACCTTAGTGCCCAGCACGGCTTCCCAAGGTGCTACAGGCACTACAATAGTTAAATCTCGCCCGTCGACATCAAACAAAGGATGAGGCGCAAAACGAATTTTCAAATACAAATCACCATTGTCGGCTTTGGTTTGTCCCGGTCCGCCTTGGCCTTTAAGACGAATACGTTCACCATTGACTACACCGGCAGGAATGTTAACTTTTAACGATTTGGGGTGTTCAACAATATGACCATCTGCATCGCGTTGTTGAAGAGTGAACGAGACAGGCTTAAGCGTGTCGGCCAATGTTTCTTCAAGAAACATCGGGAACTCCATTTCAATGTCTTGGCCTTTTGCAGGTTGAGTCTGTCGACCTTGATATTGGCCGTGAGGATCAAAGCCTGTATGCCTGCCACCAAAAATTGAATTGAAAAAATCAGAGAATTCTTGATCCGTTTGAGGATCGCTTTGCTGTTGGCCCCAATCTTGGCCGCCAGCTGCGTGATTTGCATATTGATTTTGGCTTCGGTTTAAATGATGCTGACGCACTTCATCGTATTCAGCACGCTTTTTAGCGTTATGTAATATCGCGTAAGCTTCACCAATTTCTTTGAATTTTGCCTCTGCATCATCATGCTTGCTCACATCGGGATGATACTTGACCGCGAGTTTTTTATAAGCGGCTTTTACCGCCTTATCATCCGCTTGAGGATCTATGCCTAATACCGTGTAATAGTCTTTAAAATTCATGTTATCCCCTAACAAAAAACACGTTTGCAACGGAGCGTCGGACTGCTTTAAACACAGCTACATTAATGAGTGTAGACTCACAGAGCAACAATATGCTTGATCTTGATCAACACTAACACACTATGCTTAGGTTACTTAATCAGCATTAGTTGATTAAAAAAAAAGGTCTTACTGAGGCTTGATGTACAAAACACAAACAGAATATTTAATTGATTTAATTAAAAATGCCGCTAAATTTAGCGGCATTTTTGTCGATGCAATGTGAATGTTTAGTTCAAACCGCGTCGTTTAAGGAGAGCCTCAGTTGTCGGCTCTTGTCCACGGAAGGCTTTATAAGCTTCCATCGGTGGCACACTGTTACCCACTTCACGAATGGTCTTGCGGTATTTCATCCCAATCTCACGGTTTAATCCACCTTGAGTTTGTACATAAGCAAATGCATCAGCAGCTAAGATCTCACTCCACATGTAGGCGTAGTAACTTGCTGAGTATCCACCAGGGAATGCGTGAGCAAAGTAAGTCGATTTATAACGTGGCGGCACTGCAGCGATATCAACACCATGCTTTTTCAACGCAGCGGCTTCAAACTGCGCGACATCTTGAAGCGGCGCATCTGCCGGCAACGAATGCCACTCTAAATCTACCAGTGCGGCCGCCATATACTCAAGAGTGTCGAAACCTTGATTAAAGCTGCGCGACTTAAGTAACTTTTGGAGTAGCTCATCTGGGATCATCTCGCCGGTTTGATAGTGTTTAGCGTAATTTGCCAGTACTTCAGGGTGCGCGGCCCAATCTTCTTCGAAGGTTGATGGGAACTCAACAAAGTCGCGGGTAACAGCCGTGCCAGAAAGACTTGGATAAGTGACTTTTGAAAACATTCCATGGGTGCCATGGCCCATTTCATGGAACATTGTGGTCACTTCATCATAGCTAACATACGTAGGCTGACCTTCAGGTGCCTTTTTGATATTCATGACATTAACAACGACAGGTTTGCTGTTAAGTAATGTCGATTGAGTGACAAATGCACTCATCCATGCTCCGCCGCGCTTACCTTCTCGGGCAAAGTGATCGGCATAGAAGATGGCCATCGAACTGCCATCGACATCAAACATTTCATAGGCTTTTACATCTTTATGGTAAACCGGTAAATCTGGACGTGGCTTGAAGGTGACGCCGTAGAGTTTTTCAAGGGTAAAGAAAACACCATCTTCCAATACCCGGTTAAATTCGAAGTAAGGCTTGATTGAAGCGGCGTCGAGATCGTACTTCTCTTTACGTACTTTTTCAGCGTAGAAAGCCCAGTCCCATGGTGCTAGGGTAAAATCAGCGCCAGTCTTGTTGATCATCATTTGAATATCAGCGGCTTCTTTTTCGGTATTAGCGACAACTGCGGGCACCATAGATCCAAACATTTCATATACCGCCTCTGGCGTCTTAGCCATTTGCGGTGCCAGAGTATAATCCGCCCAGCTATCGTACCCTAATAGTGCTGCACGCTCAGCACGAAGCTGGGCTAAACGTGACACCAATGATGCGGTTTCGTTATCACCACTCATTCCGCGAGTCGATGAAGCCTGCCAAACACGTTGGCGCAATTCGCGATTTTCAAGCTTGGCTAATACAGGTTGGCGGGTGGTATTAGTAATACTTAGCAGATATTTACCATCAAGACCTTGTGCACTCGCATCTGCTTTCGCTGCTCGGAGCTCATTTACAGATAATCCTGCAAGCTCTTCTTCAGAATCAACAACAACTGCAATCTCTTTCGTCAGCCTGAGTAGGCGTTGGCTAAATTCATTGGTGAGTGTTGATTGCTCTTCATTGAGTAATCTAATTTGGGCTTTTTGCTCATCGGTTAGCTTAGCGCCAGCCATGATAAAGCGCTGATGATAAACCTCAATCAGACGGATCTCTTCAGCGCTCAAGCCTAACTGCTGGCGTTGTTGATAAAGTGAGTCAATACGAGAGAACAATGCCGAGTTGAGTTGGATATTATCCGAGTGAACCGCCATTTTTGGTGCCATTTCACCCTGAATTTTTCGCAGTGTTGGGTTACTGTCTGTGCTCGCTAAATTATAAAACACATTCGCTGCTCTATTGAGTAGTTCACCGCTAGTTTCCAGTGCAACTATGGTGTTGGCAAAAGTGGCTTTATCATTATTATTAGCAATCATCAGTACTTGTTGATAATGCTCTTTAATACCTTGCTCAAGTGCTGGCTGAAAATGCTCATCTTTAATGATGTTAAAATCGGGAGCTTGATATTGCAATGTGCTAGCAACAAATAAAGGATTTGCGGATAGTGGACTAACATGTAATTGTTGCTTGTTGTCCGCTTCTGATGCTGATTGGCATCCCGTGAGAAACAGGGTGGTTGAAAGTGTACCTGCAACGGCTAGCGCGATAAGATTGATTTTCATATAACAACGACTTCCTTCTTTTAATATTTGTTATTTTTCATAGTAAACAACTCATTGAATACGTTATCGACTAGTTTATTATTTGTGGCTTAAGTCAGGCTGAAATAATCAACATTGGTGGGTAAAACATAAAAAACCTAATAAAAGTCTGTAAATTTAGCCAGTTTGGTCTGTAAAACTTCACTTTTTGTAAGCGGGGAATTGAATAAAAATATGATGTTATTTGAAAATATCATATTGATGTTTTTTAGACTTAATTAAGTTAACACCGGATAAAAACCTGTTACTTGTATCGGCAATCAACCAACAGAAGCGGGTTTATTTTAGTTTGGCGTGGTTGGTTTATGAGATTATTAACACAAAGTATCAAATAAAAACGCTATGCCAAACTGGCTAAACTCCTTGTTATGAACAATCCTTATAACACATGAGATGCATGGTTAGATGAACTCACCGCTTTACTGATTCGATAAATCAAAGCTCGTGACTAAATAAGGATACACATAGTGAAAATAGGTAAATACTTAAGAGTAAACAACCTGTTTTTAACCGGTATATTGATGTCGACAAATACCCTAGCCGTGACATTGAACATACTAGAATGGGAAGGCTATATCAGCCCATTTAAAGAAGATTTTGAGGTCTATGCTAAATCTAAGGGGATGGAAGTTGAGCTAAATATTATGGATCCCTATATCACAGATCCTGAACTTATCTTCAACAAACTGCGAGCCAGAGCTGCTGATGTGACTACCCCAACACACAATTACTACAAGATGAATAAAAACAGGTTACTTCAGGTATTACAACCCATAGATTTTAGTCGCCTGAGTCATTACCCCAAGGTACTTAATTCATTAAGAAACAGTCAATACGATGAATTTAAAGGCAAAAAATATTCAGTTCCTTTACTTGGAGGCTCATATGGCCTGGCTTACAATGCAGCAAAGCGAGATGAGCCAAAATCCTGGGAAGAATTGTGGCAACCGGAAAATAAAGCTAAATTTGCTATCACAGGTGATCAATTTGAAGCCAACATCTATACCACGCTACTGGTTTTAGGTTACCCACCAGAATCTTTCTACGACATAGATGCTATAGAGTTTGATAAACCTAAAGTGCAAGCTAAACTGACGAGCCTAGTCCAAAATGCAGACTCATTTTGGAACGGTATGGCTGATGTAGAGCGCATGAAAGATCTAGAATTGGCCACCACATATTGGTTTGGGGTAGCAGCTGCCAATAAAAGCGGACAAAACTGGAAACTAGCAACCCCTAAGGAAGGCCAAACTGTGTGGCTAGATACTTTAGCTATAGGAAGGCATGTTAAAGGTGAAAAGCTAGATGCGGCCTATTTACTAATCGACTTTATGATCAGCGAACCAGTGCAAAAACGCATATTAGAAATGTATGGTTCCATTATAGTGAATGGCGCTACGGCTAAGTTACTCGACCCACAATTAGTTAAAGATGCCAGAGTCGGAGATGAGACATTTTTCTCTGAGCAATATTTATGGCGCCCTCTAAGCTCAAGAACCCGTAATACCTATAAGCAAATGTGGAATAAGGCCATGGATAAATAAAGCCTCCGCAATGCTCCCAAAAGAGTTTACACCCGAGGCCATCCCGTTAAATATTAAATTAATCATTCTGTTTCAATTGGTTAGTTTCACAAGCTAAAATCACCCCTGCAATTGCTAACTGAAACTGGCTTTATTCCTGAATTAAAAAGTCAATTTTTTAACCATCAAAATATGAGTTAACCATTACAACCGCTTAAAAACACTTATCAGATTTAACTTCCATGATAACAATACGCTTTTGGATCAGTAAAATAACGGTAGTTTGTGAGACAGTGCTATTTCGCACTGCCTCTCTATTTGCTGTCGCGGTTAAAATGTAATCGGTTTGAATACTAAAGTGATGGTTTAGTGTGTTATTACAGATAGATTTATGCTGCCTACTTTGCTACTCGTTGTGCTGCACTGTCGAACCCGCGTAGGAACTATTGCGGCTTATCAACTGGCGCTGGGATCGGTGCCCCAGCGCGTCAGGTTTACTGAATTTGCCACGGCAAACAGTAAACTCAGTTGGTAGAGACGCACTGGGCCAAGTAAGGCGCCGTTCGGCTCGCCGGGTGAGCGGCCACTGCATGGGGCGTGCCGGCGACCACTATGCAGCCGCCCTTGTCACCGCCTTCAGGGCCAATGTCGATAACCCAGTCGGCGGCGGCAACTACGTCCATATCGTGTTCCACCACAATCACGGTATTGCCAGCATCGACGAGCCGGTTGAGCTGAGCGAGCAGCAATAGCACGTCGGCAGGATGCAGCCCGGTTGTGGGCTCGTCGAGAATGTACAGCGTATGGCCGCGGCGTGCCCGCTGCAGCTCGGTCGCGAGCTTGATGCGCTGCGCCTCGCCTCCGGAAAGCTCGGTGGCGGGTTGACCGAGTCGCAGGTAGCCGAGCCCAACCTCACTAAGGGTCTTAAGACTGCGCAATGCCGAGGGCACATCGGCGAGAAACACCATTGCCGCATCCACGGTAAGCTCAAGCACCTCTGCTATATTCTTGTTACAGTACGTCACCTCGAGGGTCTCAGGATTATATCGCGTGCCGTCGCAGTCGGAACAAGGCATATAACTACCTGGTAAAAAAAGCAGACCGACCGCCACAAATCCCTCTCCAAGGCAGGTCTCGCAGCGGCCGCCCGCCACGTTGAACGAAAACCGGCTCGCGCCGAAGTTTCGGCTTCGAGCCTCGGGGGTCGCGGCGAATGTGGTACGCACGGCATCGAACAGGCCTGTATAGGTGGCGAGGTTGGAACGCGGTGTGCGACCAATCGGTTTCTGGTCAACGCGCACCAGTCGATCGATCAGATCCGCCCCAGTGATCGTCTCAACCGTGGTGATTTCGACGGGTTTAGGCTCGGGTTGATCATCCTTCTCGCCATTCATCGAGGCTGTGGATGCGATCCCGGTACTGGGGTCTAGATCTGGATGAAGGTACAAGCCTACAGTCTCGGCGAGCACCTGACTCACTAGGGTGGACTTGCCAGAGCCCGATACACCTGTAACCGCGGTCAGTATGCCGAGCGGAAACTTGGCATCAAGGCCGCGTAGGTTATGGCGGGTGATCCCCGTCAGGCCCAGCCAGCCGAGCGGATGTCGTAGCTCGCGTGCCGCCGGAACGGGGCGCTCGCTTGCAAAGAGAAATTTTCGCGTGATCGAGGCGGGTACATCTTTGAGTCCCGCCGTCGGTCCGCTGTAAAGGACAACTCCGCCCTGCTCTCCCGCATGTGGGCCGACGTCGATGACCCAGTCAGCGCGGCGCACCACGTCCATATTGTGTTCCACGATAAAAACTGAGTTACCGCTAGATTTGAGCTCCTCGAGTACGGTAAGGAGCGGCTCGGCATCTGCCGGGTGCAGCCCAGCGGAGGGTTCGTCGAGTACGTAGATTACACCGAAAAGCCCAGAGCGCAGCTGGGTGGCAATGCGCAGCCGCTGCATTTCACCTGGAGAGAGCGTGGGTGTTGCGCGGCCTAGACTGAGGTATCCGAGGCCGAGATCGAGCAGCACATCGAGGCGGCGAGTGAGATCCTTGGTGATAGTTTCACCTGGGGTATTGCTGGCCGCCGGACGGTCAAGCACACGGCGGAGATCGGTGAGCGACAAGCTGTTAAGCTCGGCTATGGTGCGGCCGTTAAAGGTAACCGCGAGAGCTTCGCTGCGCAGTCCACTGCCCGCGCACATTAGGCATGGCCCTGATTCAACATATTTCAATACACGGTTACGCACCGAGGTGCTTTTTGAATCGGCAAGCGTGTGCATCACGTAACTCTGCGCGCTCCAGAATTTTCCCTTGTAAGGTCGGGGCCTTTCCCGCTCCGGCATGATGTCGACCACGGGTTGTTCCTCGGTGAACAAGATCCAATCGCGATCGGCGCGGGACAGCTGTTCCCAAGGTTTATCCACGTCATAACCGAGCGCTGTAAGAATGTCACGCAGGTTCTTACCCTGCCACGCCCCAGGCCAAGCCGTGACGGCACCTTCGCGAATACTCAGTGAAGGGTCGAGCACCAGCGATGCCTCGGTGACTGTGTGCGCGGTTCCAAGTCCCTGACATTTAGGGCATGCGCCCATGGCGGTGTTGGGTGAGAAGGAGTCTGACTCGAGGCGCAAAGCCCCATCAGGATAAACTCCTGTTCGAGAATAAAGCATCCTCAGGGAATTCGAGAGGGTGGTAACTGTGCCTACACTTGAGCGTGAGTTGGGTGTTCCTCGGCGCTGTTGCAGTGCGACGGCTGGCGGTAATCCAGTAATTTCATCCACCTGAGGCGAATGGCCTTGCTGGATCAGGCGACGGGCGTAAGGCGCGACGGACTCGAAGAAACGTCGCTGGGCCTCAGCGAAAATGGTGCCAAAGGCGAGCGAGGATTTGCCGGAGCCGGACACCCCAGTAAAGGCGACTATCGAGTCCCTGGGTAGATCCACGTCGACGTTCTGCAGGTTATTCTCTCGGGCGCCGCGCACGCGCACAAACCCCGTGGGTATGGGGTGCGAAACGGATGTTGCTGTCGGGGTGTGGCTACTGAAAGTGTCAACTGGCAAATGATGGCTGCCGCTATTCTTTGCTTTATTCATGCTTAAAGACCCCTTAGGTTAATTCTTGTCTATATATGCAGGATATGATGGGACGTGCAGAATATGATTGCCTCTACTGGCATTAATGTGGAATTCTCAGCCTAAATTGCCATTTATTTCATGGCTCAACAATAACAATAATCAAGCCAAATATGGCCTAGCTTACTCAGTCAGGGTGAACAAAACTCATTACATGCTCTTAACCGAGAGCATAAGATCACTATCTCCATCAAAATATTCCAGCTATTTTAAGATAACACATAACGCCTTTCGTTTTTGAGTTGCCAACACCTGCGCTCATTTTCTAAACGCACAGATTCAACCGAGTTATTAAAAATAATGTTTACTCAATAGCCACAAAATGACGCATTAGTTAAAACCAAGGCAACAGAAAAGCTTGATATCGATCAAGTAGAAAATAGTTTGTGGGATTCAGAAGTGATTGTATACGCACACTTCCAACGCTGGCATTTAGCTGTGCTCTGTCGTCGTTTTCGGTCTAAATGCTGGTAATGTCTTTTAATATGGGCAAAGCCCCCTACTTCTTCTTTGAATAACGCGCCAAACTCTATTGTGATTTTTAAGCAGTTTTCAGCAGCAATATTCAATCTATTAAAAATAAATGGCGCTATGCTTATCTGCTATTATTTCGCGTTATCAGCATCAACTTTAGTTACTACATCTAAAAGTAATTGACTATGCCAGCCATTTTCAAGATAACAACATTGATGGATGACCATGTTTATAACAAACAAGAATTAGTGGGATTAAAGTCCTATCTATTTATTCAATATGGCAAAGATATAGCAATCTTAAAACTATTAATCTTGGATTTAAATGTTATAAATACAAAAAAGCCCCATCATTACTGATGAGGCTTCCCCGTTGAATGTGACAGAGGGGTAGCTTGCTTGTAATAAAGAGGAACCCTGGGTTTAAATCTCTATCTTTTGCCCAAACAAAAAGGCCTTATCTTTCGATAAGGCCTTTTCATTGAATGTGGCGGAGGGATAGGGATTTGAACCCTAGAACGGGATAAACCGTTGCCGGTTTTCAAGACCGGTGCATTCGACCACTCTGCCATCCCTCCGAGCGGGCGAATAATATGATAATGCCCCTATGGTGTAAAGAGTAAATTGCAAATAATTGGTTAAGTGGCTATTTTATGCCCAAGTTCAAATCCCCTTTGCACATCTGCTATTAAACATAGTTACAAAGCTCAGCTTGCTTGATGGTATTCACTCAATAAACACCCATAACCCGCTATTTGTAATAACTGCTGTTTAAGCCACAACAAATAGCCACTAGCTTAATGCAAATGTGATTAAACGGTCGATAACAGCGACTTTGCTTGATTTGATTTGGGTTAATGTTTACCTTTACTGCAAGTAATGTTGCTAATGCCAAGGATAGCGAGATGCTTTCAGAACAAGCATTCGAAATGATAGATATTGTGGCCCGCGTAGGCAGTTTTACCGCCGCCGCAAATAAATTAAATAAAGTGCCCTCTGCGGTGAGTTATGCCATTAAGCAGATTGAAGATGACTTAGGGGTAATATTGTTTGAACGTCATCATCGCAGCGTGAGTTTAACCCCTGCTGGTGAACATTTTGTCGCCCAGTCTCGTGAGATCATGACCAAACTTAATAACATTAAGCGTGATACACAAAAAGTGGCTAATGGCTGGCGCCCTTCATTGTCGATTGCGATTGACAATATGGTTCGCGCCGACAAAATAAGTGGCTTAATAGCTGATTTTTATCGGCATTTTACCGACATTGAATTGATTATTCGCTTAGAAGTATATAACGGCGTCTGGGAAGCACTGTCTACAGGAAAAAGTGACATCGCGATTGGCGCTACCTCGAGCATTCCTGTTGGTGGCACCTTTAAATCTCGCGATATGGGGATGATCCAGTGGTCTTTTTTAGTTGGGAAGAATCATCCTTTAGCTAAAGCTGAGCACGCGTTAACCGATGAAGAGTTATTACAATATCCGTCAATCTGCCTGCAAGACACAGCGCATAATATTGCTCATCGACCGAATTGGTTATTGAATAATCAACGTCGAATTGTAGTACCCGATTGGATCAGAGCGATAAATTGCTTTAGAGAAGGTTTAGGTGTGGGGTATATGCCATATCATTTAGCCGATATCTTTATCAAAGCTGGTGCGCTAATAGAAAAACAGCTCGCTACCCCCAAACAAGACACCGCCTGCTGTTTAGCTTGGAATACTGCCAATATGAGCCCTGCTCTACAGTGGGTATTAGATCACTTAGGTGACACTGAAAAACTGAAAAAAGAATGGCTTAGCTAAACAGATTATGCAAAATATGTTTTTGTTAATAACATTACTTATCGAATAGTTTATGATAAATTAGCGCCTATTAAGATGATGTTTGTTATGAATTAATTTTTGTTTAATGTACATTGCTTACGCTATAGAAAAGGATTTAGCTTCAGAGTGAGAAAGATTTTTTTCTCGTTGAGCAAATCATTGAGTTAACACCTGGAGACGATAATGAATCAACAATCAGTTATATCACCCAGTCTATCGACGACTGATGTCAATAAAATGCTAAAAAACACCTACATGCTTCTGGCGATGACATTGGCATTTTCTGCTGTTACTGCTGGTTTAGCCATGGCAATTAACCTTGGCCCAATGATGTCATTAGGTTTATCGCTTGGTAGCTTAGTATTGTTATTTGTGACCCTAAAAAAAGCCGATAGTGCTGCAGCCATATTTTGGGTATTTGCCTTTACGGGTATGCAAGGTGCGTCACTCGGTTATATTTTAAATCATTATGTTGGTATGGCGAACGGCCCAGGGCTTATCATGCAGGCGTTAGGCTTAACCTCAGTGATTTTCGTATCACTGTCGGCTTATGCACTAACCACCAAAAAAGACTTCTCATTTATGGGCGGTTTCCTATTTGCCGGTATGTTAGTGATGATCGGTGCTGTAGTGATTAATATTTTCGTCGGTAGTTCAGTATTATTTATGGCAATGAATGCGGGTATTGCATTGCTTATGACCGGTTTCATCCTCTACGACACTAGTCGAATCGTGAATGGCGGCGAAACCAACTATGTTCGCGCGACCATTTCATTGTACTTAGACTTTTTGAACTTGTTCATGAGCCTGCTACATTTGTTGGGTATGGGCAACGACGATTAATCGTCGATAGAGTTCATTGGTAAATTACGTTAAAATGACCCTACATTAGGGTCATTTTTTTTATAATGAGCAAATTCATCATTCAAGTAAACGGAAGTGTTTATGGCTCAACAGCCAGCTTTCGTGCGTTATCTTTTTGCCAAAGCGCATTAGCTAACGGTCATCAAATCATCAATGTCTTTTTCTATCAAGATGGCGTAACCAACAGTAATTCCCTTACTTGTCCGGCATCTGATGAAATAGATATGCACTCACATTGGCAAAATTTGTCAGCGCAACACGCAATACCATTAACCAATTGTGTTTCAGCAGCATTGCGTCGTGGCATACTCTCACCACAAGATGCATCAGAAAATGGTAAGCCACAATGGAATAGCAGTGACGCATTTACCATGGGCGGCTTAGGTGAATTAGTTGTCGGTATTGAACAAGCAGACAGATTAATTAGCTTTTAAGATATTTGTGGAATAGATAATGAAATCACTGGTGATTATTTTTAGACATGCACCTTTAGGCACCACGAGTACTCGTGAAGGGCTTGATTTTGCTATGCTCAGTGCCAGCTTTGAACAACAGGTGAGTATTGTGTTTACCAATGAAGCTGTATTGCATTTACTGGCAGGCCAAACACCTGAGCAAGCAGGATCGAAAGATTATGTGTCGGCGTTTAAAGCGCTATCTCTTTACGATATTGATACCGTATTGGTTTGCGCTGAATCAATGCACACATTAGGATTGCAGCCCAATGACCTCAGTATTGCGGCAACGGTAGCGACGCCAGAGATGATTAGGCAAACCCTGCAAGCGGCTGATGAGGTGCTAGTATTTTGATATTACATCATATCCAAGCATCAGTAATGAGTGACGATGCCTTAAGTACATGCCTGCGCTATATTCACCCTAAAGACAGTATTTTATTGTCTAGCGATGCGGTGAATTGTTTATTACAACCTCAATGGCAACAGCGTTTAGCAAATATTGCACTGTTTGTACTACAAGATGATGTTGTCGCTAGGGGGTTATCCGAACGCTTGATGATTATTTTAGCCAATAAAGCTGCGGGTGATTTTGATATTATTGACTATTCACAATTTGTTGAACAATCTTTGCGACACGATAAGGTGATAACTTGGTAAACTTTTTTGAATTTAATGGCCTGCAAATTGAAACCGATCATCAAGGCTATTTAAAAAATATCAATGACTGGCAAGAACCTATGGCAACTGTGATTGCCGCCACTGAGAACATTGAGTTAACCGAGCAACACTGGGAAGTTATCCGTTTTGTGCGTGATTTTTATCTAGAGTACAAAACAAGTCCTGCTATTCGTGTGCTGGTTAAAGCTATCGGTCAACGATTAGGAGCCGATAAAGGTAACTCCAAATATTTGTATACCTTATTTCCTGGGGGCCCGGCTAAGCAAGCAACCAAAATTGCTGGGCTGCCCAAACCCGCTAAATGTTTATAGTTAATTAAAGCCTACAAAAAAGCCCGCTTAAGATAACTTAAGCGGGCTTTTAAATAATTAACCTCGATAAAGGTTATTTAGGGAAAATGTTTTCTACCACTATCAATGCTGCTTGAGCTAGTTCAACAATTACCAACAAAATAAAAAAGAAGATAACTGATAAATAGATAAGCCTACGATTATCACGCCGACTTGAACCCATTGCTGGTTGTACCAATCCTTATCAATAATGCTCAACTTAAACAAAGTGGCACCAATTTAAATACTCGAAGTAAGCCCAAATATAATGCGTTGTTACCTCACTCTGTGCTCATAGCAATAAGCACAGAGTGATTAGAAAACCTAGCCAATAACGCTTAAGCCGCCCATGTATGAACGTAATACCTCAGGTACTGTGATAGTGCCATCTTGATTCTGATAATTTTCAAGCACGGCAACTAATGTCCGTCCCACCGCTAAACCAGAACCATTTAAAGTGTGCAATAACGCGGGTTTGTTATCTACCTTGCTACGGTATCGAGCTTGCATTCTGCGTGCTTGGAAGTCTTTCATGTTTGAACACGATGAAATTTCACGGTAAGTATTTTGTGCTGGTAACCACACTTCAATATCAAATGTTTTACTTGAACCAAAGCCCATATCACCAGTACATAACACCATAGTGCGATGCGGCAAGTTTAATAACTGCAATACTTTTTCAGCATGTGCGGTAATTTCATCTAACGCATGCATTGAATTGTCTGGATGAGCAATTTGCACTAATTCGACTTTGTCGAATTGATGCTGACGGATCAAACCACGGGTGTCACGACCATAAGAGCCCGCTTCACTTCTGAAGCATGACGTTAATGCGGTCATTTTTATGGGTAGCTCACTTTCATCAACAATCATGTCGCGCACATAGTTAGTTAATGGCACTTCTGCGGTCGGGATAAGTGACAAGCCTTGGCCTTCTTCTGTTGCTGGTTTGGTGTGAAATAAATCTTCACCAAACTTAGGAAGCTGACCAGTACCTAATAAGCTGTCTTCATTAACCAATAGCGGTACATATGTTTCGCTATAGCCATGTTCAGTGGTGTGTAGGTCTAGCATGAACTGACCTAAAGCACGATTTAAACGGGCGATTTGGCCGCGCATGATAATAAAACGTGAACCAGTAATTTTAACGGCACTTTTAAAATCTAATCCACCGAGAGCTTCACCTAAATCTAAGTGATCTTTCACTTCAAAATCGAATGTTCTAGGTGTACCCCAACGACGCACCTCTACATTGTCATTTTCATCGGCACCAATTGGCACAGATTCATCAGGCAAGTTTGGTATGCTCATGGCGATGCTATTGATTTGTTGCAATAACTCAGCAAGTTCAGCTTTCTTTGCATCAAGCTGCACACCTAAATCCCCTACCTGCGCCATAATGGAACTGGTATCTTCGCCACGAGCTTTAGCTTGACCAATCGACTTGGAGATCGCATTACGCGACGCTTGTAAGTCTTCTGTTTCTACTTGAAGCGATTTACGCTTTTCTTCAAGTTTGGTCAAATTATCAACCTCTAAAATAAAGCCACGAGTGGCTAAACGCTCGGCGGTGACGTCAAGATCATTACGCAAAAATTTTGGATCTAGCATGTTGTGAGTTCTTTTTAGTTAAACGCGAGAAAATATAAGTTGTTGACCTACATACACCATAAATAGACATAAGGTGACATTCAACAACACATTTAAAATAGCTTTATGCCATAAGCCTTCTTGCAACAGCAGTAAGGTTTCATTCGAGAAAGTTGAAAATGTAGTTAATGCTCCCAATAGGCCAATGCCAACTAGCGCTTTAATTTCAGGGCTAACATGACTTAACTGCCCTAGCGCATAAACTACGCCCATTAAAAACGATCCCAGTAGATTGACTAACAGTGTACCAAAAGGAAAACTGCTTCCAAATAGCTGGATCATAAAAATTGATAGAAGATAGCGTAAAACTGCACCAATTGAACCACCTAATGCCACCAAGATCACATTAGTCATAGCGTTTGTCCTCGCTTTGTTGATCAAGCTGACGCAATTGCACTAATTTATCTTGAATACGTTTTTCAAAACCTCTGTTCGTTGGCTGATAAAACTGGCTGTGTTGCAATGATTCAGGGAAGTAGTTTTCGCCGGCAGCATAGGCCGCTGGTTCATTATGAGCATAGCGATATTCTTTACCAAAACCGATTTCTTTCATCAATTTTGTCGGCGCATTACGCAGATGATTAGGCACAGGCTCGTGTCCAGTTTGCTTAGCAAGCTCACGGGCTTGATTAAACGCACTATAAACGGCGTTACTTTTGGGCGCGCTGGCTAAATACAACACGGCTTGAGCAATTGCGCGTTCGCCTTCAGCGGGTCCAATACGGTGATAACAATCCCATGCGTTAAGTGCAACTGTCATGGCAATAGGATCGGCATTACCAATGTCTTCTGAGGCAATGGCCAATAAACGACGAGCAACATATAAGGCATCGCCACCACCTTCTAAAATACGGCAATACCAATATAACGCCGCATCGGGCGCCGAGCCGCGAACAGACTTGTGTACTGCAGAAATTAAATCGTAAAATTGATCGCCATTTTTATCGTAACCCGCAGCTTGATGGCCCGCAACTTGAGTGAGCATCTCGGTGGTAAACGCACTTTCATCTGCAACTAAATCGCTCATTAACTCGATTAAATTAAGTGCTTTACGTGCATCGCCCTCGCTAATGTCGGCTAATTGCTTAGCTACTGCGCTGGGTAATGTTAATTGGCGTTTGCCTAAACCACGTTCAACATCAGTTAACGCTTGAGTCACAATTAAGCTGATTTCATCGGAGCTTAAGCGATTAATAAGGTAAACGCGCGCCCGGGATAACAAGGCGTTATTAAGTTCGAATGAGGGGTTTTCAGTGGTAGCACCAATGAAGATAACCGTGCCATCTTCAATAAAGGGTAAAAATGCGTCTTGCTGGCTTTTATTAAAACGGTGTACTTCATCGACAAATAATAAGGTACGTTGACCGCGACTTTGAGCCACGGCTTTGGCTTGTTCAATCGCCGCACGGATCTCTTTCACCCCAGAAGTCACCGCAGAAATACGCTCAACATGGGCGTTAGCATAATGGGCAATAAGCTCAGCTAAGGTGGTTTTCCCGGTACCGGGCGGGCCCCACAGAAACATTGAGTGGGCTCGATTTGCCTCTAGCGCCTTACGCAGTGGCTGGCCCTCACCCAATAAGTGTGCCTGACCTATGTATTCACTAATATCCCTTGGGCGCATACGCGCAGCCAAGGGGCGAAAGTCTGGGGCGAAATCAAAACCTAAATTAGCCATAAACTTCTTAGTGAGCTTGCTTTAAGCGTTGATCGTCTATATCGACGTTATCAGGTACAGCAAAATTAAAGATATTGGTCTCGTCTACTTTTACGCTGCGCTGCTCAGTGAGCGAAAATTGGCTTAAATTACCTTGCTCGTCGGTTAAGTTAAATTTGACTAACTGCTTGGCGTCAAAACATACACTAACAGCAATAACGTTACTGTTGAGTTTCTTAGGCTGAATATCAAAACAGCTAGATGTCGCATTAATAACCCGTTTGGTGACTGAATATTTAGCCCATGTGGCTTCATCTCGATGCACTAACAAAGCCATCGGCGATGCATCAACCGCTTGAGCAACATCCATTACGGTTACTTCTTCAGCAAAGGGGTTATAAATCCATAAATTAGCGCCATCGGCCACAATCAAAGATTCATCTGGCTGAGTTAAATGCCAGTAAAATTGATTGGGATATGCCAGGGCAAATACACCGCTGCCAGTTTGGATTGGTTTATTATTAATGTCGGTAACTTGCTGGGAAAATGTCGCATGCAAACTATCAATGTTAGACAGTTTTGCTCTTAGCTCAGTGGCGTTATCGGCCATCGCGGCAAAGCAAGTTACGCTGGTGGTTAATAATAGGCTCAATACAGCAAAACGTTTATTCATTATCATTCCTATTATGATCTCGGTGGCGGTGGAGCCAATACTTCACGATTACCATTATGACCTTGAGCTGTCACAATACCTTGGCTTTCCATCATTTCAATAATACGGGCGGCACGGTTATAACCAATTTTAAATTTACGCTGTACGCTAGAAATAGAGCCACGGCGCGTTTCGGTAACAAACGCAACGGCATCATCATATAACGCATCTAACTCTTCTTCACTGTCTGATGTTTCACCGGGTAACAATACTTGCTCGCCATCGGTGGCGCCGTTAAGAATATCGTCAATGTATTGCGGTTTGCCTCGAGCACACCAATCGGCAACCACTTTATGAACTTCATGATCATCAATAAACGCTCCATGAACACGATTAGGTAAACCGGTACCAGGTGGAAGATACAGCATATCCCCCATACCTAATAAGGTTTCTGCGCCTTGCTGATCAAGAATGGTACGAGAATCAATACGTGATGACACTTGAAACGCAATACGGGTTGGAATGTTAGCTTTAATCAAACCAGTGATCACATCAACCGATGGCCGCTGAGTCGCCAATATTAAGTGGATCCCTGCAGCACGAGCTTTTTGAGCAATACGGGCAATTAACTCTTCAACTTTTTTACCAACAATCATAATCATGTCAGCAAATTCATCAACCACCACCACGATAGATGGTAGCTTTTCAAGCGGCGGCGCATCATCTAACATACTTTCTGATGACTTCCATAATGGATCGGGAATGTACTCCCCTTTGGCGGCAGCATCTTTAATTTTGATGTTGTAACCTTTAAGATTACGAACCCCTAATGCCGACATTAATTTATAACGTCGCTCCATTTCACCGACACACCAACGCAATGCATTAGCAGCTTCTTTCATGTCGGTAACCACTTCACAGAGTAAATGTGGGATCCCCTCATACACAGATAATTCTAGCATTTTAGGGTCAATCATAATAAAGCGAACATCATCCGGGCCTGATTTATACAGTAAGCTGGTGATCATCGCGTTCACACCCACAGACTTACCAGAACCTGTCGTACCGGCAACCAATAGATGAGGCATTTTACCTAAATCAACCACAACAGGTTCACCGGCGATGTCTTGACCCAGCACCATAGATAATGTTGATTTGCTGTCTTTAAAAGCGGCAGAATCGAGCACATCACGCATAAATACGGTTTCACGGAATTTATTTGGCAACTCTAAACCGACATAAGCTTTACCAGGAATCACTTCAACGACACGCACGTTTTCAGATAATAATGAGCGGGCTAAGTCTTTCGAAAGATTGGTAATTTTAGAGGCTTTAACCCCAGGGGCTAATTCAAGCTCAAAGCGAGTAATCACCGGTCCAGGATACACGCCAACAACGTTGGCGATAATATTAAAATCCGCCAGCTTTGCTTCAACTAATCGAGCGACTTGCTGAAGTTCGGCTTCACTAATAGGGTTTTTCTTGCGATCAGGCACATCAAGCAAGGTAATGCTTGGTAAAGGATCCATTTTCTGGCGAGCTTGTTGCGTGGTTTGACCATCGATTACCACTACACCGTCAACAATTCTGGCTTCTTTTTTCGGTTTTTGTTGTGCAACTAATGCCCCCTTTGAATGAGGTTTGGCAAAAGCTTCCTCAAATGGTTCATCACTATCAGAGTGATTCATACTCTGAGTAATATCGAGGTCATCATTGTCGTCGTCAAGATTGAAGTCAACGTCGTCTTTTGTCGCGACCCAAGGCGCAAATGGCGTGTCTTCATGATCAAATTGTATTGACGGTTCTTGACGATCGTCACTATCAAACTGTTGGTCATCAATGTCTGAAACCGCAATATCTTCAGCGGGTTTAGGCTTGCGACTAAAGAAGCTACGTTTCTTTTCTACAACCGGCGGTTTCTCGACTGCTTGTTTAATATGGATTGGCGTTTTAACCGGCTTGTTAGATTGAGTTCTTGTTGGCTCATGTTGATCATCCATTTCGTTACGACGTTGGGTAAATTTATCCACTAATGAAAGGAAGCCTTTAGTATCTTCGGTTTCTGTTTCTCGTTTAAATAATTTAGGTAAATGCCATATTTTCTTGGCACACCAGATAGAACCTAAGCCGGTTAATTCAATAATGGTTAACCAACTAATCCCAGTCGCTAAAGTGAAGCCTGCGCCAAAAAAACACATTAGCAATAATGTGGTTCCTAGCTTATTAAAGTACGGCAACATCGCCTGACCAATCACATCACCGGCTACCCCACCGGCTGAAAAGACGTACATATTGTCGGCATTCATGCTGACCAATGCAGCTAAGCCTAACAACATCAAAATAAAACCAATAATTCTTAATCCGACTGAAAAATAATCTATTTCAAACAAACGATGTGCACGATTGAAAATAAACCAACCCGTGGTGGCTATCATGATAGGAATTAAAAAGGCGATGAAACCAAAGAAGTAAAACAGCACATCTGCAGTCCAAGCGCCAACAGCACCAGTCCAGTTGTGAATTTCACCTTGGAAATGCGATTGACTCCAGCCTGGATCACTTGGATTAAAACTGGATAATGCCAATAGAATGTATGTCGCGATCATGCAACATAAAATAAGGCCACCTTCAAGCAATCGTTGAAGGCCACTGAGTGTTTTTAGACTATTTTCCTGAGTCAAACGAAAGAATCCATAAAAAAGTGAAAAATAAGGGTTAAGATAACAGAATATCACTGTATTTGCAGTGATTATGCACCCTGAATTAGTCAAGCTCAATCGATTGTTATACCGAATTAATCCAGAAACAAAAAAGCCTTAACGATTACTCTCAAGATGATGATTTTATATACAAAGATTAGTTCTATTTGATTAGATGATGAATATAAGTGGACAATGGTCATCTATATTCATCAATCAGCGGCTAAAGACTTGATGGGAGATTAAACTGTAGGATTAGCCTAAGTTGTATAACGCGACCTTATTAGTCTGTTTGACCTCTTCCATTACCACATAAGTACGAGTATCTGAAATTGAGGGCAGTTTCAGCAATGTTTCACCTAATAAACGTCTATAAGCAGACATATCTGATACTCGAGTCTTTAATAGGTAGTCAAAATCACCAGAGACCAAATGGCATTCTTGGATATCATCGAGTAATTGTACTGCACGATTAAAGCGATCAAAAATATCAGGAGTATCACGATTAAGGGTGATTTCAACAAATACTAATAAAGAAGCACCAAGAAAATGTGGATTAACCAGTGCAGTATAGCCACTTATAAATCCTTGTTTCTCTAGCCTTTTCACTCTTTCTAAGCATGGGGTTGGACTCAAGCCTACTCGTTTTGATAGTTCAACATTCGAAATGCGACCATCCAATTGAAGCTCATTTAAAATATTGCGATCTATACGGTCTAAATCTTTTACTGAAAAGCTTTTACTATTTGCCATATATTTAACCTTGCTTTGTACTTAAAACAATATTTTTGTCTATAAAAAGTGCAATTTCAGCAGCATAATCTGCTAAAGCAGCACTATACTAGAGTGGCTTGAAATAAGCACGTTCAGGTCACAATTAATAACAATTATACCCATTTGAAGTGGGTTTTATGTCAATCGAGGCTCAAAAATGATTATTGGTGTTCCAACAGAAATCAAAAACCACGAATACCGTGTAGGCATGGTCCCTTCAAGCGTACGTGAATTGACCTTAAAAGGTCACGATGTTTTTGTACAATCAGAAGCGGGTGTGGGGATTGGGTTTACCGATCAAGATTATATAGACGCTGGTGCCTCGATTTTAGCCACTGCAGCTGAAGTTTTTGCTAAAGCAGAGATGATTGTAAAAGTAAAAGAGCCGCTAACCGTTGAACGTGCAATGCTACGTCACGACCAGATTTTATTTACTTATTTACATCTTGCACCAGATTTAACACAAACAAATGAGCTAATCGCCAGCGGTGCTGTGTGTATTGCTTATGAAACCGTAACAGATGACCGTGGTGGATTACCATTACTTGCACCTATGTCAGAAGTGGCTGGGCGCATGTCAATCCAAGCTGGTGCTCGTGCTCTTGAGAAATCATTAGGCGGACGTGGTATGTTGCTTGGTGGTGTACCTGGTGTTGAGCCTGCTAAAGTTGTCATAATTGGCGGCGGTATGGTAGGTACTAATGCTGCACAAATGGCTGTAGGTATGGGTGCTGACGTTGTTGTATTAGATCGTAGTATCGATGCATTACGTCGCTTGAATATTCAGTTTGGTTCTGCTGTAAAAGCGATTTACTCAACAGCGGATGCCATTGAACGCCATGTATTAGAAGCCGATCTTGTGATTGGTGGTGTATTGGTTCCTGGTGCAGCGGCACCAAAATTGATTACCAAAGATATGGTTAAGCGTATGAAACCTGGTAGCGCGATTGTTGACGTAGCAATTGACCAAGGTGGCTGTGTTGAAACATCACACGCAACAACGCACCAAGACCCAACGTATATTGTTGACGACGTTGTGCATTACTGTGTGGCAAATATGCCAGGTGCAGTTGCCCGCACTTCGACGTTTGCATTAAACAATGCAACGCTTCCTTACATTATCAAGTTGGCAAACCAAGGTTACAAACAAGCATTATTAAATGACAAGCATTTACTTAATGGCTTAAATGTTATCCACGGAAAATTAGTCTGTAAAGAAGTGGCTGAAGCATTAAGCCTTGAATTTACTGAACCTAAGAGCATGTTGGCTTAATTTATTTTGACCTAACATTTGCCTTACTAAATAAAAATGCCGCATTAATTGATGTGGCATTTTTTTTACTTCACTATTCTGATTAAGAAAATGAACTTATCAACCAGGATATGAATATATTAACTTGCTGGCACCACTCTACTCATCATTCTGGGTAATTGACGTTCTGCCGTTCTATTTTAATCTTGCTATTGATTCGGCTTGTTTAGCTAACAAATCGAAAAACGCCTCTTGTGGCATCGGTTTATGAAAGTAGTAACCTTGTACAGCGTCTATGTTTTGCTGCTTAATAAAATCAAGCTCTGCTTCGGTCTCCACTCCTTCAGCAACAATCGATAAGTCTAATGCACGACTCATGCTAACAATGGCTTCAATTAAGGATTTGTGACGTGAACCTGATGAAATTCGTTGAATGAATGATTTATCAATTTTGATTTGATCAACAGGGAAGTTAACTAAATACGATAAAGAAGAATATCCGGTACCAAAATCGTCTACCGAAATCTGCATGCCGCGATGCCTTAGATCTGTCAGTAACTGATTTATGCTGTCTTGTTGCGTCATCATTAATGATTCTGTTATTTCAAGAGTAAGCAGAGAGTAAGGAAAAACGTCAAGCCCAAATTGTTGCTGTAACACATCAAAGTAAGCGGCAAAACGATGTTGTAAATCAGTATTCCAAAACTCAATAGTGGACACGTTAATGGATAACGGGATAGTAAAATCACTTTTTTGCATCGCGACAATACTTGTTAACGCTTGCATTCGTACCCACTCACCGATTTGGACAATTAGCCCAGACTCCTCTGCAATAGGAATGAACTCATCTGGGGAAATAAACTGGTCATCATGTATCCAGCGTAACAAGACTTCAGCTTTGGTAATTTGAGCGGTAAAAGGATTAACAATTGGTTGATAATACAACTGAAATTCATTTTGGATTAATGCGGTTTTGAGGTAGAGATGCAGTTCCGCATTTCTTTCGGCATCTTTTTGAATTTGTTGATTAAAAAACTGCATACAATTACGGCCATGCGCTTTGGCACTGTACATAGCTTGAGTGGCACAATTTAATATCTGTTCAACATTATCAGCATCATAAGGATAACGAGCAAGACCGGTACTCATTGATAACATCATATCTTGGTCGGCAATAATAAAATGCTTTTTTAACTCATCAGTGATGTTGTTAAACATACTTATCAATGACTCAGTACACATTTTTCCCGGTATGACCAAGGCAAATTCATCAGCGGCAATACGGGCAATAAGGACATTCTCGGGAATTGTATTTAACAAACGTTGCGCGACTAATTTGAGAACCAGATCACCGTTATCATGGCCAAACGTATCATTAATTTGTTTGAAGTGATCAATGTCCATCAGCATCAAACTGAACTCTTGCCTTTTAGCATCAATACTATTTTTGCACTTCATTGCTTGCAGAGTTTCAAACAAGTACTTGCGGTTTGACAATCCGGTTAATTGATCATAATTAGTTTGGAAACTTATTATTTTCTCAGCATTTTTACGTGCAGAAATATCAGTAATTAGCCATGCAAAACAATTTTGTTGAGTAAAAGTATCTCTAATAACCGTCACATTGAGCGCTATGTCAATGATATCATTATCAGTTTTAAGTCCTTTCAACTCCCCTTTCCAAGCATGCCCGCGTTTTAAATGTTCAAATAAATCTGCAACCTCCTCCGCTTTGGAGTGGCTTAAAAAGCGATGAACATCGAATAACTTAAGATTGGCATAATAGGTCGATGTTAACGACTTAAAAACAGGGTTAGCAGACAAAACGACATTATCTTCACTGGTGATCACTAGCGAGATAGGCAAACTGTTAAATATTGTGCTGCTTAAACGTTGAATATGCATGCCACGACTGCGTTCAATGGCTAAACTGGCCAAACGTGCCGCCTCTTGAATTAAGTATAAATCTAGCTCTGAAGGCGATTTAACCGTGTCATAATACATGGCAAACGTGCCGAGTACTTTTTGATTGCTGTCTTTTATCGGTTCTGACCAACACGATTTTAATCCCGCTTTAAGCGGTAATTCTTTATACTTTGTCCAATTGGGATGATGTTCAATATCTTCAACAATCACTCTTTCACAGGTATATGCCGCTGCACCACAAGAACCGACATCAGCGCCGATCTCAACACCGTTAATGGCATTATTATATTCTTCAGGCAGATTTGGCGCCGCCCCGAATAGTAGACGTTTACCGTCATCACTCAATAACAGCACAGATGCTCGAGTGCCTATCTTTTGAGCTTCAATCAACAATATTAAGGCGTGGAGCATTTCGCCTAATGGAAGGCCCTTTAGTACCATATCAAGTATTGCACTGTAACGCTCAATACTCGATTCACGAAAATCGGCTTGAGGCGTATCTTCTATGAATTTATTGATATGCGGACCTATATCCATAACACTCCAACATCACAACGAATGATTCGACATACTTTTTATAATACACATAAGATTATGCATTTGTGAGAATATTATCAATATATTAACGTTTTTTTAATAAATTAATTACACCTAAACCCTAAATATTCCCCATAAAAAAACAGCACAATATTTTTTGCGCTGTTTTTAAGTGATTAATAATCAATGTCGTGGTTGTAAAAAAGAGTAATGATGAATAACTATTCTGCTATCCGTTCCATCTTAGCTAGATAGAAGCCATCAAAACCACGTTCCGACACTAAAATATTTTCATCTTCTATCAGCGAAAACTGCGGATTTTCAGCTAGAAAAGCATCCACTTGATGACGATTTTCTTCAGGCATAATTGAGCAAGTTGCATAAATTAACATGCCACCCACTTTCACCATGCGGCTATAACTTTGTAAAATATGCTTTTGTAATTCAATCAATACCGGCAAGCGCTCTGGAGTATCACGCCATTTAGAATCCGGATTTCGTTTCAATACCCCAAGCCCAGAACAAGGGACATCTAACAATACCCTGTCTGCGGTTAATTTTAAGCGTTTAATGGTTTTCGAACTGGCGATAATCCGCGTTTCAACATTATGAGCACCTGCACGTTTAGCGCGTGTTTTAAGATTATCGAGTTTCCATTGCTCAACATCCATGGCTAACAAACGGCCTTTACCCTGCATCTGTGCAGCAATGTGTAAGGTTTTACCACCCGCACCAGCACAAGCATCAACAACTCGCATACCCGGTTTTGCGCCAACGGCATCGGCAACCAATTGCGATCCGGCATCTTGTTGTTCAAACCAGCCGTCTTTAAAGGCGTCAGTTCGAAACAGTGCTGAGTCAGAAGTTACCTCAATTGCAGAAGCCACATCATCCAAAGGCACAGCTGTTACACCTTCTTTTTGTAAGCGACTGATCAATTTTTCACGGTCACATTTAAGCTCATTAACGCGTAAATAACGTTTTGGTTGCTCGGCAAGTGCTGCACGTTCAGCTGGCCATTTATCACCTAATTGTGCTTGTCCAAGTAAGTCTAGCCATTGTGGGCAACCGTCCCAAAGCACAGGATCCATTTTGGCCTGTTCAAGGTTAGCATCAAATTTCGCTTGCTCAATCTGCAATGAATACTGCATTTTGGGTAAATCTAAACCGTGAAAGACGTGCCAGCCGTTGAGTAACTTCGATCCTAAACGATCGAATTCTTCCGGTTCAATATCCACCAGAAAACAATATAAGTTTAATCGACGTAAAATATCGCCAGTGACCTGCGTGATCCGCGCTTGCTCTGATGGGTTAAGCGTTAAACCAGAAAAATGCTCTGAGTAAGCTCTATCTAATGGTTTTCCTCGGGTTAACACCATAGTAAGTACATTTAAGACTAACTCTGATGAACTGCCTGACAACGGATAAGTCAACATGGGGGCTCTCTATCTAAGATTACGTTCAATTTAAAAACGTGCTGATCATAGGGATTAAAACACTTGATAGCAAGGCAATATCGGCCTTTGTCCCTTCAGTTGGGTGATTAAATCAGTCATTTCTTTAATCCATTTAACGTCAGTTTATCGCTTCAACTCATTCGGACTCTGTTTGCGAGTTATCCTCAAGATAAACCACAGACCAATGATATATTGCTTTAAATAAAAAAGCGGCCCGAAGCCGCTTTTTCATCATGACATAAGTGAGTGTTTACACGACACTACATTCTTGAGCCTTTAGCACCATAAAAGACAATAAAGGCATAACATACAACCGGCAGAATAAACGCCAATTGCAGCCCCATATTATCGGCCAACACCCCTTGTAAAAGTGGTAAAATCGCCCCACCGACAATCGCCAAACATAAAATACCACTTCCTTGAGAGGTATGTGGACCTAAATCTCGTAGCGCTAAACTAAAGATGGTTGGGAACATGATTGAATTGAATAGACCTACAGCCAAAATTGACCACATGGCCACGGCACCACTGCTGTTCATAGCAATCAAAACCAAAGTCGCTGCGACACAAGCATTAAACGCTAATAAGGTCCCTGCAGGAATTTTCTGCATGATCACAGAGCCCACAAAACGGCCAACCATGGCGCCGCCCCAGTAGTAAGTAATGTACTTAGCGGCATCAGCTTCTTGCAAACCTGCAATTTGCTCTTCACCTAGAAAACTCACTAAAAAGCTGCCAATTGAGACTTCAGCACCAACATAAACAAAAATACCAATTGCTCCCAGGACCAAGTGAATGCTTTGTAATGCGCTAGTTTTACCATTGTGAGTTACCACACCAGTATCAGAAGTATCATTGTGTTCGGTAATCTTAGGTAAATTAAGCTTGGCAAAAATTAAAGCCAGCAAACCGAGCATTGCAGCAAGAATTAAATAGGGCAGCTTAACCACTTCAGCTTCGGCTTGGGCGTGATCCAGCCCATCCAATGCACCTGACGCTACCGACAAAATTAATACCGCGCCAAAAAAGGGGGCCACCGTGGTGCCAAGCGCATTAAAGGCTTGGGTTAAATTTAAACGACTTGAGGCTGTTTCAACTGATCCTAACGCATTCACATACGGATTAGCCGCCACCTGCAAGATAGTTATCCCTGATGCTAATACAAATAATGCACCTAAAAATAATCCGTAAGTTGCAAATGCAGCAGCAGGATAAAACAGTAAACAACCGATACAGGCAATAATAAGCCCTGTGACGATACCTTTTTGATAGCCTAATTTTTTGACTAACTTACCGGCTGGTAATGAAACTAAAAAATAGGCGCCAAAGAAACAAAATTGAATCAACATGGCTTCAGTGTAATTTAACGAAAATACAGCTTTTAAATGAGGAATTAAAATATCATTTAAGCAGGTAATGAATCCCCACATGAAAAATAATGATGTCAGTGACACGAGCGCAAAGCGGTAATTACCACTATTGCCTGTTTCTGTTGTTTCAAGGGTACTGTGAATTGCTGTAGCCATAGGGAGATCTCTTCTTAATGATTATTGTTATACTACTGTTTTTAATCGTTAAACTCACCATCACATCCGCTATGATAGTGTAAAACTTTATCGCCAATATACTGAAAATAGTTCAATCAAAAAATAATCCAAAAAAAACCGAAATACAGCAGTATTTCGGCTTCGTCATGCTATCCAAGTAGGCCATAAAAACTAGCGAAGCTTGGCAACACAATAGTTGCAGGGTCCAGTATATCTTGCGCGCCACAGAGTAACCCATGATCGTCTATAATTGAAGACAATCGTAACTCATTTAATGCAAAAGTTTGTTGCTCACCACACAAATTAAACAACACTAGCATGCGCTGATCATCTTGACTGCGGATGAAGGCTAACACATCAGGATGACTGTCGATAAAGGTAATATCCCCCTCAATCAGCAAATGTTGCTTTTTGCGCCACTGTAAAAAATGACGGTAACTTTGCAAAATCGAATCTTGATCAGCTTCTTGCACATCCACAGCACTATTATTATGCGCAGGATCAATAGGTAACCAAGGCGTTGCTTCAGTAAAGCCTGCATTCGCAGCCCCTTTTACCCAAGGCATCGGGGTACGGCATCCATCACGACCTTTAAACATCGGCCAAAAGGCAATGCCAAAGGGATCTTGTAACTGGTCATATTCAATTGAGGCTTCCGTTAACCCTAGCTCTTCCCCTTGATAACTGCACACACTGCCACGTAATGAAAATAACATCGCATTGAGCATTTTCACCATTGTTGGGTTCACGCTGGCTTTACCCCAACGAGACGCAACCCGTTTAACATCATGATTACCTATGGCCCAACATGGCCAGCCATCACCAATACTAGCTTCTAGTTCCTCAACGGTTTGACGAATATAAGCCGCGCTAAAGTCATCGGTTAACAACTCAAAACTGTAGGCCATATGTAATCGGTCATCACCTTGAGTGTATTCAGCCATAGTGGCTAACGAGTCTTCAGATGACACTTCACCTAAGGTGACGGCGCCAGGATAACGATTAATTAACGCCCGCAGCTGTTCAATAAAGCCAACCGTTTGCGGCCGAGTATTATTGTAATAATGATATTGGTAAGCATAAGGATTATCTTCACTGAAGCCACGGCCTTGGCGCTTATCTTTGGGTTTAGCAGGGTTGTCACGTAATTGTTCATCGTGGTAACAAAACGTAATCGCATCGAGGCGAAAACCGTCAACACCTTTTTTGAGCCAAAACTCAACATTGTCTAATACCGCTTGACGAGCCTGAGGACAGTGGAAGTTTACATCCGGCTGACTTTTGAGAAAGTTATGCAGATAGTATTGCTGACGACGAGGTTCCCACTCCCATGCACAACCACCAAAAATGGCGAGCCAGTTATTAGGCGCACTGCCATCGTCTTTAGGATCAGCCCACACATACCAGTCTGCTTTGTCATTGTCTCGGCTTTGACGACTTTGCTCAAACCAAGCATGTTGGTCTGAAGTATGGCTTAGCACTTGGTCAATCACGACCTTGATATTTAACTGATGGGCTTTTTCGATAAGCTGATCGAAATCAGCCATGGTGCCAAACAGCGGGTCAATTTCGAGATAGTCGCTGATGTCATAGCCAAAGTCTTTCATTGGCGACTTAAAAAACGGCGAAATCCAAATTGCATCAACATTCAGGCTGGCAATATAATCAAGTTTAGCAATGATGCCCTGTAAATCACCAACACCGTCACCATTAGTATCCATTAAACTGCGAGGATAAACTTGATATATCACTCCGCCGCGCCACCAACTGACCTGACCCATTGCATCCCCTTAGAAGTAAGTTAACCCTGAAATAAATCGACGAGTTACCTTGATGTTGCGACTGCGTAACAGTTCGCTAGTGTTTTTTTATTACCCCGAGGATACGTGAATAAGGAAATCAGGTTCAATACACCTGCATACGTATGCAAAGAAATAATTAGCTTGCAACATACAACTAAAACGCTATAAGCCTCATTAATACAACGAATTAAGTATGATACAAAGCCCCACTCAGTTGTTTCAAAATTGTAAAAAACTGTCACTAATTAGCCATGATTAGCGCTGAATACGTATGCATAATATTGTCGGCAAAACTGAACTGGGAGTAGTATCGTCACTGTTGTGCAACAATTTGGTCATAACTTCAGCACTTATGCAGTCACTTACAAAAGTTAATTAAGCATGCTGAGGTAAAAACACAATAAAGAATGTAACCAAAAATCAAAAGGATACTAACACTCAACTTGTACTTTACGTTGTTAAGTATCCACAAAAGGGGAAATATTGATGTTGCTATTTAAACCGAGCCTACTCACGCTGGCGTTAGTTGCAGCTGGTGCAAGCATGACTGCTTACGCTGCTGATGACGTAAATACTACGGCAACTGCCGACGAAAATATTGAAGTGGTAAAAGTCACAGGTATTCGTCGCAGCTTACAAGAATCACAATCACTAAAAATGTCTTCGTCATCAATTGTTGAAGCCATTTCAGCCGAAGACATCGGTAAATTACCCGATGTTAGTATTGCAGAATCACTCGCCCGTTTACCTGGCGTATCAGCACAGCGCCTTGATGGCCGAGCTAACGTTATCTCTATCCGTGGTTTAGGTCCAGATTTCACTACTGCAACATTAAATGGTCGCGAGCAAGCCTCGGTAAACGATAACCGTGGTGTTGAGTTTGACCAATACCCTTCTGAATTATTAAACCGTGTGGTGGTATACAAAACACCAGATGCTTCTGTCATGGCGCAAGCCATCGGCGGCACGGTAGATATGCAAACGATTAGCCCGTTAACTCATGGCGAACAAACGATAGCCATGTCGCTTCGCGGCGAAATGAACGACTTAGGCTCACTTAATAGTGGTTCAAGCGATACCGGTTACCGTGGCAGTATTTCATATATTGACCAGTTTGCTGATGACACCATAGGTATTGCCCTAGGTTATGCGCGCATGATGTCGCCTAACCAAGAAGAACGCTGGCAGGCATGGGGTTACCCAGAAAATGATGCTGGTGACAGTGTTTTAGGTGGCGCAAAACCATTTGTGCGTTCAAGCGAATTAGAACGTGATGGTGTATTAGCAGTATTTGAATACGCACCTAACGAAAAATTTACTTCAGTTGTTGATATTTACTATACAAAATTTACTGATGATCAACGTTTACGTGGTATCGAAATTCCTGCTGCTTGGGGCACTAATGGCGGCGTAACATCGACCACTGCTGAAGACGGTTTAGTCACTCAAGGAACCATTAATGGTGCCGAAGTTGTTGTGCGTAACGATGTCAACAAACGAGATGCTAAATCGCTTGCGATTGGTTGGAACAACAAGTTCACCATCAATGATAACTGGCGCGTAGAAGCTGATATTGCCCTATCAAAAGCAGAACGTACCGATATTGGTATGGAAAGCTACAGTGGCACAGGCCGTGGAACCGGCGTCGGTGCAGTGGATGACTTAGGTTTTAACTACAATGGAAATGGCGGCTACGACTTTACTCATAGCCTTAACTATGCAGATCCTAATGTCATTAAATTAGGTGATCCACTCGGTTGGGGCAGCCCACTGGGCGCTAATACTCAAGACGGTTTTATCAACAAGCCTGAAATTGACGATGAGCTTAAATCATTCCGTTTAACAGCAGAATACGTGTTTGATGAAGGTGCTGTGCGCAGTGTCGAGTTTGGTGTTAACCGCACTAATCGCGATAAAAGCAAACTTGATAAAGGTTATTACCTGACTTTAGCGGGCTATGACGGATCTGATAATTACTTAGAGACCGTTCCTGAACAGTATTTACTATCACCAACTTCACTTGATTTCTTTGGCATGGGTGACGTACTAAGTTATGACTCATTAGCGTTTTATAATGCTGGTGGTTATACCGAAACTGACGTAGCAGATGTGGATTTATCACGTGCGACTAACTCTTGGGCTGTATCAGAAGAAGTCACCACGACTTATGTTAAAGCCAATATAGAATCTGAATTGTTCGGTTTTCCTTTAACGGGTAACGTCGGTATTCAAGCTGTAAACACAAACCAAAACTCAGACGGTACAGTGGCCACAGTTGAAGATGGCGTTGTGACTTTAACGCCTCGCACTGCGGGTGACTCATACCTTGAATGGTTACCTAGCATGAACTTAGGCTTTGAAGTTGCCGATGGTCAAATGTTACGTTTTGCTGCTGCGCGTACGTTAACCCGTGCTCGTATGGACAAAATGAACGCTAACGTTAACTTTAGCTACACTCAAAACCCTAATGATGGTGTTAACTGGTCTGGTGGCGCTGGTAATCCAGAACTACGTCCTTGGTTAGCGCGTCAATACGACATTAGCTATGAAAACTATTTTAGTGACCAAGGTTATTTCTCATTAGCAGTGTTCTACAAAGACTTAGAAAACTACGTTTATGATCAACAAACTAACTTTGATTTCAGCACTATTTTGCCACAGAACCCAGGTGACAACCCAATTGGTAATGTCAGCCAACCTTTAAATGGTAATGGCGGTTATGTACAAGGTATTGAGGCCTCGTTATCAATCGACTTTGGTTTGTTTGCTGATTCTCTAAGTGGTTTTGGTACTATCTTAAGTGGTTCGTACAACGACAGCGAAGTAAAAGAAACTGCAGACAGCGATCCAACGACTCTGCCTGGTCTTTCTGAAAAAACCTTCAATGCCACTGTTTACTATGAAAACTCAGGTTTCGAAGCCCGTATCAGCTCTCGTTACCGCAGTGACTTCTTAGGTGAAGTGACTAAAATCAGTCTTCAACGTGAAAACGTTAACATCAAAGCAGAAACGGTTGTTGATGCGCAAATTGGCTATGACTTTACTGAAAGCGGTATCGATGCGCTATACGGTTTATCAGTACAGTTCCAAGTGAATAACTTAACCAACGAGCCATTTACGTCTTACACTGGTGATGACCAACGTTTAGTGCGTGATTATCAAAACTACGGTCGTAACTTTATGTTAGGCGCAAACTACAAGTTCTAATGGGCTTGTAGAATGTACTAAACCGACAAAAAAGCCTCTGTAACCTATTACAGGGGCTTTTTTACTTTATCGGGTTCAGTAACAATAAATCCCAAATAGTTAAAAGGCGATAACAATGGATCAAACGATAATAAAAAACATTGTCATTGTAGGCGGCGGAACGTCGGGCTGGATGACCGCAGCCATGTTAGCCAAGTTGTTTAACAAACAACTCAACATCACCCTTATTGAATCCGACGCCATAGGTACTATCGGTGTGGGTGAAGCCACTATCCCGCCACTGCAGATATTTAACAGTGTACTTGGGATTAGTGAAACTGATTTTATCAAAGCCACCCAAGCCACTTATAAATTGGGTATTGAATTTCAAAATTGGCATCAACAAGGCGAAGCTTATATGCACGCCTTTGGTAATATTGGCCGTGACCTAGGCTTTACCTCATTTCATCATTATTGGCTTAGTGCTCAGGCCAATCTTTCTCCAAGCAATCCTTCTCAAGCCAATGGCAGTCAATATAATGCCAATGACTTTTGGCAATACTCGCTTAACTATCAAGCGGCCAAACACAACAAATTTCAACCCATTCAAACCATTGCTCAAGCACAAATGAGCGGTATTACCCACGCGTATCACTTTGATGCAGGCTTATATGCCAACTTGCTACGCCAATACAGTGTTCAACGTGGTATCAATCGAGTTGAAGGCATTATTACCAGCACCGAACTTAGCGTCGATGGCAGTATAAAAAGAGTCACCTTACAAAATGGTCCTTGTATTAGTGGCGACTTATTTATTGATTGTTCGGGTTTTAGTGCATTATTAATTGAACAGGCATTAGGCGTCGAATACGAAAACTGGCAGCATTGGCTACCTTGTGACAGCGCATATGCAGTGCCTTGTGAAAGCACCTCTCCCCTTACGCCTTACACTAAAGCGACTGCCCACCATGCTGGTTGGCAATGGCGTATTCCACTGCAACATCGCACAGGCAATGGCATTGTATATAGCAGCCAACATATGAGCGACGAACAAGCAAAACAGCATTTATTAGCCAACCTAGATGGAAAACCCTTAGCCGAGCCGCGTAAAATAAACTTCACCACTGGCAGGCGCGTCAAGCAATGGCATAAAAACTGCGTGGCTATTGGCTTATCGAGTGGGTTTTTAGAACCGTTAGAGTCCACCAGCTTACATTTAGTCCAATCAGCAATCATTCGTTTAACTAAATTATTTCCACGAAACGGTATTCAACCCCAGCACATTGATGAATTTAATCGCCAATCTCAAACTGAGTTTGAGCAAATCCGCGACTTTATTATTTTGCATTACCATCTTAATGCAAAACAATCTGCCGACAATGAACGCGGTTTATGGCAGCAATGTCGCGATATGGACATTCCCGAAAGCTTGCAACATAAAATCGATTTATTTAAAGCCACAGCAACAGTTTTCAGGCATCAAGATGAATTGTTTACTGAAGCAGCCTGGATCCAGGTGATGTTAGGACAAGGCATTATTCCAGAGGATTATCATCCGCTTACACAAGCGGTCAGCCAAGATGATTTAACCGACTACTTAACTAATATCCGTAAGGTTATTACCACCACTGTGAGTCAAATGCCGAACCATAAAGACTATATTGCAGCGCTGTAACTGGTTTATATAACAACCTGATTTAATTATCTTAAGCGACTAATTAACTGTCATCAATAAACAAAAAAATACAGGATGAGTAACTATGTCATTTCATTACCCCCATTTAGCACAAGCCTACCAACAACACCTGGGCAGGTTAGCATCAAGCTTCTTACTCGGTTGTGCATTGAGCACATATGCCATGTCGGCCAATGCAACACTCAGTGTCGAGCCAATGTCATGGTGGGCAGGCATGCAACAACCCCAGCTACAACTATTGCTTACGGGGGAAAATATTCGTGAAAGCCAAGTTAAATTAATTAAGGCTCAAGGTGTCACGCTGATTAATGTTGATACAACTGATAGCAATAATCATCTATTCGTTAATTTGGATTTAAGCCAAGCTAAACCACAACAACTGGTCTTAGGCTTATTTAAAGATGAGCAGTTAATTGAACAATTTGATTATGAGCTACAAACCCGCAAAAAAGGCTCACGAGATCGCCAAGGCTTTAGTAATAAAGATGTGATTTACTTAATCACCCCGGATCGTTTTGTTAACGGTAATCCAGACAATGATAATCAGCCAGACATGCTTGAAAAAGCTGACCGCAGTTTTGATGGCGGTCGCCATGGCGGTGATATTTTGGGGATCCGCAAAGCACTGCCCTACTTACATGACTTAGGTGTGACCCAGTTATGGATAAATCCACTGCTTGAAAATAACCAACAAAAGTATTCTTATCATGGTTATTCCACCACCAATTTCTATCGCATAGATCCACGTTTTGGCAGCAATGAAGAATACCAATCACTCGTAGAAGAAGCGCAATCATTTGGTATTGGGATCATTCAGGATGTCGTGGTTAATCATATGGGATCAGGCCATCAGTGGATGAGCAGTATGCCGAGCAACACCTGGATTAATGGCCAATCACGTTGGCTAAAAGATCCAACCGATGTCAGTTACTCAAGCCATAGACGCACTACAGTACAAGATCCTTACTCTGTGAATGCAGACAAAACTGATTTTAGCGACGGATGGTTTGACGTCACCATGCCAGACCTCAATCAACGCGATCCACACATGGCAACATACTTAATCCAAAATAGTATCTGGTGGGTCGAATATGCAGGGTTGAGCGGTATTCGCGAAGATACTTACTCTTACGCAGATAAAGCGTTTTTAACTGCTTGGTCAAAAGCCATTATGGATGAATACCCTCATTTTAATATCGTTGGTGAAGAATGGAGCAGTAATCCAGTGACGGTGAGCTACTGGCAGGCAGGAAAGAAAAATGCCGATGGTTATCAATCTTTTGCACCCAGCATGATGGATTTCCCGCTTTACGACACGCTCATAGCCAGCTTAACTAAAGAAGATTGGGGAGCCGGCTTTATCGACCTTTATCAAATGTTGGCTAACGACGTGGTGTATGCCAATCCAAGTCAGTTAGTGTTATTTGAAGGTAATCACGACACTAACCGTATTTATAGTTTAATGAAAAATGACATTGAACTGTACAAAATGGCCATGGCTTATGTGCTCACCAGCAACCGTATTCCGCAAATATTTTACGGTTCAGAAATAGTCATGCAAAGCCCTGCAGAAGGCCGTAATGACGGCGCTGTTCGGGGTGATTTTCCGGGTGGCTGGCCACAAGACAGAGTCAATGTGTTTACAGGAAAAGGCTTGGATCCACAACAAACTGAAGCACTGACCTTTGTGCGTACATTACTCAATTACCGTAAAAACTCGTTAGCGATTCAACAAGGTAAATTGCAGCACTTTGTGCCACAAGACGGTATTTATGTCCAAAGCCGTCATCAAGGCAATGAAACCTTACTGGTCATCTACAATAAAAATACCCAAGCCGTTGAGCTTGATTTACAGCGCTTTAAACCTGCTATTAATGACAATACTATCGGCGTTGATATTATCAGCAAACAATCGTATTCATTATCCAAGCCACTTTCGTTGGCTAACAAAGGTGTCACTATACTTAAACTTGAACGCTGATATGTAGACGATTCAATCATTAAGGTACTGCAAATTATGGCGTGTTTCTATTGTCTTCAATACAAACACGCCAATAAAAACAATAAAAGAGAGACTCATGGGCCCCATCACCAAACCGTTAGTAAGCCAACTTCACAATCACCTACCGTCACCAAGCGTAAAAGTGTTGGTTATCGCCTGTATGCTGGGTTTAGGATTAAGTGCTTGCCAACCTAGTAAAGTTGAACAAACCAATACATCGATAAAAATCGATAACGATAAACTATCAGTTACTCCAACCACCCAAATACCTGCAACGGGCAAACCTGTGGTATATCAAGTATTCACACGTCTGTATGGCAACACTAACACCACAAATAAACCTTGGGGCACAATTGCAGCTAATGGTGTAGGTAAATTTAGCGACTTCACGGATGTGGCATTACAAGATATCAAATCCTTAGGTACCACTCACGTTTGGTATACTGGGGTACCACATCATGCGCTGATCAATGATTATACTGCCTATGGCATTAGTAATGATGATCCTGATGTTGTCAAAGGCCGTGCGGGCTCACCTTATGCCGTAAAAGATTATTACAACGTCAATCCGGATTTAGCTAATAATCCGGCTAGCCGCTTGGCAGAGTTTGAAGCACTGATCGCCAGAACTCACGCCAATGACATGCAAGTTATCATCGATATAGTGCCAAACCATGTTGCACGAAATTATCACTCTATTTCAGCGCCCAAAGGTGAACTAGACTTTGGTGCTAATGACGATAAAACCCAGGTATACAGCAGGCACAACAATTTTTACTATGTGGTCGGTAAAGATTTTCAAGTCCCTGATGCGTCAAATGGCTATCAAGCATTAGGCGGTGAAGCTCAGCCACTCAGTGATGGTAAGTTTCAAGAATCGCCCGCTAAATGGACCGGAAATGGTTCGCGTTTAGCCAAACCCGACGCCAATGATTGGTATGAAACCGTTAAAATTAACTATGGCGTTAAACCCGATGGCCGCCATGACTTTCCAACGCTACCGTGTGACTATGCGACTAAATCTGCTGCAGAGCATTTAGCCTTTTGGCAAGCTCAAGATGCAAACAATATTCCCGATTCATGGCGTAAATTTGAACATATCGCCCAATATTGGTTAGCCAAAGGCGTAGATGGTTTTCGTTATGACATGGCCGAAATGGTGCCTGTGGAATTTTGGAGCTATCTCAATAGTCACATCAAGCACACTAATCCAAACGCATTTATCCTTGCAGAAGTGTATAACCCCGACTTGTACCGTGATTATATTCATTTAGGCAAGATGGATTATCTTTACGATAAAGTCGATTTATACGACACCTTAAAAGCCATCATTCAAAGTAAGGCCAGTACAGCAGCCATTGCGACAGTTCAAGCAAAAGTCAGTGACATTGACCAGCATATGCTGCACTTTTTAGAAAACCATGATGAGCAACGCATTAATACCAGCGATTTTGCCGGCAATCCATTTAACGCCTTACCTGCTATGGTGGTATCGACCACGTTAAGTCGCTCACCTACCTTATTGTATTTTGGCCAAGATGTGGGCGAACAAGGCGCTGAAATAGCAGGCTTTGGCCAACCGACTCGCACTAGTATTTTTGACTATGTGGGCGTGCCAGCCCATCAACGTTGGATGAATAACGGCAAGTTTGATGGCGGCCAATCCACAGCCGATGAAAAAGCCCTGCGCACCTATTATCAAACGCTATTAAACCTAAGCCATACAGCATCGGCATTAAGCGGTGATTACATGGAATTAGACACCCTACAGCGCCAGCTGAATACTCAAGGTTACGATAACCAAGTATTTGCTTTTAGCCGTTTTAACCACAACCAGCAATTGATCATTGTCAGTAATTTCAGCCAAAAACAAAGCAAACAATTTACCCTTGTGTTACCAAAGACGTTAATACAAAACTGGCATATTACAGGTAATAAAACGCTGACGAACTTATTAACAAATAACACAATAAGTCAGCAACTTATTTTAAATAACCAAGGTGGTGCCAGTGTTGATATTAACCTGCAACCACTGCAATCAGTGATCCTTGAACTAAAAAACTAACATCGGGCGCAGCGCTCCTAGGCTGCCCAGACACATAACAATCATTATCCTCTGACAATTTAGGGAGGATAATGATTGTACTCAAGCTATCGGCCCTGCAATTTACCCATCCCTCTCTGTACGCAGATATTCCTCATCCGTTTCAAACAACAATTATTCTCTAATACGCGTTAAATCAATTCGCTAATAGCGACACATAACAGTACTGATCATAGACCTGTACTGGCGTATTAATGATTAGCCAACTAATGTTATCTTCGATACATGAACATCATCGTGTTATAGGACATAACAATGATCAAACCACTTATCGTAACAATAACAACACTATCGCTTTCTATGAGTGCAATTGCGAAGGAAAACCACAGCGAACATCAGATCTCGATAGCTGATAATGTTATTGCTACACAAAGGGAAAACCTTGCAAATAGTACTAAAGGTAGAGGTTTTGGGCCTCAATCACCCCGAGATTTAAACTCACTGGTAGGAACCAATCCAATCAATTTTTCACCTGCGCCAGCTTATACAGAAATGAATTTATGTAACATCCATTTCCATAAAAATGCTGAACATTCAGGAGGTGAATTTACTACCTATGCCGGTAACGGCAATGGCCAAGGCGTGACATCTGGCTATCAATATTCAGGCAAATTAACTAAAGCCGAATTGATGCCAGTGGACCATGCTGTTTGCTCTAGTGAACACGGCGCTTTAATCTCTGGTGATACCATAGAAGTCCATTATGTATATTCAAGTGCACAGGTTAGCCCTGGCCCAACATTAGGCGCTTGCTTAAACGAGGCAATCAATAATCCACAGCTACGAGTTGAAACGCAAGTCTTTGTCTTAGTCAATGACGCTAAAGCGCTGGATTTTTCAACATTAACGGCATTAGATATCAAAAATGGACTTCACCAAGCACTGAATATGCTTAGTAATACTGGCGAAGCGATTCAATATCTCGGCTCAACAACAGGCCCAAGCTACAATCAAGTCGGCTCGCCATTTCAAGTGTCTTGGAGTGTTCATCCTAAAGTCGCGAAAGTGAATATTGACACTGTCGGTAAATGGTGTGAGGGTAACGTGTTCAAAGAAGATCATGCTCATGGTGTGAGAAACTTAGTCACAAATCCTGCACTACTGTCACCGATGAAATAAGCTATATTATCAATAACCTTAATTGGTCAAATCAAAAAGTCTCAGCTAACACCTCTGTGACTTTTTATTTTTGGCCTTATTATTTTTACCTATCAATAATATTAGGACTAAACAGCCTTTTATTGGCCTGATGAGCGGCATCAATAGTTGAATAAATCTCACTTCAGCATGCTCAATCACATCACGCTTAGCGCTTGTTTTAACAAACGTATTGCTCAATTGTACTTGTCTATGCCAGCTAAAACTCAACCATTAGATTAATCAGGTTACAGTCAAGCTTAAAACTGGGATAATAGCGACAGTAAAAGCTGTAACTGATTGATTATTCGACTACGTTATCCGCTTTATGCTTAATTTACTTTCAAATAGGATATACCGATGCGCGCTTTTGTAGTTAGAGCCAGAGCTGCTCCAGTTGATAGTCAGCAGTTTTTAGCGGGTATTGGCGAATCGGCTCATACTGAAATTTTAGCCCACACCTTAATGAACACCATTTTTGTCGCTCAATCCCATCGCGACGATGTCGTTGTATATTTGGTGTTAGAGAGCACCCTTGATTTTTCACGTACCATCTGTTTTCGTTCAAGCGAATTAGGCCATATCGGTGGGTTTCATGAGCAAAACCTAACCAATAAAATTGCTAAAGCCTTAAGCGCATCAAAAGGGATGACCAAAGAACAGTTACGTGAAGTAGAGCCTGGAATTACGGTGCGCACAGTGAGTTTTGAAAAGTTAATACAAGAATTAGCTGAAGATTATCAGCTGTATATGTTGGAGAAAAAAGGCATCCCAGTTCGTGATGTAGAGTTTGCTGCTAATCCATGCTTTTTACTAACAGACCATATTCCTATGCCTAAAAAAAGCTTTAACAGCTTGAAGCGTCTTGGTACCCAACATATCAATTTAGGGCCAAAAATGTTGTTCGCATCTCAGTGTGTGGTGTTAATCCACAATGAATTAGATATGAGATTGTAATCGATATGGCCTGCAGTGATTAATTGAATTGTGGGTCAGTCAATTTTGCCATCATTCTGCTAATGCTTGTAGAATGGAGTTTCATTTTATCTTTGTCGTCTCATCGCTTCTTGCAAATCATCACAAAAATAGCCACCACCACTCTACAGAGCTAAAAAATTCTCTAACACCTTAACCAATATTGTATTTCTCGCTAAACTGAACAGACAAAGCGCCCTAAACTGTTCAATGTTTAGTGGTCTCAACTCACTTAGCTGCGACAATCGATGGACGCGTTCCTGCTACAATCATAGCAGCAAGCTTGATAACGATGCTCTATAAACCGTCGATATAGAGGGGGTTAAACAGTTTGGCGAATAACTTAAGCGGCTGATTTTATAATATCAGTCATTTATAAGCCGATATAAATTAATATAATTTAGGAGGTTACAAATTTGAACCAATTAACAGAGCAGCTTATAGATTGCCCCTATTGTGGTGAAACAATTGAAGTCCTTATTGATTCATCAGATGCAGGACAACAGTATATTGAAGATTGCCAAGTATGTTGTAAACCGATAAATTTCTTGGTTACTGAAAGTGTTAATGGTGAGATTACGGTGAATGTTTATAGTGAAGATGAAGCATTTTAATCAATATTAAATCACTTGAGCTTTTACTGTATAGATTCTTATATTTAAAAAGTTCGCTAAAAATTTGTGTTATCAATTGCCTGGCCCAGACTGTAGAAAATATGTAGCTAAAACACACAGTGCCCCCATCCATTGGGGGTCGGTGAAAGTACAGGTTTAGCTCCTTTTAAATACATGCGTACCAAATAGTATTTTCTTCGATGTAGTCTCAATTGAACCGAGGAGTCAATCTAGGGTTATTAAACATCATATTTTAGGCGTTTTTCAGCAATGTAAGCCTGTATTCAATACAGGCCCGTATCGGCTAAAGTTTATCTGGCGCTATAGTTACTCTAGTAAGAGTTATCAAATTAGCACTACATCCCTACTGGCATGATATCAAGCCACGGTTCCTGCTTTAAATCAGCTTTATTGCGCACTATTTTAATTTAATGCCGAGCGTATTGATCATTACCGCTCAACCTTTAACCTTGTATTAAAATACTAGCCCAAAGCTGAAACAGAGCAATCATTTGAGGATTCCATACGCGGCTTTATCACTTTGAGTTATCAGCACCATCGACCAAGTGGTAGTGCATTAACGCTTTTTATCCGAAAATGAGTTAGCTAATAAACGGTTATCTTTTGCGAGCTGACATCGTGAATACGTATGCAGATCTTTGCTGCAAAATCTAAAAACGTCATATATTGATTGCTGAATAAATAAAATAATAAACAAGGACTTCGTATGACGTACGCTAACTCATCAGACTCAACTGCCTCAACAACTCATATAAGCTTTACTCCCAACATAATTAGTTTTTCATGTGCTCTGGCACTGGCAGCAATGGCAATGCCTAGCATGGTGCAAGCTAAAACGGTTAATGTGACCTCTCCAGATAAACACATTGCCATCAGTTTGACTGATGACAATGGCCGTCCTGAATACCAAGTTCAATTTAACGGTAAAACCGTAGTTAACCCGAGCAAACTAGGTCTGGTATTCCAGCAATTAGGTGAATTAGGGCTGGATTTCAACATAAAAAATGTAACCAACAACAGCGTTGACCAAACTTGGCAGCAACCTTGGGGTGAACGTGAAAACGTGCGTGATCATTACAATCGCATCGTAGCGACCCTCAGTAATGGCCAGGTAGATTTCGATATTGAATTTAAAGCCTTTAATGACGGGATTGGTTTTCGCTACTTAGTACCAAAACAAGCAGGGCTTGCTAACACGCCAAAGCTGGATATTACTGATGAATTAACCGAGTTTGCGATACCTGACCCGCATCACACGACCGCCTGGTGGATCCCTGGACGTGGTTGGAACCGATACGAATATTTATACCGTACTACCTCGCTTGATAAAATCGATAGAGCTCATACGCCCATGACGTTTCGAACGGCAGATGGCGTGCATTTAAGTATTCATGAAGCGGCCCTAACCGACTATGCTGCCATGGTGTTAAACCAAGGTAGAGATGGTATTTTACGTGCCGATTTAACCCCATGGTCAGACGGAATACGAGTTAAAACCCAACCGGGATTTTCTACACCTTGGCGAACCATTCAAATTGCTAAAGATGCCCCTGGTTTATTAAATTCTGATTTAATTCTAAACCTTAACGAGCCTAACAAGCTCGGCGATGTGTCTTGGGTGCAACCGGGTAAATACGTCGGAATTTGGTGGGGAATGCATTTAAATGAAAACACTTGGGGAAGCGGCCCTAAGCATGGCGCCACCACCAGCGAAACCAAGCGTTATATGGACTTTGCCGCCCAATATGGTTTTGATGGGGTATTGGTTGAAGGTTGGAATGAAGGCTGGGATGGCAGTTGGTTCGATAATGGCGACGTGTTTAGCTTTACTAAAGCGTACCCAGATTTTGATATGGATGCGATTACTGAATACGGTCAAAGTAAACATGTTCGCTTAATTGGACATCATGAAACCTCTGGCTCGGTAACCAATTACCGTAAGCAAATGAGTGATGCTTATGATTTGTATCAAAAGCATGGCGTGACACAAGTAAAAACTGGTTATGTGGCCGATGGTGGCGATATTAAGCGGGTTGACGAAAATGGCATTGTGCGACATGAATGGCACGACGGCCAATTTATGGTTAATGAATATTTGCACAGTGTGACCGAAGCCGCTAAGCGTGGTATTAGCATCAACACCCATGAACCCATTAAAGATACTGGCCTGCGCCGTACTTATCCAAACTGGATCGCCCGCGAAGGTGCTCGTGGGCAAGAATTTAATGCATGGGGTAATCCACCCAATACGCCTGAGCATACGGCAATATTACCTTATACTCGTATGCTAGCCGGTCCGATGGACTTCACCCCGGGGATTTTTAATTTAGCCCCTGAGGGTTTAGATGCAGTTAATCGAGTTAAAACCACATTAACAAAACAATTGGCTTTGTACGTTGTGTTGTATAGCCCGATCCAAATGGCGGCAGATTTACCCCGTAACTATGTACAACGCTTAGATGCATTTCAATTTATTCAAGATGTGCCGACTGACTGGAGTAACAGTATCGCCCTTGCCGGAGACGTTGGCGATTACGTAGCTTTTGCACGCAAACAACGCGGCGCTGAAGATTGGTATTTAGGCGCGTTAACTGATGAACAACCCCGTAAATTAAGCTTAAAGCTGGACTTTTTAACTACAGGTAAACGTTATGAAGCGCAAATATATCGTGACGGTAGCAAAGCTGATTGGTTAACCAACCCTTATGATTATGTGATTGAAACTAAAACCGTCACTGCAAAAGATACTCTCGATTTATCATTAGCAGCCAGCGGCGGTACTGCCATTCGTTTTAAGGCACTGTGATGTGTTAAAACGAATGTTGCATCTGTGTTTGTATCAGGTTACTTGAATGGCATGAATACGTATGTATTCAGTTGTACCATTCTCTCGCTCAGGGATACTATAAACCAAGCTATTTCGTCTGTGATTGCAGGATGAAATGGGTTAGGTCGTTTCTGATGTATCTTGGTCCATAGAGAGCATCAGCTTTAAAGTACCTTCATTATCTTTATTAATTGCTGATTTAATAGAAGTCGACAAAGAATAAAGCGTGGGTCTTGGCGAATACCCGTCTTAGGGAGATGCGTATTCGCTATTTTTTTAGCTATTAATAACGGGATCTTCATCGCGTTCAGCAACAAACTAGCGGTAACCCCCTTGGGCTAAAAAGGTAGCCAAAAATCAGTAAGACTAACAACAAATAAGATTAAGATTAGAATTAAAAGAAGTAAGCACAACGACTTACCAAAAAGGATGTCACATGTCTGGCCATAATCATAAAAACGTCACCCAACAACCGCAGCTAAATTTTTGGCAAATTTTCAACATGTGTTTTGGCTTTTTGGGGATCCAATTTGGTTTTGCCCTACAAAATGCCAATGTCAGTCGTATTTTTCAAACCTTAGGCGCGTCTATCGACGACATTCCCATTCTGTGGATTGCCGCCCCACTTACAGGCCTAATTGTCCAGCCCATCATTGGCTACTTAAGCGACAACACTTGGAATAGCCTTGGTCGCCGTCGCCCGTATTTTTTAATTGGTGCCGTTCTTACTACCTTGTCACTGTTTATAATGCCGCACTCGCCGACATTATGGATTGCTGCGGGCATGCTGTGGATCATGGACGCCTCAATCAATATCGCCATGGAGCCCTTTCGCGCTTTTGTTGGTGATAATTTGCCTAAAAGCCAACGTACCCAAGGGTACGCCATGCAAAGTTTCTTTATCGGCATTGGCGCAGTGGTCGCTTCAGCCATGCCATACATGTTAACCAATGTGTTTGATGTGGCTAATACTGCCCCTGCTGGTGAAATAGCCGACTCGGTGCGTTATTCATTTTATTTTGGTGGGGCCATTTTATTTATCGCGGTTGGCTGGACCATTATTTCGACCAAGGAATATTCTCCGGAACAACTGGCAGCGTTTCACCAACATGACACCACAGACAATGAGGCAACCCGCGCGAATACTCGCACCAGCGGTCAATATCAAACTGGCGCGATTATTTGGATAGTCATTGGCGCATTGTTTACTGCAGCCATTATGATCCAAGACCTTGATAAACAATTGTACATATTAAGTTTAGGTATATTTGTCTTTGGCCCATTACAACTATTTTGTGCGCGTAAATTAGCGAAAACGACAACAAACGCTCCCGTGTCAACCCAACAACGTGAAAGTTTTGGCATGTTATTTAATGTGGTCGATGACTTATTTCATATGCCCAAAGCCATGCGCCAGCTTGCTGTGGTGCAGTTTTTCGCCTGGTTCGCCTTATTTGCCATGTGGATTTATACCACTGCTGCCGTAACGTCACATCATTACCATACCTCAGATGTGCTAAGCCAAGCCTATAACGACGGTGCGGATTGGGTCGGTATGTTGTTTGCTTCTTATAATGGATTTGCCGCCATTGCCGCGATTATTATTCCATTTTTAGCCAAAGCGGTTGGCATTAGATTAACCCATACCATCAATATGTTTTTAGGTGGACTTGGGCTAATTAGCTTTATGTTTATTCAAGATCCCACTCAATTGTGGATACCCATGATTGGTGTTGGCTTTGCCTGGGCATCTATCCTATCAGTTCCTTACGCCATGTTATCAGCCGCACTTCCTCCTCAAAAAATGGGAGTGTATTTAGGCATATTTAACTTTTTCATTGTTATCCCACAGCTACTTGCAGCCAGTATTTTAGGTTTACTACTCAAGACGTTTTTTGATGGCGAACCAATTTATGCACTGATTTTAGGCGGCGTATCTATGATGATTTCGGGTATTGCAGTGTTATTCGTTAAACAAGAAAAATAACTCTTTTACGATTATCTGTCTTTGTCACAGGTAGCGACTCACGTTTAATTTTGCTTAAGACTATTTTGGGGAATTCCATGATAAAGCCTTTTCTCACCCATCGCAGCACCATAGCAGCTGCGATAACTGCTAGCTTTCTCGGTTTAACGTTAAGCGCATGCTCTCCTGCTGAGGATCAAAGTGATGCATCAACCGAAACAACCACTGAAGTCGTTAAGCTTGCTCCTGGTGCACCAGGTGTCGAACCCACTTGGGCTTTTTCAGGTAAAACCGGTATAGGTACATCCTATGAGCCCTATGTAAATGGTCAATACCAGGACCAAGCGACAAATCCTGTCAGTAAGGTGTGGTTTTCGATTGCACAAGGTGTGTTAACCGAAACCATGTTTGGCCTAATTCATAACGCTCAGCTTAAAGAACTGCAATTTATTATTACCGGTAATGGCTTTGTTGATACAGAAAAAGACCACACCATTAGCACTATTGAATATTTAGACACAGATGAAACGGGTCGCCCTTTATCTTTGGCTTATAAAATTATCAATAAAGATATTCAAGGTAAATACCAAATCGAAAAGCATATTTTTACCGACCCCGATAGAAATAGCTTAATGATGAAAGTCACTTTTACCGCATTTGAAGCAGGCATAACCCCACATCTTTATGTTAATCCACATATCGATAACAGCGGCGCGAATGACATTGCCAGCGTTGAAGGGCAAACACTCGTTGCCCACACCAGCGATGCTAATTCAACCGTAATGACAATTAAAACCGATGTTGACTTTGTTGCTGCCAGTGCTGGCTTTGTCGGCACATCTGATGGCCTAGTTGATTTACAAGATAATGGAACATTGGATTGGCACTACCGCACAACCAGTGATACTAATCAAGGCGGTAACGTCGCACTAACTGCGCAATACCCTACCCTGACGAAAGCAAACGACAGCCTAAGCTTTAATTTGGTCATCGGTTTTGGACAAGACAAAGCCAGCAGCTTAGCCACCGCTCAAGCAACATTAAATTCTGGTTACGATGCAGTTAAACAAGCTTATTTAGGTGACGAAACCCATCTTGGTTGGAAAGACTATTTAGCGTCACTTGCGCCATTAAATAATATGAGCGCAAACACTACAGATAACGGCAAACTTCTTTATGCCAGTGCATTAGTGTTAAAAGCACAAGAAGATAAAACCCATGCGGGTGCCCTGATTGCCTCGCTGTCTAACCCTTGGGGCGATACGGTTTCAGCAACGGTTGGCAGTACAGGTTATAAAGCCGTATGGCCACGTGATTTTTACCAATGTGCGATGGCGTTTTTAGCCATGGGCGATACCCAAACCCCAAAAGTGGCATTTGAATATTTAAAACAGGTACAGGTTCAGCAACAAACACCTGGCTTTATTGGTACCCCAGGGTGGTTTTTACAAAAAACCCATGTTGATGGTGAAATTGAGTGGGTTGGCGTGCAGCTAGATCAAACCGCCATGCCTATCATGCTTGGTTGGAAATTATGGCAAGCTGGCATACTAAACGATGCTGAGATCAGCCAGTGGTATCAAGACATGCTTAAACCTGCGGCGGATTTTTTAGTAAACGGTGGCAAGGTAAAACTGGGCTGGAATGACACTGCAATCAATCCGCCAAGCACTCAACAAGAACGTTGGGAAGAACAAGCAGGATTTTCACCATCAACAACTGCAGCTATCATTGCCGGTTTAGTTGCCGCCAGTGACATCGCTATGCTGGTAAAAGATGAACAAGCATCTGTGTATACCGATTTAGCACGTAAATTACAACATCAGCTCGAAAGCACTATGGTGACGACGACAGGCTCGCTTGGTAAACAAACAAACGATACTTCATCTGCCCCTTACTATGTGCGTATTAGCCCAAATGGTGATCCGAACACGACAGATAAACTACTGGATAACAATGGAAAACCAGGGCTAGATCAGCGGATGATTTTAGACGGTGGTTTTTTAGAATTAGTTCGCTATGGCGTAGTCGATGCACAAGATCCAGTAATTAAAAACAGCGTGATGCTGATTGATGATCAAAGTCTTGCAGACAATCTGCGAGTTAAGTATGAATTTAGTGCTAAAGATGGCAGCACAATCCCTGGCTATCGTCGTTATGGTAACGATGGTTATGGTGAAGATACTGTCACGGGCCTTAGCTATGCCGAAAAAGGCAATACCGAAGATCAACGTGGCCGAGTTTGGCCATTCTTTACTGGCGAGCGTGGCCATTATGAATTAGCGCTAGCCAAGGCAAATGGCACTTTATCGGCTGACACCAAGCAAGCACTAATTAATACGTATGTTCAAGGCATGGAAACTTTTGCCAACCAAGGGCTTATGTTGCCAGAACAAGCTTGGGATGGTGTTGGTAATGCTACTCGTTATGACTACAAAATGGGTCAAGGTACTAACTCTGCGACACCACTGGCATGGACTCATGCTGAGTACATTAAACTGGTTCGCTCAATGACCGACGAACAAGTATGGGACTTTTACCCAGTAGTTAAGCAGCAATTAGCTCGATAAACACCATCGCCATTTTATGATTAATAAAGCCGTTGTCGTTTACAACGGCTTTATTTTTTGTATAGATTTTGAAATAAAATCTTGTTAATTCAAGGCTATCTTGTTACAAATGCACTAGATTAAAAAACATTAACGTTAAGGAATAACGAATGGATTGGTATTTAAAGGTTTTAAAACAGTATTTCGATTTTAGCGGCCGAGCACGTCGTAAAGAATACTGGATGTTTGCACTGATCAGCATGATCATTAGTATTGTACTGACCTTATTGGATATGGGTGTAGGCTTATACAGTGAACTTTATGGTGCTGGATTATTGAGTTCTATTTATTCACTCGCCATCGTCATTCCAAGCATCGCAGTGAGTGTCCGTCGTCTTCACGATACTGACCATTCTGGTTGGTGGTTATTATTAATGTTTATCCCGCTGTTAGGTGCATTAATTCTCCTCGTCGTGATGTGCTTTAACAGTAAAGATGACAACGAATATGGCCCGAATCCAAAAGCGGAACCAAACCTTAGTGAGAGTGACAACTTAGCCGTTTAATCTCAAGTTATTCACTAACAGAGGTTAGTATCACAGATCAAAAAAGAGCATAGTCATTGACTATGCTCTTTTAGTATTTGCAGCCGGCTTTATCACTATTAAACTAGCTTTTAGCGGGCATTAACTTACTCACACCTTTGATGGCTAATAGTACAACGCCACCAGCAACCACGCCAAATAATGCATTGAGTATACTGGGTGTAAGCAATCCTAGAAAGCCACCCACAACATTGATTTGAGTCACCACTGCTTGTGCATGCTCAATCCATTCAAATACCAAATGAATACCATGGGTTAAGATACCGCCACCGACCATAAACATGGCAATAGTGCCGACAAAAGTGAGAGTTTTCATTAAATAAGGGGCAGCAGACACGAGAGTTAATCCCAATTTATGCCCCACTCCACTTGGCTTACGCCTAGCAAGATATAAACCGAGATCGTCTATTTTGACAATACCAGCCACTAAGCCGTACACCCCAAATGTCATCACAATAGCAATAACCGATAAGGTTAAAAATTGCGCCATTAAGTCCATATGAGCCGCGACGCCTAAGCTAATTGCGATAATTTCAGCAGATAAAACAAAATCGGTACGAATGGCACCTTTAATTTTTTGTTTTTCATAGGCGCCTAAATCATCGATGTCTGCTTGTGCTTTCGCGACGACAGTATCGTCATCGACCAAATGAGTCTGCTTATGGGTCATTGAATGGTAAACCTTTTCAAAGCCTTCGTAGCATAAAAATAAACCGCCACACATCAATAACGGCGTAATGGCCCAAGGAATAAAGGCACTGATCAGCATTGCTAAAGGCACTAAAATGACTTTGTTACGCAAAGAGCCCATAGCCACAGCGAACACCACAGGCAGTTCTCGCTCAGAGGCAACACCTGATACTTGCTGCGCATTTAACGCTAAATCATCCCCTAGAACCCCCGCGGTTTTACGTGCAGCAACTTTACTCATTGCCGCCACATCATCCAAAATGGTGGCAATATCATCTAATAGGGTTAATAGACTGGCTCCTGCCATAAATCGACTTATCCTTCTAACAGCAAAAAATTAACATCAATAGCAATCATCTAAAACCCCATTCGATTACATTTATAACTACTGGGTAATAGGTAAACTAGTTGTCTTCTACATTGGCACCGCAAGAACTACGCACCACTAAATTTGTTTTGATTAACCGCTGACTGACCTCTTGACCCCGGATTAATTTCAATACACTTTCAACAAGAATTTCACCCGCAAACTGAGTATCTTGCTTAATCGTGGTCAACGCCGGATTAGCAAAGCTCGCCACTGGGATATCGTCATATCCGACTACAGCAACTTGCTCTGGAACGGAAACTCCGCGCTTTTTCAGCGCCCGAATAGCACCTATAGCAATAAGATCGCTGGCAGTAAAAATAGCATCAAATACTATACCGCTGTCTAATAACTGGTTGGTGGCATCATAACCAGAACCTTCTGTATTAATCGCATCATGCTGGAGCTGTTTATCAATTGAAATTCCAGCCGCTTTTAAGGCATCAACGTGACCTAAATATCGATCGCGAAACTCAGGGCTGCGACTGGACGAATCACCTAAAAATGCGATGTGTTTACGGCCTAATCCGAGTAAATGCTCAGTGGCAATGACCCCGCCCTGATGGTTATCACAGCCAATCGACAACACAGATTTGTTGTTATGCTCTGCCCCCCAAATAACGAAATGGGTTTCTTTCTCTATCAATTTATCCAGCTTGTGGGCGTAGTCCATATAATCGCCATAGCCTAATAAAATGATGCCATCGGCTTTGTTACTATCCTCGTAATCTGCATGCCAATCACTTGAAAGCTGCTGAAATGAGACCAGTAAATCATAGCCTTGTCGTGCAGTAGCACGCGTAATGGAGCCTAGCATCGATAGAAAAAAAGGGTTAATCATTGAGTCGTCATTAGTAGGATCTTCACAGATCAGTAAAGCTAATGTATGACTGTTTTGTGTCCGTAAATTGCTGGCATTTTTATCAACTTTATAATTAAGCTCTTTGGCAATAGCTTGGATACGCTGACGCGTTTCTAGATTAACCAATGGACTGTTTCTCAACGCACGTGATACGGTCGATTGCGACACGCCTGCGCGGTAAGCTATATCAATAGAAGTCGCTTTAGATGCCATTTTTGATGGTTAGCCTTTTATAAGTGATACGCATTACTAAACAAAAGCCAAGCTAAATGAATTAACTGGCCTTTTGCATTAACTCTGTGTGCTTATAATCCAAGCTCACTGAGTAAATCATCAGCATCATCAACAACAATGCCTTTTACATTAGGATCAAGTACATATTTTGAGGCTTCTGATTGAGCTTGCTGTTTTTGTCCGTGAGTTTCAATTAATGAATCAAGATCAAACTCTTCGTCCATTTCAAAATCTGCAGAACGAATGAATTCTGTTTTATCCATAGCAAATTCAAGATAAAAAATATGATTATTTTCGGTTTTAAAAGTCACTCGTCTTGCGACAGCGTTATCAAGGTTAGTATCAATTGAAATCGTCAACTCTTTATTAATAACCAACATTTTTGGCTGGCTCTGGCTAATTGACGTTTGTAATTCTTTTGAAATTTTGCCAATAAAGTCGCCCAAAATTTGGTTCATTAATTCGCCCATCACATTACTGACATCATCAGAAGTATGTGAAAAGGCTAATTCAGTTTCTGGCATGCCCATGTTGAGCATATAACGACGATAAATTTCAATCGCCGCGGTGGCAGAAAAGTTGATCACAACTAAACCTGAAAAGCCGCCATCGAAAATAGAAAAACATGCCAAATCAGGTTTCAAGCGCGTACGAGAAATACTTTGAACCATCCCAGCATGGCTAATATGGCTAGCACTTGTACTAGAAAGAACATGAGAAACAGAATGACAAAGCTTTAGTAAAATATCGTCATTCTTTACTGTAGAAGATAAATTCATCGTATTAATACCTTTTCGTTAATTACCCTAATCTTGCGGGTAAATAGAAAAAAAATCAAAATTAAAACAATCAATTAGCATGTTAATTAATCGATCAAACTTATAAGCCAACTAATTAATTGATAATCAATACATTTTTATAAAAACAAACATTATTTTTATCAATAACTAAATTCCACTGTTTGCTCACAAAAATAATAATTTAGGCTTAAGTTTTTTGATAAAATCACTATAATTTCGCCACATTAAATGGATATATGATACTAGGATAGACAATGATTGGATTATTGCGACGCTTAACCATTTTAAAGCGCTTATTTATAATGCTAGCTTTGGCCGCTGTCGGCACAGTCGTTTTTGGCTCTTTTTCAATAAAGGAACAATACAATCATTTAATCGAGGAGCAATTTAAGCAGGTTACTGGCCAAGTGACCTTGTTAAATAGCACACTTGATGCATTCAAGCTCGCAGATCCTAATACCAGTGTCCAAGCAATCACTCAGTTTGCCAGCGACATTAAGGTATCTGAAGATCAAGCTTTTATCATTATCGATAATCAAAATAATATTATTGTTAACCCACTAAACCCTGACTCAATCAATAAGCCAATCAGTAACTTAGGGGCCATTGACGGTGCAAGATCTTACCAGCAACTTATTAGCACAGCTAAACAACAGCAAACTGCTCAGGCACAATTTGAGATAATTAACCAACAAAATCAATCTCAAACCGTATTAGCCGCAGCAAAGTATTATCCGGCAATGAATTGGATCATTATCACTCAAGTTAACGTCAACAGTGTTAATAACAGCATGACGGGAATTATCATTGATTATTTCATTATTATGATGATTATTTCGGTGCCTATTTTTGGGTTCTTTTTATTACTTAATCACTCTATTACCCAGCCACTGAACGTGACAATTGATGCCATGGAGCAAATTGCTAAAGGTGAAGGTGACTTGACCCAGCGCTTGTCAACTGAAGGTAATGATGAAGTGGCCAAATTAGCACATGGGTTTAATCAATTTGTGATTAAAATTGCCAATATGGTTGCAACGCTACAACCGCTTGGAAATACCTTAAATAATGAAGCGGTGCATTTGTTAGACACGGTTAACATGTCCAATCAAAGTGCTAACCAAGTGCACAGTGAAACCCAAAGTGTTGCTGCGGCAATTAATCAGATGTTATCCACTAGCCAAGAAATGGCTCGTAACACTCAGGATGCGGCTGACGGTGCAACAAATGTGAAGCATCAAGCCAAACAAAACCAACAATTAATGCAGCAAACCGTTGCACAAACAGAAAGTTTGGTTAATGAATTACATCAAGCAGAAACGGTATCGTTAACCTTGAGCCAATCATCTGCTGAAATTGGCAGTATTCTTGATGTGATTGGCAGTATTGCCGATCAAACTAATCTGCTGGCACTTAATGCTGCCATTGAAGCGGCACGAGCAGGTGAACATGGTCGAGGTTTTGCTGTAGTAGCAGACGAAGTGCGAGCGCTCGCAAATAGAACGCAATCCTCAACAAATGAAATTAATCACATTATTAGTGAAATTCAGACTGGTATTCAATCGGTTATTCAGAGTATTACCAGCACACAACAGCAGTCTGCCCAGTTACAATCAAAAGCGATGCAGTCTAGTGATGCCATTAGCGAAATTTTAGCGTTAATTGATAATATCAGCAGCATGACAGCACAACTGGCCAGTGCTACAGAAGAGCAAGCATTAGTCACCGAAGACATTAATGTCAACGTCAGTACTATCTCAGAACTCACCGAACAGTCATTAATGGCAAATGAAACCCACAGCCACGCAGCGCAATCATTACAGACTATTAGTGTCGACATGAGCCAAACCTTAGGTCAGTTCAAAATCTAGTCCCTTTCACTCTTGCAGCCAGTCGAGTAAATCACTGGCAGCCTCAGAGCACATCTAATTGTCCAACTTAATGGTGTAATATCGAAACAGCTAAAGACTTTGCGCCTAGCATCACTTTTAGCGCTGATCACTTTAGGGTATATTATGGCCATCAGATTAAATGCCTAAACACTTCAACTCAAATATGGCCTAAGCTAAATCGTATTTTTAGTCAGTCTATTTGAATGGTTTAGTTAAATGAGTATTTAGTTGTCATTCGTTACTGAGTATTTTATCTATGTATCAAAAAACGGTCACCATTGTTGCTCCTCATGGTATTCATACACGTCCTGCGGCTTTGTTAGTCAAAGAAGCTAAAACATTTGCTTGTGACGTTATGGTAGAGTGCAATGGCAAACAAGCCAGTGCCAAAAGTTTGTTTAAGTTACAAACATTAGGCCTATACCAAGGTGTATCTGTCACGGTATTTGCTTCTGGTGAGCATGAACAAGCGGCGGTTAATAAAATTGCCTCACTGCTCGTTACGCTTAGCTAATTAGGACAACTTAATGTCAATCAATGGAATCGTTGTTTCTGCTGGTATCGCTTTTGGTAAAGCACTGACTATCACCAATCAACTGCCGCCACTTGATTTTAAACTGCTTTCTATTGAACAAATTGACGATCAGCAGCAAAAATTAACGCAAGCTATTCATCAGCTTATTGCTCATTTGCAACACTGCCAACATCATCTGTGTCCTGAGTGTGATCATTTTCAACTGATTGATAGTGATATTATCCTGCTTGAAGACGAGGAGCTGCAGCAACAACTGCATCAACATATTCACCAATTTAGAGTATGTGCTGCGGTGGCGGTTGATCGTATATTTAATCAACATGCTGTAGAAATGTCAGCATTAGACGACCCATATTTAGCAAATCGTAGCATTGATATTATTTGTTTAGCCAAGCGCCTCACCAGTGCGTTACATGGACATTTACAGTGGGACTTATCCGCTCTCACCGAAGACACCATATTACTGGCTGATGATTTAACCCCTGCTGAATTTGCGATATTACCATTAACCCACATTACCGGACTGATCCTCGAATCAGGCGGGCTAACCAGCCATACCGCAATTTTAGCGCGTGCAGCAGGTATTCCTGCATTGCTTAATTACCAATTTTCGCAAACCAAAGATGTCATTGAAGATGGAGCACAACTGGTTTTAGATGGCATGTCAGGCGAGTTACATGTTGCACCTTCAACGGAAGTTTTTGAGCAATTAAAACAAAAACAACAACAAGAAGTAGTCCGTCGCCAAGCCTTGATGATTTACAAAGATAGACCCAGTCAAACTCGTGATGGCCATCAAATCACTTTACTTGCAAATGTGGGTAACTTAAGCGAAATATCTCACATCACCGATGTAGGGGCTCAAGGTATTGGTTTGTTTCGCACCGAATTTTTATTAATGAATGCCAAAGCACTGCCAGATGAGCAACAACAATATAAGCTTTATAGTGATGCCCTTCACAGCTTACAAGGTGAAGTACTGACCATTCGAACCTTTGATATTGGCGCCGATAAAGAAATTCCTTGTTTGCCGCAAACCAATGAAGATAACCCTGCCCTTGGCATTCGGGGTATTCGCTATAGTTTGGCGCACCCAGCAACCTTCATAACTCAAATAAAAGCGATACTGAGGGCTGCAAATCATGGCCAAGTTCGATTAATGTTCCCCATGGTCAGTCAAGTCGAAGAACTTGACGCCGCGTTCTTATTAATTGAACGTGCTAAACAAGAATTAAATCAGCAAGAAAAAGGCTTCGGAACACTGAGCTATGGTATTGTGGTTGAAACTCCTGCTGCTGTATTTAATTTACCCAGCATGTTGCCAATGCTTGATTTTGTCAGTATTGGTACAAATGATTTAACTCAATATACCTTAGCGGCCGATCGCACCAATCCAAATTTAGCCAAACAATACCCTCCATTATCGCCTGCTGTGATCCAGCTGATTTCTATGACAGTAAGTCACTGTAAACAGGCTCAGGTTAAGGTATCTTTATGTGGTGAACTTGGCAGCGACCCACAAGTCTTACCTTTATTAGTCGGACTCGGTCTTGATGAATTGAGTATCAATCCGGCCAATTTATTAGACGTAAAAGTGGCATTAATCGAGGGTAATTACAGTCATTTTGTTCACCATGCACAACACATCACACAGTTAACTCGCATTACTGATATTCGTAAAGCCATTAACGCTTTTGCACAAGATTGCGTTTAATCACACAAATAATGTTGGTAAAGTGAGTATAGCCGTTTACAATTAACCGCATAAAAATATTAATAAAAGGGGCTAGTTCTTATGGGATTTTTAAGCCGCATTCGACGACTGATTTCAGGCCAACCACCGCTAACGGGTGGTATTGCCATTTATGCACCTGTATCGGGTGATATTGTCGCAATCGAAAAAGTACCTGACGTGGTATTTGCTGAAAAAATTGTCGGCGATGGTATTGCTATCGACCCTAAGGGCGAATTTATTGTTGCCCCAATTGATGGCACTATTGGGAAAATTTTTGAGACTAATCATGCGTTTAGTATTGAATCACCACAAGGGCTTGAATTGTTTGTCCATTTTGGTGTTGGCACCGTTGAGCTCAGGGGCAATGGTTTTAAGCGTTTGGCCGAAGAAGGCCAGCAAGTTAAAGCCGGTGAAGCAATCTTATCTTTTGATTTAGCCTATTTACGTGGCAAGGTCGACAGCCTGCTGACCCCAGTGGTACTGGCTAATATGGAAGATGTTAAACAACTCGATAAAGCCCAAGGTAGTGTAGTTGCTGGTAAAGATATTATTTTTACCGTACAAATGTAACATCAAATTGGCTCGTTCTATTTAACAACCTGTTCAATAGTTGTCGTAAATTATCGCGCCACAATAATATGCAACCTTCACCTTAAGCGATCGTAGGTTGCATATTATGAAATCTTTTCAAAACAGCTTCTTCGGCTTGTTCAAGCCGCCCCACAATGCCACAATGTTGCTAATATCCAGTTTGCACTAGGCTGTCTTCAAAGCTCATTTTGAGAGCTAAAGCTTAACGTCACAACCCAATAGACATTAATGGAGTATTCTTTTGACTTTATATGGCATAAAAAATTGCGATACAGTTCGTAAGGCGCGCAAATGGCTTGAAGCCGAAAAGATTGATTACACGTTTCACGATTTTCGTGAAGATGGCTTGAGTGAAACAACCGTTGCACAGTGGGCTAATATTGCGGGTTGGGAAAAGCTATTTAATAAGCGCAGCACCAGTTTTCGTGGGTTAACTGACGCTGAAAAAACGGATATTTGCCAAGACAAAGCCATCGCCTTAATGGTGCAATATCCAACGTTGGTAAAGCGCCCTGTGTTAGTTAATGATGATAAAATACTGATTGGCTTTAACGTCGCAGAATACCAAGCGTGGTTTGCATAATGAATAACGATGTAGTTGAATTAGCAAAAGATCTGATTTCACGTCCCTCGGTAACACCACTGGATGAAGGTTGCCAAACCCTGATGGCCAAGCGTCTTGCTGCCATTGGTTTTAATATTGAACCTATGGTCTTTGAAGACACCACTAACATGTGGGCAAGACGAGGAAACAGCGATCCTGTATTTTGCTTTGCCGGCCATACCGATGTCGTCCCCACTGGCGACCTGAACCGCTGGCATACACCGCCATTTGAGCCGACCATCATAGATAACTATTTACATGGCCGCGGCGCGGCAGACATGAAAGGCTCGTTAGCTGCAATGATTGTCGCAACTGAACGCTTTATTGCTAAGCATCCCGACCATCATGGTTCTATCGCGTATTTAATTACCAGTGACGAAGAAGGTCCGTTTATCAATGGTACCACCCGCGTGATTGATACCCTTGAAGCTCGTAATGAAAAAATGACTTGGGCGTTAGTTGGCGAACCCTCTTCTACCCATAAATTAGGTGATGTGGTTAAAAATGGCCGCCGTGGAAGCTTAACCGGTAATTTAACCGTTAATGGTATTCAAGGTCATGTCGCTTACCCTCACCTTGCTGACAACCCAATTCATAAGGCGGTTCCTGCACTAACAGAACTGGCGCAAATGCATTGGGACAGTGGTAATGAATTTTTCCCCCCAACCAGTTTTCAGATTGCTAACATTAATGGGGGTACGGGTGCGTCAAATGTGATCCCAGGCGATTTACAAGTCATGTTTAACTTTCGTTACTCCACAGAAGTCACTGCAGAAGAGTTGATCCAACGAGTGGTGAGTATTCTTGATGCCCATGGCTTAGATTATGATATCAATTGGATTTTTAATGGCTTACCGTTTCTAACCGGAGATGGCCCATTGCTTGACGCCACACGCGAAGCCATTCGAGAAGTGACTGGTTATGAAACCGATCCACAAACCTCTGGTGGTACTTCAGATGGACGCTTTATTGCACCAACTGGCGCCCAAGTGTTGGAGCTAGGCCCAGTAAACGCCACTATTCATAAAGTAAACGAGTGTGTCAACGTGGCTGACTTAGAGATATTAGCCAATTGCTATGAGCGTATTTTGGAAAAACTCTTGTGCAAATAAAGCCCCAATCGCCTTTAATCGATATCCCTAGCGAACACGCTAAGCTATACGGTTTAGGCGATCATCATTTGGTCTCTATTGGGCAGTATTTACTGGAGCAGCGAACTGCAACTGCATTTAAACAGCTGCAGGTCGCGGCATCAATAGCTGGATTTGATGTCCAGATATGCTCGGCATATCGGCCGTTTGATCGTCAATTGAACATTTGGAATGCCAAAGCCAATGGTCAAAGGCCGTTGCTAGATAACACCTCAACCCCTGTGGTATTCAATAGTCTTTCACCACAACAACTGATTGATACTATTTTGATATGGTCTGCATTACCAGGGGCGTCACGACACCACTGGGGCACTGACCTCGATGTATATGATGCCAATGGTATTAGCCAACAATCATTACAATTAGTCACCGCAGAATACACAAACGACGGCCCTTGCGCCCCGCTGCATCGCTGGCTCAAGTTACACGCAGGCGAATTTGGATTTTACTTTCCATATCAAGCCAATTTAAGCGGTGTCAGTCCTGAACCTTGGCACATGAGTTATTATCCTGTGGCAAATGAATTATTAGTTGAATTTAGCGCACTGGAATTAGCAAAAGTATTGTCTGCTGCAGAAATATCATTAAAATTACCGCTACTTGAACGACTATCTGAGTTAGTTGATCATTATGTTTTCTTTGTTGCGCCTTCTCCGACGTAATGTCTGCGCGCACAGCCCCTTTATATGAGTCTGTTATGTCCACTTTAATGCCCCATAAAATGATTGATAATCAACCTCTGTATTACGTGGATCAAGGCCATGGGCCTGTGGTTATTTTTTGCCATGGTTTACTCGCCTCCAGTGCCATGTGGCAAGGACAAATTGATAAACTATCGTCACAATATCGTTGTATCGCCATCGACTTTTGGGGCCATGGTCAAACAACCACAGTCCCTGACAATACCCAAAACCTACAAGATGTGGCCCAGCAGGTATTAACCTTAATGGATATGCTTGATATTGGATCGGCCGCCATCATAGGTCATGGTAGTGGCGGCGCGATTGCTGCAGAAGTTATTTTACAAGCACCTGCTCGTATCCATGGGTTAGTGATGTTGAACAGTTTTGTCGGATTCGAGCCACAAGTTAACTGCATCAAATACCAAGGACTCATGGCAAAAATTGCCAATGAACAAACGATCTCAGCTGAACTTGCACAAACTATTAGCGGGTTATTTTTCAGTAAAGAGATCCAGCAATTGAGTCAACAAGATGCTAACCTTAGTACTGTAGTGGCGCAATTCAATACACAACTAACCACTTATTCAAGCGCACAACTTGCGGTATTACTTAACATGGCTAACATGGCTATCTTTAAACGCGATACCTTAGAATATGTTGAGTTACTGACTTTACCCACATTAATCGCAGTTGGCTTAAGTGGCTATTTGCGTACCGCATTGGAAAGTTATTTAATGCATGATTCTATCGATGGCAGTCAATTATTGCACATTGAACAAGCGGGTCATTTTGCTAACATCGAAAAGCCAGCCATTTTCAATCAGCATCTTATTGATTTTTTGAGTAAAGTTAATTTTAATTAATCACATCAATGGATAGACCAGATCGATAGGCATTGCTGATATACTCGTAACAAAATGACATATAGCCTGTAATGACTTACAGGTTTAAAAACGACCTAATTCGAGCATCAATGAAACTTCTTAAACCATTATTTGATAATAATCGCCGTTGGGCAGAACGGATCAGTAGAGAAGATCCTACCTTTTTTGCTCAACTGGCAAAGCAACAAAACCCAGAGTACTTGTGGATTGGATGCTCAGATAGCCGTGTGCCATCAAACCAAATTATCGACCTCCTGCCCGGTGAAGTATTTGTTCACCGTAACATTGCTAACATGGTTATTCACACTGATTTAAATTGCTTATCTGTATTGCAATATGCTGTTGATGTGCTGAAAGTAAAGCACATAATGGTTGTTGGTCATTACGGCTGCGGTGGTGTTAGGGCTGCAATGAATAAAGAACGATTAGGTTTAATTGACAATTGGCTTGGTCATTTACGCGACATATACCGTATTCATCAAGACGACCTTGAATCAATGACTGAGCAACAACGTTTTGATCGTCTGTGTGAGCTTAATGTCATCGAACAAGTGTCAAATGTGGTATCGACTAATATCGTTCAAGAAGCCTGGGATCGTGGTCAAGAAGTCGCAATACACGGTTGGATTTATGGGATTGATAACGGATTGCTTACTGATTTAGACGTGACCATTGACCGTACAAATGGCCGTGTTAATGGGCAAAATCTAGCATAACTGTTTAATCTATCTTCATCTGCTGTTTTAATTGGCCTGTTATTTAGCAGGCCTTTGTTTATTGTTATTAAAAATATGCAATAAAAGTCGCGAACCACTACTGAAGAACGTTATAATCAAGCCGTTTATTTAGCGCTACTATGCGCAGAATTTTTAGGAGATGATTTCCATGCCTGGTTTTGAATTATTTGGTCCTGAGGAAAAGCAGGAAGTTGCTGATGTAATGGAGAACGGTTTTACCTTCCGTTATAACTTCGACCATATGCGCAATGATCGCTGGAAAACCCGCGACATGGAGCAACTACTTTGCGAAAAGATGAACGTAAAACACGCTCATTTAGTATCAAGTGGTACTGCTGCATTACAAACTGCAATGGCAGCAGCAGGCGTTGGTGCTGGTGATGAAGTTATTGTGCCTCCATTTACCTTTGTCGCCTCTGTTGAAGCCGTGTTTATGGCCGGTGCTGTGCCTATTTTTGCTGAAATTGACGAAACATTATGTTTATCTCCAGAGGGCATTGAAGCCGTTATCACACCACGAACCAAGGCAATAAACCTTGTTCATATGTGCGGCTCTATGGCGAAAATGGACGAAATCAAAGCCGTGTGTAAGAAGCACAACTTAGTGATTTTAGAAGACGCATGTCAAGCTATCGGCGGCAGTTATAAAGGTCAAGCATTAGGTACAATTGGTGATGTGGGTTGTTACTCTTTTGACTCAGTCAAAACCATCACCTGTGGTGAAGGTGGCGCAATTGTCACTAACAACAGCGATATTTATAACCATTCACACATGTTTTCTGACCATGGTCATGACCACGTCGGCAGTGATCGTGGTGCAGAATCACATCCTATTATGGGGTTGAATTTCCGTATTTCTGAAATGAATGCAGCCATGGGTTTAGCGCAATTACGTAAGCTTGATAAAATCATTGCCATTCAGCGTAAAAACAAAAAAACCATCAAAGATGCTATGGCTTCTATTGCCGAAATCACTTTCCGTGAAATTCCTGATCCTGAAGGCGATTCAGCTGGCTTCTTAACATTTATGATGCCAACAGAAGCGCGTACCCAAGAAATTAACCAAAAGCTGGCTGCCAACAAAGTTGATGGCTGTTTTTACTGGTATGTTAACAACTGGCATTACCTTAAAAACTGGAAGCACATCCAAGAACTCAAAGCACCGGCGGCGTTACCGATCATGCTAATTGCTGATCGCCCAGATTATACTAAGGTGCTGACACCTAAGTCTGACGCTATCATGAGCCGCACAATTTCTATGCTGATCAAGTTATCTTGGACAGATGAGCAAATTGCTGAGCGTATTGAAAACATCAAACGTGCTTTTGCCTAGTCTAAACACCTCTGAGCCTGTAAGGGCTCAGAGCACTTTTTACAGTACTTATCTCAATGGAGACTGTTGTAATGAGTTTTAAAAATTTTAAATGCGTACCAAAAATGATTTTCGGCCGTGGCTCATTCGTGCAACTTGATGTTGTACTAGGTCAAGAACGCAAAGAAGCTAACGATTTTGTGGTCTTTTTAGTTGATGATGTTCACCAAGGTAAGCCACTGGCTGACCGCGTACCAACTAAAGCACACGACTTACTGATTTACGTAAACGTAGATGAAGAGCCCACCACCGAACAAGTTGATGGATTAACGGCTCAAGTTAAAGCCTTTAACACGACATTGCCTGTAAGCGTAGTCGGTTTAGGTGGCGGTTCAACCATGGATTTAGCTAAAGCGGTATCGTTAATGCTAACTAACCCAGGCAGTTCTTCAGAATACCAAGGTTGGGATTTAATTAAAAATCCTGCTGTACACCATATTGGCATTCCAACAGTCTCTGGTACGGGGGCTGAAGCATCTCGTACAGCAGTATTGTGCGGCCCGGTGCGTAAACTCGGACTAAACTCTGACTACACTGTATTTGATCAAATCATTATGGACTCTGAACTTATTGCCGGAGTACCGACTGATCAATGGTTCTATACTGGTATGGATTGCTTTATCCATTGTGTTGAATCATTACAGGGGACTTATTTAAATGAGTTCGCTAAAGCATTCGCTGAAAAATCGATGGATTTATGCCGTCAGGTGTTCTTAGACGACCACGCAGAAAAAGATGACAAGCTAATGATGGCATCTTATATGGGCGGTATGAGCATTGCTTATAGTCAAGTGGGGGCATGTCATGCGGTGTCTTACGGCTTAGGTTATGTGCTGGGCTATCATCACGGCATTGGTAACTGTTTAGCTTTTAATGTGTTAGAAGAATTCTACCCAGAAGGCGTAACTGAATTCCGTAAAATGATGAAAATTCATAACATCACTTTACCTAAAAACATCTGTAAAGACTTACCGGATGAGACTATCGCTAAGATGGTTGCTGTGACCAAGAGCATGGGCCCACTTTGGGACAACGTGTATGGTAAAGGCTGGGAAGAAAAAGTTACCGACGAAATGCTGACTAAGTTGTTCCGTCGTATATAATACACGATAGATTCAATCATAAAGGGCTCTTATGAGCCCTTTTATTTATTGTCTACACCATAATCACTACACAAATAGGTCATATTAATGAACGTTACTCTATTAATCCCGGCACGTTATGGTTCAAGCCGTTTCCCGGGCAAGCCGCTGGCCCCGATTAATGGTAAACCCATGATCCAACATGTTTACGAACGTGCTTCTTTAGCCAAAGGTGTCGATAATATTTATGTTGCCACTGATGATGACCGCATTAAACACGCGGTAGAATCTTTTGGCGGTAAAGTTGTTATGACTAGCCCTGAAGCTGCTTCTGGAACCGATCGTATTAATGATGCTATTGAGCAACTGGGTCTTAGCGATGACGATTTAGTGATTAATTTACAAGGTGATCAGCCACTGATTGATCCTATCTCAATTGAGCAAATCATTAGCCTATTTGAACGTCATCCTGGTGAGTTTGAAATGGCGACGTTAGGATTTGAAATTGTCGATAAAAGAGAACTAGATGACCCAATGCACGTTAAAATGGTCTTTGATAATGACTATAATGCATTGTATTTCTCACGGGCCCGGATTCCTTTTGGCCGTGATACCAACGACTACCCTGTCTATAAACACTTAGGTGTTTATGCTTACACAAAACGTTTTGTGAATGCCTTTGCTAAGTTACCTTTAGGTAGACTTGAAGATCTGGAAAAATTAGAGCAGCTTCGCGCTCTTGAATACGGCCATAAAATTAAAATTGCTATCAGCGCATTTGACTCACCAGAAGTTGATACCCCTGAAGATATTCGCAAATGCGAATTGCGCTTAGCTGTCGACTAACTAACATGTGTTAACCTAGTCTGAGTACTAAAGCAATAAGGCGATAATACTAAGGTTAAACAGGAGTTTTCCATGAGTTTAGAAGGTTATGAAGTATGGCTAATTATTATTTTAGTCATCGGGATTATCGCGAGTAATATTGCAGTATTAAAATATTCAGCCAAATTTAAGATGCCTCAGTTTGGAGCACAAAAAGACAGCACCGATAAAACCGCACCTAAAGACAGCTCACAACAAGCAACTGATAAACTTAATCAACGACCTTCTAGCGAAGACGATAAAGACAGTAAAGATAAGCCCCTATAGTGCGAGTACAATAACGTCATCTAAGCGCGGTTTTCCTGCAACACATACTGCTATTTTCATCGTTCATCAGCACAGCGTATTTAGTCCATAAAAAAAGCTAACACCATAACGGGTTAGCTTTTTTTATCACTCAATTGAGGATCTTCAGGGATTATTCACTGTCGAACGAGACTCGTTGTTGCTGTTGGTTATTGGGCCAAGCATTGATGACCGCTTTAACTAATGATGCCAGCGGTATTGCAAAGAACACGCCCCATACCCCCCATAAGCCACCGAAGACTAATACAGCCGCAATGATCATTACCGGATGTAAATCAACGGCATCAGAGAACAATAACGGTACCAAAACATTACCGTCCAACGCCTGAATAATGCCATAACCTAACATTAAATAACCAAATTCAGCACTAAAGCCCCATTGGAAAAATGCCACTAACGCAATCGGTAAGGTCACTAATGTTGCCCCGACATAAGGGATCAACACAGATAATCCGGTCAACACGCCAAGTAACGCAGAATAACTTAGCCCCATAATCGCAAAGAAAATATAACTGGCTACGCCAACAATAACAATTTCAATTACTTTGCCACGAATATAGTTAAAAATTTGCTGATCCATTTCAAACCACACTTTTCGCGCTAAACCGCGGTTAGTGGGGAAAAACCGTTTACTACCATTTATCAAATAATCTTTATCTTTCAAAAAGAAAAATACCAACAATGGTACTAAAATGGCGTACACCATTAACACCAGTAATGACGCTGAATAACCAAGAATTTGTTTACCTAAATCAATAATATGCTGCGTATCGAGCATCTTTTTGATTTCTTCCATCATTGAATCAAGCTGCGGAGCACTGATAAATTGAGGGTAATCGGCACTAAATTCTCTAACCAGTAACATACCCTTATCGATCATAGAAGGTAAATCAGTTACCAATGACACCCCTTGGCGCCATATACTGGGCACTAAACCAAACATCAAAATAATCATTAAGCCTAAAAACACCACCAAGACGATTGATGCCGCCATCGTTCTGCTTATTCCCAATCGCGACATTTGTGCTACTGGCCATTCAAGTAAAAAGGCTAGTACCAAAGCAACGAGCAATGGCGCAAGCAGACCAGAACCAAAGTATAATGCCAAACCAATTCCCACAATAATAAACACTAAGGTGATGGCTTGCGGGTCACTAAAACGGGTTTTGCACCAATCAGTTAAAAATTCCAGCATTGAAGAACCTTATATATACAATTTCAATTTGTTTTGGTGATGATAAATGATAAACAGTGCGGTTGATCAGCAATGATTTCAATATCAAAACCCATTTTTTTTATCAACAAGGGAACATCTCGGCGTGAACCGGGGTCTGATAACAGTACATGTAATTTTTCATCTACATCCATGTGCCTCAGTAAAAGTTTTACTTTTACCAAAGGATAGGGACAAACATAAGGTGTTAAATCAATTAAAATCATTATCAACTTGCTTTAAACAATCTAGGGCTATTATCCTAGCTTGAACAATAAACCACAAGCAATGTAACTTAAGCAAACTTGTTGGTTAAGCTTAAATTTTCAATTCAATCATCATTAAAGGTTTCGCTTGAGCAAATTATCATTATCGACCTTTTCAAAAACACTGGCCGCGAGCGCAATTAGCGTTCTATTTGCCGCCAGTATTGGCCACAGTTTTGCCAATAATGATCTTCCAGATCTGGGTACGGCTGCAGTTAATACCTTTAGTTTAGAAAAAGAAACCGTTTACGGTGACGCATACATGCGGGTTATTCGTTCTTCTGCCCCCGTATTAAGTGATCCGGTGCTAAGTCAGTATTTATCAGAACTGGGCAATAAGCTGGTTGCTAATGCTACAGGAGTCAAAACACCGTTTTATTTCTTTTTACTGCGCAATGATGAAATTAACGCATTTGCATTTTTCGGTGGTCATGTTGGCGTTCATACTGGCTTATTTTTAAATGCTGACAACGAAAGTGAATTGGCATCAGTACTTGCACACGAAATTACTCACGTAACTCAACGTCATCTTGCGCGCTCACTTGAAGCACAAGAGAAAAGTTCTACGGCTACGATTGTGGGTATGTTAGGAGCTATTTTATTAACCATAGCAGCCCCTCAAGCAGGTATGGCTGCACTAGCGACAACCCAAGCACTATCAACACAAGCAAAAATTAACTATACCCGCTCAAATGAGCAAGAGGCCGACCGTATTGGCATGCAAACTCTTGTTGATGCAGGGTTCGATCCCAATGCTGCCGCCACATTTTTCGGTCAGCTGGCTATTCGTTATCGTTTTACCACCACCCCACCACAAATGTTACTGACGCATCCATTACCAGAGTCTCGAATTACAGAAGCCCGTAACCGTGCGGCTCAATACGCTAAACGATATGTACCTAACAGCCTTAACTTTCAATTAGCCAAAGCGCGTATCCAAGTGCGTTTTTCAAGTTTAAGTGACGATGCGGCATTATCTTTATTTGAACAACAACTCAAAAAGAATGAATATACTTTTAAAGAGGCTGCTCTCTACGGCAAAGCGCTGGCACTTTTCCGTTTACAGAAATTTGATCAAGCTGAGGTCATCATTGATGACTTGCTTAAACAAGATGACAATAATTTGTTTTATATCGATACCAAAACAGATTTATTAGATCAGAAAAAAGACTATACAAATGCCATCGCATTATTAGAAGCGCAACGGAAAATAAAACCAACTTCACAGGTGATCAATACTAACTTAGCCAATATTTATGTGCAGGCTGATCAGCCCCAAAAAGCCATTCCGCTTTTAGAGGAACTGATATTTTTCGATAAGCAGAATATGCTGCCTTATCAAATTATGGCTGATGCGTACCGCAAGTTAGATAACAAAGCCCTCGAGTATTACAGTAATGCTGAATTTATGGCCTTATCAGCTAATTACAAGGGAGCGATTGACCAACTCAACTATGCTTATCGCTATTCAGATGGTAAAACCTTACAACTGGCAAGAATTGAAGCAAGAATAAGACAATTTAGACAAGCTGATAGGGAAATGGAGGCGTTAAAGTAGCCGCAATAATTTAACCTTACAAGCCATTCTTTGATAGAATGATGGCAAACAATAAATGAATTTATTGTTTGCCATTTTTTAATGACGGACTCTAAACATGACAACTGCAAAAACAATTATTTACCATAACCCGCGCTGCTCAAAAAGCCGTGAAACCTTAGCATTACTGCAGGCTAATAACGCCGATATCACAGTCGTTGAATATTTAAAGACGCCGCCATCCGCCACGGAAATACAGACCATATTACAGCTTCTGGGTTTAACGGCGCGCCAGCTAATGCGAACCAAAGAAGATGAATATAAAAGCCAATACTTAGCAGATGCATCCTTATCAGAAGCGCACCTTATTGCTGCTATGGTAGCAACACCTAAGTTAATTGAACGCCCAATTGTGCTAGCCAACAATAAAGCTGCTATTGGCCGTCCTCCTGAAAATGTTTTGTCTATTCTGTAACGAGTACCATAATGACTTCCCAAACCTTGTTTCAACTAAGCCGAATCGGTTACCTTGCGTTACTCCTACTGCTTAGCGGTTGGTTTATTCAACAAGGCATCAATGGCACCTATTCGCTAGGGTTCAGCTTAATATGGATTGTACCTTTATTATTTCCGCTAAAAGGTATTTTAACTGGTAATCCTTATACTTATGCATGGGCCAGCTTTATTCTGTGTGTGTATTTATTGCATGGCTTAACCCTGGCTTACATCACTACCGATGCGTTTGTGTTTGCGGTGATTGAATCAGTACTAATTGGCATTCTATTAATCACTTTTCCATTTTATGCCCGCAAGCGAGGTAGAGAGCTAGGATTAGGGCTAAAGAAAAAGTCTGAGCAACAATAAACCACCTTCATTTTTGTTGTTTATCTAAGCGCTTTCGGGCGCTTTTTTGTTGATTGCATTTAAACAAGACAGCATGCTACATTTATCCGTTAACAAGATGTTGCATAGTATGTTTTTTAATAACAACAAAATAATCATGGAGTGGTTTAATGCCGTTATCGCAAAAATTAGGGCCCTACAGCCTTTTAGCCTGTGCCATGTTAGTTAGCGCATGCGGAGGAGATTCAAACAATAACGATCAAGGTACGCCTACCTCATCCGCTTTCGAAATTTGCAGTGAAAATATCACTTACTCTATTGCCGACACAAACTCTCAACTGACTTTTATTGTTGAACACCATTATGCCAAAGACAAACCCGGTAGCATTATTGCCAATCTCAATCAACAAGACAGTATTGGTAAAACATTTTTGTGGCAGCAGATTTCAGGACCAAGCCTTGAACTAACAGCAGTCAATAGCCAAGTTTTAGCATTCACACCGACAAGTAACCAAGATTACGCTTTTAAGGTGACTGTCTCTGGCGATAACATCAGTATAGAAGAAATGGTATCCATTACTGCCGATTCAGCTGACAATATTCTACGTATTAACAGCGATCATCAAATGGTCAATAGAACTGATGCGAGTTTACGTATACAGAATATTAACGGCCAAGTACCTGAAAATATTAGCTGGTGCATGTATCCTAGTGATAATAATAAAGCCTTTACTAACGTGGATTTAAGTGACATTACTAGGCCACTGTTTGTTGCGCCAAACGTCGATACCGATCAACTCTTCAGTCTTAAAGCCACGGCCTCATTTGATGGCCAAACGATAAGTGATGACGTCAATTTACTCGTAACCAAAGAAAAAGCGGCCCCAGCGGACGCCTACTTCAGTTATCCCGTTGCACGAACGCACGCTTACAAGCATGACTCACCTTATGCTAACCAACTGGCCTCTTGTGTTTACTCGAATCAATTCGTTGAGCCATGCAATATTGTTAATGTGCTGCCCTTCATTAGCCAAGATACTAATCCAGACCCGATTGATACTATTATGGACAGAGTACTCGTTTCACACGACTGGATGGCAGCAAACTTTGAAGCCTATTTACGTGCACAAACTCACAATGATTTTGTAGAATTGCTGCAATCAGTGACTGCTATCGTCATCAGTTACGATATTAGACCGGCCTTTTATGCTGGTTATATAGGAGCAATATATTTAGACCCTGAATACCTGTGGCTAACTTCAGCACAGCGAGATACGATTAATGAAACGCCTGATTATCGTAGCAACTTTGGTGAAGAGCTTAATTATCTCTCGCCATATCGTTATGTCAAAAACAACGATTATGCTGGTCAATATATAGAAATAGGCAATCGTACTAACCGTACCATGGAGAATATGTCTTCTAATCTAGCCAGGCTCTTATATCACGAACTTGCTCATGCAAATGATTATTACCCACAAAGCATACATGCAAATATTCAAGGTCCAACCTTAAAAGAAGAATATCAACGTCGTTATGAGGCTAATGCGATGACCTCTGATCAACTCAACATCCGCTACCCATTAACCAGTACTGAGATGTATGGTCTTGCAAACGTTAACTACTCTGGCGAGTCAGCAAATAATACCCAAAAAGCTTATACACCAAGTGACGTCGCACAATTTTTTGCCAACGATCTTGCCAACGATGACTATGCTTATTCATCAACACGAGAAGATGCAGCGATGCTATTTGAAGAAGTGATGATGAGCCATCGATATGGTATTTTGCGTGATATCGCGATTACTGACAAACCAGAAGTTGCCACAAGTTCAACCATTGTGGTTGAATGGGGTCAGCGCGGCCGTATCGGCCAACCTGAGTTATATGATCGTGCCAGCTATGTTGTGAGCCAAATGTTACCTGCAATAGGGGTAACACAAGTGATGGATGGTTTGCCTGCACCTGTGGCGTTAGTTAACGGTCTGAGTTGGGCACAAAATTTAGTGCTAACAACTGATCCATCAAAATCATCACAGAAAGTCTCATCACAAGCTGAACAAAATGCTGTTGACCCTCGACCATTACAATTTAGTGGCAATGATCATCTGCAGCAATAAGTCATTAACTCACTAAACAAAAACGCCAAATGAATTCATTTGGCGTTTTTATTATCTAATAGGATAGACTGACAACGATAATTTTTTATAAGGAATTATAGTCTAAGCATCTCTTTTATAAATGGAATAGTCAGTTTTCGCTGATGTACCATAGAGGCTTTATCGAGTTTATCGAGCACATCAAACAAGGTGCGTAAATCACGAGCCATACGAGTGAGTAAAAAACGCCCTACTTCATCAGATAACTGCAAGCCACGCATTGCCGCGCGGCGTTGTAATGCAAGCAGTTTTTCATCATCAGCCATAGGTTGCAGTTGATATATGAGTCCCCACTGCATTCGAGAAACCAAATCGGGCAGTAAAAAACCCGTTTCTGAAGGTGAAGCTTTACCGCTCACAATCAAACGACAATCTTGTTGCTCTGCAATACGATTATACAAATGAAAAATGGCTTCTTCCCATACAGGGTGGCCCGCTATCGCTTCAACATCGTCAATACAAATCAAGTCAAGCGATTCTAGGCCCTCAAACAAGGCCGGAGAAATACTTGCGTGAATGCCAAGTGGGATATACAAAGTACGGCGGTCTAAGTCGTTAGCATGAGCGCAAGCAGCATGCATTAAATGTGTTCGGCCTGACTTTTCGGGACCATAAAGATATAAAGAAGAAGCCAAGGATCCCTCAGCACTGGCTTGAAGTTTTTGGATCAACTCGTCATTACCCGAAGCGGGGTAATAACTCTGAAAAGTTTCATCGTCAGGTAAATAAACGGGTAAAGATAATTGTCTTGGTGAGTTTTGTGTCACTCAGATAGGTCTCAAAATCATAAACGAACTAACATCATTATACCTAAGTGAGTCCATTATGCGAATATAGGCAATAAGCCTCAACATAAAGATGCCTCAGATACAGCATTTCACGCTATACGATAAAACAGTATAGCGCACCGATTGATCATACTTATTGACCCAACCATTGATAAATCAACTTAGGTTTAGTTTTGTCAGTAGTTGACTCATAAAATGAATCGACACTGCCCACAGTATCTAATTGTGATAAGCGGCTATCAATATTAAGCAACCGCTGCAAATCATCTAAATTACTAAACAAGTCAATAGTATAAGTGGCAGAATCGCCCTTAAACTGGCTTAATGTTATCGACTTAACGGCACTAAGCTGACGAAGGTAACGTTCAACATTCACCACTTGAGTCATATTATTTAATCCGGTAAATCTGACTTGTGTTGTAAGGTCACCGCCTGTAGAAGCAATAGCATATTGACTAATATAATAATCCGCCAGAATACTCATCATACTTTTGGTAGCTTGTTGATAATCGGTGGCATCACCTTGTTGAGAAATTAAAGCCACCAACACACCATTAGTTCTGTTTTTATCGAATAACTTAATGCTGTAATTTAGGTTGCTGCCTTGGGTATCAATATTGGCAACAGCAAAGTAATCAGCTTGGTAACGGGTTGATGCTTTGGCTAATACATCGGTAAACATACCACGCACATCAGTAATGCTCACTTGCATAACATCATCTAAATCCATAATAGGCAACAATAATGGAATGCCTTTATTATTAGACTCTTGGGCTAAATCAGTACGTATATCTGTGGCCGAATCATCAGCTAAAATAGTTTGCTGATTATTTTCATCAACGGATATCCACAACAAGGTTAATGGCCGCTGGCTCCCCCAAACAGGTAAACCGGCTTCGCGTAATGTTGAAATCACCCGCTGATGGTCAAAACTGGCTTTGAGCATCAACTCACCATTTGACTCATAATAACCATATTGAGTCAAAATGACCTCAGGGGCATTAATTTGAGCTTTAACTAGGGGGTGAAGCACCACACTAGGTAAACCAGAATTTTTCAAGAAAACAGCAGCTAATGCCTCTTTTAGCGCATTATCTTTTACATCATTTGCACGTGAACTCACCGCAATATCGGCTTCATCTAACTTGCCGACTTCAGCAGCATACACAGTCGCAATAGAGGTTAATGCAATTATCGGTAACACAATGAGATTAATTAGTTTTTTCAGCATCAGATAACATAAACGCAGCAAATATAAGTGAACAAATTATATCATAATAAAATTCTATCGAGTAATGGATAACGAAAACTCTTTTTTACTACTGCCAAATTGACCCTATATTGTAGCCATATCAAATAACATTAATCGCTACAGCGTCCTCAAAGTTGTTATGCATATGATAGCTTTTATGTGACAATTCGCGCCGTTTGAGCACACGCTAACTTTCTAAATACTGATGGAGAACAATATGAAACGCGTGTTAATTCCGCTACAGGGCGCACAAATGTTATTTGTCGCTTTTGGTGCGCTTGTACTAATGCCGTTATTGACGGGTTTAGATACCAGTGTCGCCTTATTTACAGCCGGTTTCGGTACCCTTCTGTTTCAATTAGTCACTAAACGCCAAGTTCCTGTATTTCTCGCTTCTTCCTTTGCCTTTATCGCCCCCATTTTATATGGCGTACAAACATGGGGTATTCCAGCCACCATGGGTGGTTTAATGGCAGCTGGCGCAGTTTACATGCTACTTGGGCTAACGGTAAAACTGCGCGGCACAGGATTTATTCATACCCTGTTACCCCCTGTGGTTGTCGGCCCAGTAATTATGATCATCGGTTTAGGCTTAGCGCCAGTCGCTGTCAATATGGCATTAGGTAAAAGTGGTGATGGTAGCTTAGTCATCGTTGAGCCCAATATTGCCCTAATAATTTCTCTTTCAGCCTTAACGACTACAATAATCGTGGCGATTTTTGCTAAAGGATTAGTTCGTTTAATGCCTATTCTGGCCGGTATTTTAGTCGGCTATGGCACTAGCTTAGCCTTTGGTGTTGTTGATTTTACGCCCGTAAGTGAAGCCGCTTGGTTAGCTATGCCAAACTTTGTTGCCCCAGAGTTTAACTGGCAAGCTATTTTATTTATGATCCCAGTGGCCATTGCGCCTGCCGTTGAACACATTGGTGATATTTTGGCTATTTCAAATGTGACAGGTAAAGATTATTTTAAAAAGCCTGGCTTACATCGCACCCTGACTGGTGACGGTATTGCCACAATTGCAGCAGCAGCATTGGGTGGTCCACCTAACACCACATACAGTGAGGTAACTGGCGCGGTGACACTCACTAAAAGTTTTGACCCTCGCATTATGACGTGGACAGCGATTACCGCAATTACCTTAGCTTTTGTTGGCAAACTGGGCGCCATGATGCAAACAATTCCCGTTCCCGTCATGGGTGGCATAATGTGCCTACTCTTTGGCTCAATTGCTGCTGTGGGATTAAACACCCTAATTCGTCATCAAGTCGATTTGTCTGAACCCCGTAATCTCAGTATTGTTGGGGTAACGTTAGTGTTCGGTATTGGTGGCATGGCATTTGGCATTGGCTCATTTAGTTTAACCGGTATCAGCTTATGCGGGATTGTGGCTATTTTGATGAACTTGATTTTACCAGCGATAAAAAAGCCACCAACTGAGGCATAACCTCTTTAACATAGAAGCTGCTTAATCAGTAAGGCGCTATAAAAAAGCCCCAATCGCAAATTGCGATTGGGGCTTTTTTATCAGTGCATTAAACACTCAATCAATACTCATTACTCTGCAGCGTTTTCGGTGCGGAATTTATCAGCAGTCGCTTTAATGATTGGCTGAAGTTCACCTTTTTGGAACATTTCAGTGATAATGTCACAACCACCAATCAACTCGCCTTCAACCCATAGCTGTGGGAATGTTGGCCAGTTAGCAAATTTTGGTAGTTCAGCACGAATATCTGGGTGCTGTAAAATATCTACGAAGGCAAATTGTTCACCACAATTGATCATCACTTGAGCAACTTGAGATGAAAATCCACAGCTTGGTAGCTTAGGTGAACCTTTCATGTACACAATAATTGGGTTTTCGCTAATTTGCTGTTTAATCTTTTCTACAGTTTCCATTGGATTTCCTAAGTACGACGAATGAACACATAACGACTATTGTACGACACCTAGACAAAGAACAAAATGCCACAGTTTGTAGGGTTTATCTAAAATCCATTAAATAGCTACAGCAATCCAGATAATTCCCAAACAATGATTCACATCACAAAAATAATCAGTACAATAGAAGTAGAGCAATGTTACCTGATTGGTAAACAAAACGATAACCTGAATCCATGGAGAGATACTAATGGCTTTCGAACTACCAGCTTTACCTTATGCAAAGAACGCACTTGAACCACACATTTCTCAAGAAACCATTGAGTTCCATTATGGTAAGCATCACAACACTTACGTGGTAAAACTAAACGGTTTAGTTGAAGGAACTGAATTTGCTAACAAAACGCTAGAAGAAGTTGTTAAAACCTCAACTGGTGGTATGTTCAACAACGCCGCTCAAGTTTGGAACCACACTTTTTACTGGAACTGCTTAGCGCCTAACGCTGGCGGCGAAGCAACTGGCGATATCGCTGCTGCTATCAATGCATCTTTTGGTTCTTTTGAAGAATTCAAAGCTAAATTTACCGATTCTGCAGTCAACAACTTCGGTAGTGCTTGGACTTGGTTAGTTAAAAAAGCTGACGGTTCATTAGCCATTGTTAACACTAGCAATGCTGCTACGCCGTTAACAGATGAATCAGTGACTATTTTATTAACTGTAGACGTATGGGAACATGCTTACTACGTTGATTACCGTAACGCACGTCCAGAGTATTTAGCTCACTTCTGGCAACTTGTTAACTGGGAATTTGTTAACAAGAACTTTGCTGCTTAATCTTCATTAGCTGCAAAAAACTAAAGGAGCCTTTTGGCTCCTTTTTTAAATCTTTTCTTGCCACAAAGCATGACTCACATCACACTTCTATTTTTGCAACTATTGCAAATGCTACTGTTTGTCTTTGTTTTTATTTAATTTATTTTCCATTAAAACTTCGCCAAGTCATTTTCCCTGTCCTACACTTTACTCGTAAAGCCTAATATTGCGCTAATTGGTCCAGTAATATAGTTAAACCATTGCGTTAGCCACAGAGGCGTTTTACGTAATACTACTGCATGTTTTGAGGGGGTTATTATGGGTATTTTTGAGCATTATCAACAACGATATCAACAAAAACGCGACGAAGAATATACCTTGGAGCAATTTCTTGATATTTGTAAACAAGACAAAAGTGCCTATGTATCTGCTGCCGAACGCTTATTAATGGCCATTGGTGAACCGCAGATTATCGACACAGCAAAAAATCCTGTCTTAAGCCGTATTTTTTCTAATCGTGTTATTGCAAGCTATCCCGCATTCAAAGACTTTTATGGTATGGAAGACGCGATTGAACAGATTGTGGCTTATTTAAAACATTCTGCTCAAGGCTTGGAAGAATCAAAACAAATTTTGTATCTTCTCGGTCCTGTTGGTGGCGGTAAATCGTCCATTGCCGAAAAACTCAAGGTACTTATGCAGCATGTGCCTATTTACATACTAAGTGCTGATGGGGTTCGTAGTCCGGTTAACGACCATCCTTTTTGCTTGTTTGATCCCGAAGAAGACAGTCAGTTACTGAACAATGAATACCAGATCCCCAGTCGTTATATCAAAACAATCATGTCTCCATGGGCAGTAAAACGTTTACACCAATACGGTGGCGATATTTCAAAGTTCAAAGTAGTAAAAGTGTATCCATCGGTGCTAGACCAAATCGGCATTGCTAAAACAGAACCCGGTGATGAAAACAACCAAGATATTTCAGCTTTAGTCGGTAAAGTCGATATTCGTCAATTAGAGCATTTCTCACAAGATGATGCTGATGCCTATGCCTACTCAGGTGCATTATGCAGAGCAAACCAAGGCTTAATGGAATTTGTCGAAATGTTTAAGGCACCAATTAAGGTGTTACATCCATTATTGACTGCAACCCAGGAAGGTAATTACAACAGTACTGAGGGCTTATCAGCACTACCGTACAACGGCATTATTTTAGCCCATTCGAATGAATCAGAATGGTCAACGTTTAGAAATAATAAAAACAATGAAGCATTTTTAGATCGCGTCTATATCGTCAAAGTGCCCTACTGCTTGAGGGTTTCTGAAGAAATGGCGATCTACCAAAAACTATTAGCCAATTCAGAACTATCAAACGCATCTTGTGCCCCAGGCACCTTAGAAACCTTGGCACAATTTAGTGTGCTCTCTCGCTTAAAAGCACCGGATAACTCATCTATTTATTCCAAGATGCGTGTATATAATGGTGAAAGCTTAAAAGATACCGACCCAAAAGCAAAGTCCTACCAAGAATACCGTGACTACGCTGGCGTAGATGAAGGAATGCAAGGACTATCCACCCGCTTTGCCTTTAAAATTCTATCCAGAGTGTTTAACTTTGACAGTGCAGAAATAGCCGCAAATCCAGTGCACTTATTTTATGTACTCGAAAAACAAATTGAGCAAGAACAATTTCCGAATGAAGTAAGTGAAAAATATTTAGAGTTCCTTAAAGGTTATTTAATCCCTAAGTATGTTGAATTTATTGGCAAGGAAATACAAACCGCTTACCTTGAGTCCTATTCAGAATACGGCCAAAATATTTTTGACCGCTATGTTACTTATGCCGATTTTTGGATTCAAGATCAAGAATATCGAGATCCCGAAACCGGACAACTGTTCGATCGTGGGGCACTCAATGCAGAACTGGAAAAAATAGAAAAACCTGCTGGAATTAGTAATCCAAAAGACTTCCGTAATGAGATTGTTAACTTTGTTCTGCGAGCTCGCGCCAACAATGAAGGCAATAATCCGTTGTGGACCAGTTATGAAAAATTACGCGTTGTGATAGAGAAAAAAATGTTTTCTAACACTGAGGATTTACTGCCAGTGATTTCATTTAACGGCAAAACATCCAATGACGATCAGCGTAAGCATGACGATTTTGTTAATCGTATGATGGAAAAAGGCTACACCAAAAAACAAGTCAGATTATTGTCAGAATGGTATTTACGAGTGCGCAAATCATCGTAAAACGCCAGGTTGGCAGAGTCAGCCCTTGCTGACTTTGCCATGAATTAGACTTGGGAGAGGCGTATGGCAAATTTTATTGATAGACGACTCAATGCAAAAGGAAAAAGCACCGTCAATCGGCAGCGTTTTATTGAGCGCTATAAAAAACAAATCAAAAAAGCTGTCGGAGAAGCTGTCACTCGTCGCAGTGTTACTGATATTGATAAAGGTGAACAGATTAGCATTCCAACTCGAGACCTTAGTGAACCTGTTTTCAGACAAGGCCAAGGTGGCAGAAGGGATCGAGTACACCCTGGGAATGATCAATTTAATCGCGGTGACCAAGTTCAACGACCTAAATCTGGCCAAGGCGGTTCTGGGCAAGGTGATGCATCAAATAGCGGTGACGGTGATGATGATTTTGTATTTACTATCTCAAAAGACGAATATCTAGAGTTACTGTTCGACGATCTCGAACTGCCTAATTTACAAAAAAATCAGCTAAATAAATTAGTTGAATATCAAACCTATCGAGCGGGATTTACCAATGATGGCGTGCCCGCTAACATTAATATTGTCAGATCGTTGCGTTCATCTTTGGCGAGACGAATTGCCATGAGCGGTGGCAAAAAGAAAGCGCTACAGGCATTGGAAGCCGAACTTGTCATGCTGGAGGACACGCCAGGTGCTCAAGCAGAAAGAATTTTAGCCATAAAGGAACAGATATTATTACTCAAGCAGCAAATCGCAAAAGTACCTTTTATCGATACTTTTGATTTGCGCTTTAACAACTATGCCAAACGTGAAATCCCTTCTAGCCAAGCGGTAATGTTTTGTCTGATGGATGTATCTGGATCAATGGATCAAGAAACCAAAGATATGGCTAAGCGTTTCTATATATTACTTTACCTCTTCCTGACGCGCAGTTATCAAAATCTTGAGGTGGTGTATATTCGTCATCATACACAGGCTAAAGAAGTCGACGAACATGAGTTTTTTTACTCACAAGAAACTGGCGGGACTATCGTATCAAGTGCATTAAAGCTAATGCATGAAATACAGCAAGCACGCTACCCAGAAAATGAATGGAATATTTATGCCGCTCAAGCCTCTGACGGTGATAATTGGGCCGATGACTCGCCAGCCTGCTATGACATTTTAGCAAAACATATTTTGCCAAAGGTTCGCTATTTTAGTTACATAGAAATAACCCATCGCGCTCATCAGACGTTATGGCACCAATATGAGAAACTGCAACAGCAATTTGACAACATTGCAGTACAGAATATTACCCACGTAGAAGACATATACCCAGTATTTCGTGAACTCTTTAAAAAACAAGCTATGTAGGGGGGTGATCATGGTGAATATAAAACGTAGCCCATTAGATGATGGACCCGAGTGGACATTTGACTTACTGCAACAATATCAACATGAAATTGAAAATGCAGCGACATTTTTTAAACTTGAAACTTACCCAAATCAAATTGAAATTATTACTGCTGAACAAATGATGGATGCCTATGCTGGCATTGGTATGCCCATTGGTTATACCCACTGGTCATTTGGCAAGCGATTTATCCAAACAGAGCAAGGCTATAAGCGTGGCCAGATGGGCTTGGCATACGAAATTGTGATTAATTCAAACCCATGTATTGCCTATTTAATGGAAGAAAATACCATTACCATGCAAGCATTAGTCATGGCGCACGCTTGTTATGGTCATAATAGTTTTTTTAAAAATAACTATTTATTCGATACTTGGACCGATGCCAGCTCGATTATCGATTATTTAGTCTTTGCTAAAAATTATATCCGCGAATGTGAGTTACGTTATGGGGTTGAACAAGTTGAGTTAATTCTCGACTCTTGTCATGCATTGATGAATTACGGTGTTGACCGCTATAAACGTCCAGCAGAAGTGTCACTGAAGCAAGAGCAAGAAAAACAGCAGCAACGTGAAGATTATTTACAGAGCCAAGTCAATGACTTGTGGCGAACTCTGCCAACATCACCACAAAAAGAAACGCCAGAAACAAGTACTATTTTCCCAAGTGAGCCCCAAGAAAACATTTTATATTTTATTGAAAAAAATGCCCCATTACTGGCTTCATGGCAACGTGAATTAGTCCGAATTGTTCGTAAAATGGCGCAATATTTTTATCCACAAAAACAAACTCAAGTGATGAATGAAGGTTGGGCGACATTTTGGCATTACACCATACTCAATCATTTATACGATAATGGTAAAGTCACTGACCGTTTTATGATGGAGTTTTTGCAAAATCATACTGCTGTGGTTACGCAACCTGCCTACAATAGCCCTTACTATAATGGCATAAACCCTTATGCCTTAGGTTTTGCAATGTTTGTCGATATAAAACGAATTTGCCAAACACCAACCGAGGAAGATAAAAAGTGGTTTCCCGACATTGCCGGCAGTGATTGGCTTGAAACGGTTCACTTTGCGATGAAGCACTTTAAAGATGAGAGTTTTATTAGCCAATATTTATCACCAAAAGTGATTCGTGATTTTAAATTATTTGCTATTTTAGATGATGAAAAACGCAGCCAACTTTCCATTTCGGCCATTCATGATGAGCAAGGTTATCAAGATATCCGCAACACTCTGTCACAACAATATAATTTATCCAATATAGAACCTAATATTCAGGTGCAACAAGTGCAAGTGAATGGCGATCGTTCTATCACCTTACGCTACATCCCCTATGACAGCATCCCACTTGCAGATAACCATCAAGAGGTGTTGAAGCATTTACATCGGCTATGGGGTTTCAATGTCAGCTTAGAGCAAGTAGACGATGTAGGTATTGTGAGGGTATTATCAAGCTGTCCTGAAGCGACAGCATAAAAAAAGCCAATCGACTTGATTGGCTTTTCAAATTGAGATTCAATATCCGAGGTAAATAAATCGGTATTCTCTATTAACGATAAATGCTCAACTCATCACTGTAAATTAAGTATTATCATGGCCCATTTCAGCAGGCAGGTCATCACGCAGCTTTTGCCACATTTTGCCACTTTCAATACCATTGGCTCGCATCAATGCTGGTACATCAATATAATTTTTAGCTTGGGCGAGTTTTTCCAGCTTAAGATAAAAGCTTAGGGTTAATTCACGGGCTTCTTGGCTGGAAAAATAATAACGACCCACACGATTATAAAGGCCTTTAAAGCCATTTAAAATCAATACATATAATGGGTTACCCGATGCAAATGCTAATGTGTGATGCAACTTATAATCAAATGCAGCATAGGCTTCAGCGTTATTTTCTAAACTGTGAATGTCGGCCAAGACTTCAACCACTTTTTCAGGATTGTGGCGAATGGATGCACGAAAATAAATGTTGCTTACGTTACCACGAGCAGCCATGAGTTGATCGACGAGTAATGGAAAACCATCAGGGTTCAAATCAGCAATGGTTTCTAAAATATTTAAACTAGAGGTTTCCCAAAAGTTGTTCACTTGGGTAGGTTTACCATGCTGAATTTTTAACCAACCATCTCGTGCAAGACGCTGCAGAACTTCTCTTAACGTCGTACGAGTGACACCGATAAGTTCTGAGAGCTCACGTTCCGCAGGTAAAATTGATCCGGGTGGAAATTTATTTTCCCAAATGGAACGAACAATATATTTCTCGGCAAAACTCGCTGGCCCTTTGGCATTGATGATCATCAGCCTTCATATCCTATTGCTAAACAATGGCGAAACTATTGCACTGATCATACCAGAGCGGTGGAAAATAAAAACCATTGTTTATTCAGGACGCTCATTACGACTATTTTTTAACCTACTATGAGCCATTACAACTTCAATAATCAGATACTATTCACATTAAATTACTAAAATCATAAACCTATAGCAATTTTATCGATAAAATAACACAAGTTTAGTATATACTCATGTAGCTAGCTTGTTGATGTAATGTAGTATTTTTGGGAGCAAATAACGACATTACAATTCAATTTTGTTTGAGCTACACTAGCAGCGAAAATACAAGAGCCATATCGAGTTTGCCGCATAAATATGTAGGCTAACACATTGTTTGCTATATCAAGACACTATAATTTCACAACAATAAATAGACGGTAATGTTCAATTTGCCTCGATAGGTTATTTGGCGCAAATTAATGAAAAGTTGATATCCATCAAGTTTTTAATATGAAGTTGCTTCTATTCTCCCAGTTCTGTTGAAAATAATAATGTGTTGCTAGCATCAAAAATGGTACCAATACTGTAACAATCACAATATCGGAGAGGCTGCTATGCAGGCAACCAAAAGTCAGGCGCTGTTTGTTAACTTTTTAGGTAATTCACCTAAATGGTACAAATACGCAATTTTGGCATTTTTAGTCATCAACCCCCTGCTCTTTTTCTATGTAAATCCTTTTGTCGCTGGATGGGTGCTAGTGGTGGAATTTATTTTCACTTTAGCTATGGCATTAAAATGTTATCCACTGCAACCGGGTGGTCTTTTAGCCATTCAAGCCGTCATCATAGGAATGACTTCGCCCTCACAAGTGCTACATGAAATAGAAGCTAATTTAGAAGTATTGCTCTTGTTGGTATTTATGGTCGCAGGTATTTACTTTATGAAACAGCTATTGCTGTTTGTATTTACCAAAATGATCACTAAAGTACGCTCAAAAATTATCGTGTCTTTGATGTTTTGTACTGCATCAGCTTTTTTATCAGCCTTCTTAGATGCCTTAACCGTGATTGCGGTAATCATTGCTGTTGCCGTCGGTTTTTACTCTATCTACCACAAAGTCGCATCGGGTAAGAGTTTTAGTGATAATAACGGTCACGATCATACGTCTGAGTCTAGCGGACAATTAAATGATGAAGAATTAGAATCGTTTCGGGCATTTTTACGTAATTTATTAATGCACTCTGGTATCGGTACTGCACTGGGTGGCGTATGTACTATGGTGGGTGAACCACAAAACTTAATCATTGCGGCGCAGGCCCATTGGCAATTTGGTGAGTTTTTCTTACGTATGGCACCTGTGACTATGCCGGTATTGATTGCCGGTATATTAACGTGTTTTCTTGTCGAGAAATTCAAAGTATTTGGTTATGGAGCCCAATTACCTGATGCGGTACATAGGATCTTATCTGATTACGCTGCTCATGAAGACTCACACAGAACCAACCAAGATAAAATGAAACTCGTCGTTCAGGCTCTTATTGGTGTGTGGTTAATTGCTGGTTTAGCACTTCATTTAGCTTCTGTTGGCTTGATTGGGTTATCTGTCATCATCTTAGCTACAGCATTTAATGGCATTACAGACGAACATTCATTAGGTAAAGCATTCGAAGAAGCTTTGCCTTTCACTGCGTTACTTGCTGTATTTTTTGCCATCGTAGGTGTCATCATTGATCAAGATTTATTCGCTCCAGTGATCCAATGGGCATTGAGTTATGAAGGCAATATGCAGCTAGTTATTTTCTACATTGCTAACGGCTTACTGTCTATGGTGAGTGATAACGTGTTTGTGGGTACAGTCTACATTAATGAAGTAAAATCTGCGTTAATGAGTGGCCAAATTACTCGAGACCAATTTGACTTACTAGCTGTAGCAATTAATACCGGTACTAACCTACCTTCGGTTGCGACACCAAACGGTCAAGCGGCATTCTTATTCTTGTTAACATCTGCTATTGCGCCACTTATTCGCTTGTCTTATGGCCGCATGGTGTGGATGGCACTACCCTATACTATCGTGCTATCGATTGTGGGGGTAATGGCGATTGAGACAGGTTTCTTAACCGACATGACTAACACATTATATGAGAGCCAATTAATTATTCACCACTCAGCTAAAGACTTAAGTGGCGCGGCAATGGGACATTAATTACATCAGCTTAATGGACTTAGCTGATAAATTATTTTAAAGTCACTATAGTTTGTTTAAACACCCTCATTTGAGGGTGTTTTTTTATCTATTCACACACTTAGGAATCCGACATTGTCACCATTACAGCAGTTTAGTCATAGCCGTCTTTCTTGGGGTTTATTGTTATTCTCCGCCATAGGACTAGAGTTGGCGGCACTCTTTTTTCAATATGGAATGGATCTCGCTCCGTGTGTGATGTGTATTTACATTCGTGTAGCGGTATTGGGTCTTATATTGACTGGGCTTGTGGGTATACTACAACCCAAAGTGTGGTTTTTACGCTTGGTCGGAATCGTTAGCTGGGGAGTATCAGCTATTTGGGGATTTAAATTAGCCTATGAGCTAAACCAGATGCAAGTTAATCCATCACCATTTGAAACGTGTTCCTTTTATCCTGAGTTCCCAAGCTTTATGCCGTTAGACACTTGGTTACCTTCCGTCTTTTCACCGACAGGCATGTGTAGCGACTCACCTTGGTCATGGTTGTCTGTCAGTATGGCGCAGTGGATGATGGTTGGATTTGCTGTTTACGGTTTGATTTGGTTAATCGTCTTGTTACCGGCACTTAAACCGACTAATAAGAGTCAGTAATTGATGCCTTAGAGTCATTCCATTGCACTAGATTAAGTATTGTTGATTAAAAATCGGCTCGAATAACAGGCCAAATAAAGGGCTAAATAAGCGATGAATGCTTAATATTGAGGCGGACGCGCCTGATAAAATAGCGATTTGAATAATACATGCGGATTAAACTTTAGCAAGTTTATCAATAGAAGTAGACTCGCACTATTTTTATACGCTAACCGCACATGCTAGCTAGTGAACAAATTGAGTCGAGTGTCTTATCTATTCAACTCTTTTATGCCGCGACAACTTGCTTAGCTTTACGCAGTGGATGTAAACGATTATGCATCACTTTTATGATATCAAATTGTGCTAATGATTTATTTTCAGATAGCTGACAGTATTGTGACAAAATCATCACAGTTGCTGCTTGTAAGCCATTTGCAATAACTAACGCCAATACTTTAGAGTAGCCGCAGTTGAGCTGAAACAACTTACCCACATCACAATAAACACACTCATCACTGACGTCAAAAAACCAAGATTTAGGCATTTGTGATTGTAATAAAAAATGCGCGGCAGTTGCGTTCAGTGCAGTTTGTACAATACCTGCATCAGAGATATGCAACACTTTAGGAAGGGTTTCGAGCATTTTAATGTAAAATTTGGCGTGTTCAAGGTTAAATTCAGCTGCCTTAAGAGCATCTGGAATTAACAATTTTGTCTTATATGGCGTTAAGAACTCCATCTCAGAACCCAACGAAATACTTAATTGCTTCAAGCTTTCATTGTATTCCCAATGCCAGTCCTTATTTGGCATTAATAACATGACTATTTACACCTAAATATTGAACACGCTTATATATTAGATGATTTTTCACTCAATATCAAAATTTAATTATAAATTATAACATAAATTTCAGAGTGTTAGCGCGATCGAACGATCAAAATTTCGATCGCGGCATGATTTTTGATCAATGCAAAGCTGTTTTAGGCGCTATTTTGAACAATATGCCTTTGCGATCTGATCAACTAATTTAGGTCCTCGATAAATAAAACCTGAGTATATCTGCACCATAGTTGAGCCTGCATCAAACTTAGCTATCGCATCTGCGGCACTATTGATCCCACCAACACCAATGATCGGGATCTTACCTTGCAAACAGATCGCTAATTGTTTGATCACTTGAGTCGATAAATCAGTCAAAGGCTTACCGCTCAAACCGCCCATTTCTTCGGCATGTTTTAAACCAGTTACAGTATCTCGGCTTAATGTTGTATTAGTCGCAATCACACCATCAAACTGATTACTCAGTAACGAATCCGCAATCGCTTTAATCTCGTCTGAGCTTAAATCAGGCGCAATCTTGAGCGCAACCGGGACATATTTGCCATGTTTAGCGGTTAATTCTGTTTGTTTAGCTTTAATTGAACTGAGTAAGTCGTCAAGTAACTCACCGTATTGCATTGAACGTAAACCTGGGGTGTTTGGTGAAGAGATATTCACCGCAATATAACTGGCGTATGGGTACACTTTATCCATGCAGATCAAGTAGTCATCCTTACCCTGCTCTACTGGAGTATCTTTGTTTTTACCTATATTCACACCAACCATAATGTCAGACTTTTTGGCCATTAAATTACGAACCAGATTATCCACACCTTTATTGTTAAAACCCATCCGATTAATAATCCCTTTAGCAGGTTTTAATCGAAACAATCTTGGTTGATCGTTACCCGGTTGCGGACGTGGTGTTACGGTTCCGACTTCAACATGGCCAAACCCCATCGCATGAAAAGCATCAATTGACTCGCCGTCTTTATCTAATCCCGCAGCTAAGCCAACAGGATTAGGAAACGTCAGGCCCATACAGGTTACAGGAGCGGATTTAACCTGTTGACGATAGAAACAGTTTAATGGGTTGTTTCCGGTAATTTTCAAGCTACCAATCGCTAGATTATGAGCTAACTCAGGGTCCATCTGAAACATTACTTTCTGTGCAAGTTTGTAAAACATGTTTTCTCCTAGACCTAAAAAAAGCCCCGGCAATCGCCAGGGCTTATTCACATTATAAAAACTACTTCTGACCTACGCAATGTAAAATCAGTAAGTTCAGTTCCCGTAAGGCGACTGAGAACTTCGCAAATTCATGGGTTTGAGAAACCTTGAAATCCGCTAGCATGTGATACCATCTTTCGAGTAAAGGCTTATTTTGTTCAATCCACTGATTAATCACACTATCTGCATCACAAGTCTCGGTACAAGTACGTAATACAGCAGAACTTAATGCACGTTGCTGCCAATCAAGTTCTTCTCTGAATGCTGCACGGGCAAGTGCTTGCCAATGGTTAGCAACAGGTTGAGCACTGATTTGTTCTAAGAACCAATGTAACTCAACTTTTGCACCGAGTTTAAAGTAAGTTTCAGATACCAGTTCAACTGACTTGTTCTCGATTTGAGCAATTTGTGCAATGTCTAACGCTGAGAATAATGTACTCATTTTAGCCACAACTTGTGCAACAGCTTGAGGAACATTTTCGGTGGTTAGCGCAGCAATCTCAGCAGAAATTACTTTCACTTCAGCATCTATCATATATTGGTCAACATTGGCTTTAAGCTGTTCAAATACTGGCTTAAAGAACGCAATAGTTTGGTCAATATCATGAGCACGATTACGATGGCGGATAAACCAACGACACGCGCGACGCATACTGCGACGTAATTGATGCAACATTTCACCCTGCACCACTGCAGGGATGACGCCACTTAAATCAGTAATTGAAGTGGTTAAGTCATCAAGGCCAAAGATTTCTCGGGCCATAGTGTAACAAATGGCGGCTTCAGCAACTGTTGCACCGGTCTCATCTTGCATACGTTGTACAAAATTAAAGCCCATATCATTAACTAATTCATTGGCCAATGATGTAGCAATAATTTCACCGCGAAGAGGATGAGCGGTCATTTTATTAGCATATTTTGCTTGAAGCTTTTTAGGGAAATAAGCCACTAGCAATTTACTTAAAAATGCATCTTCAGTGATTTCAGGGGTCACTAATTGCTCTTTCAATACCATTTTAGCGTACGCAACTAATACCGATATTTCAGGGCGAGTTAACGCGCGTCCATTGGCTAAACGTTCAGCTAAATCGTCATCAGTAGGTAAAAACTCAAGCGCGCGATCAAGCTTGCCGTCTTTTTCAAGATATTGAATAAAACGAATTTGCTCTTTCAACTGCGACACGCCATCGACTTGAGTCACAGAGATAGTACGAGTCTGATCTTTACAGTCTTGAATGACAATCTCGCTAACTTGATCTGTCATGTCTTCAAGTAGACGATTACGTTGTTTAACCGTTAACTCGCCTTCTGCTACCAAGGTATTCAAGAAAATTTTGATGTTAACTTCGTTGTCTGAGCAATCAACACCACCAACGTTATCAACAAAGTCGGTGTTCATACGGCCACCATTAGCGCAGTATTCAATACGGCCTAATTGGGTACAACCTAAGTTACCGCCTTCACCAATAATTTTGGCGCGAATTTCTTTACCGTTAACGCGTAAAGTGTCATTAGCACGATCGCCAACTTCAGCATGAGATTCTTTGCTCGACTTAACATAAGTCCCGATACCACCATTCCAAATCAAGTCTACTGGCATTTTCAGTAGTTCTTTCATCAGTTCGGTTGGGTTCATGGTGTCTTTATCAGTCGCTAACATCTGCTTAATTTCTGGGGTCAATTTAATTGACTTGGCAGAGCGTAAGAAGATCCCGCCGCCTTTAGAAATCAGTTTCGCGTTATAATCTTCCCAGCTTGAGCGTGGCAAGACAAACAAACGCTGACGTTCAGCATAGCTTTCGGCAATTTTTGGCGTTGGGTCGATAAAGATATGCATATGGTTAAATGCAGCAACCAATTGAGTTTGCTCAGATAACAACATACCGTTACCAAATACATCACCCGCCATATCACCAATCGCCACACAGCTAAATGGAGTGGTTTGGCAATCTACACCAATTTCACGGAAATGGCGTTTAACCGATTCCCAAGCTCCACGTGCGGTAATCCCCATTTTCTTGTGGTCATAACCATTACTACCACCAGAGGCAAACGCATCGCCTAACCAGAAGTTGTATTCGATCGCAATCGCGTTAGCGATATCTGAGAAAGTCGCGGTGCCTTTGTCGGCTGCAACCACTAAATAAGGATCGTCTTCATCATGACGGACAACATCTGCAGGCGGAACAACTTCACCGTTAATTATGTTGTCAGAAATGTCTAATAATGCGCGAATAAAGATACGGTAACACTCTTGCCCTTCGGTGAATAAAGCCTCACGGCCACCCTCTGTTGGCAGTTGCTTACACACAAATCCACCTTTTGCGCCTACAGGCACAATCACGGTGTTTTTCACTTGTTGTGCTTTTACTAAGCCTAACACTTCAGTACGGAAATCTTCACGACGATCTGACCAGCGTAAACCACCACGAGCCACTTTACCGCCACGTAGATGGACACCTTCAACACGAGGCGAATACACAAAGATCTCAAACTTAGGCATCGGCTTAGGCATTTCTGGAATTAAGCTCGGTGCGAATTTAAATGAGATATAATCCTTTGATTTGCCGCCAATCGCAGTTTGATAGAAGTTAGTACGCAATGTGGCATTAATTAAATCTAAATAACGTCGAATAATTCGGTCATCATCTAAACTTGAAACGTCATCAAGCTGAATATTCACTTGCTCGAGGAATTTACTCAAGGTGCGTGTCTTTAGCTTAGGATTGAACTTACGAATGAACATCTTAACCAATAAATCCGCAAGTTTTGGATAGCGGCTAAAAGTTTCTTCAATGTAAGACTGACTGAATGTAGCGTCAATTTGGCGCATGTACTTAGCATATGCACGTAAAATAGACACTTCACGACCACTTAAGCCCGTTGAAAGTACCATGCGATTGAAGCCATCGTCTTCTAACTTCTTTTGCCACACTTGTAATAAGGCTGTTTGGAAACGATCTTGACTATCAGCAAGGTTTTCTGTCGCTGCGCCTTGCACTGTCATTAAGAAGTCTAAGATCCAGAACGTAGCACCATCATTAGTTTTCACTTCATATGGGCGTTCGTTGATCACACGTAAACCAAAGTTTTCTAGCATTGGTAATACGTCAGACAAGTGAATTGGCTCGTCTTTATGGAACAATTTTAAACGCACTTTATTGTCGTTTAATGCTGTTTCTTGTGGCTGATAAAATAACATGCCTAACTTATGTTCATCATCCAATGCTTCTAGATGCTGCATATCAACTACAGCTGAGCTTGGAAGAACATCATCTTTATAGCTAGGTGGGAAAGCATTTAAATAACGTTTTGTCAGCCCTGTACCAGCTTGTTCACCGACAGTATTATTTAACGCTGTGTGCAATTTATCATCCCACGAGCGAGCGGCTTCGATAAGATTTTTTTCAATAGCGGCCACATCAACATCCATATTGTTATTATCAACTTTGATAATATAATGAGTTCGAGCCAGAGTAGACTCAGAAAAATACGTTGTGAACTCAACATCTTCATTGCTCTTGAAATGTTGCGCTAGAATGCGTTGAGTATCTTGACGTAACTTAGTGTTATAACGGTCTTTAGACACATACACTAAACACGACAAGAAGCGGCCATAGCCATCTTTACGAACAAACAACTTTAACTTATCGCGATCTTGCATTTCCAATATGCCATAAGCGATATTAGACAGCTCATGATCTTTAGCTTGGATTAGCTCATCACGAGGTAAGTTTTCAAGGATGTTCATTAACGCTTTATAGTCATGAGAGCGCGGCGCTAGACCTGAGTTATCAAGAATGCGCTGAACTTTTTCACCCAGCAATGGGATCTCGCGTGGACTACGGTTATAAAGATTAGAAGCATATAAACCGATGAAGCGATCTTCACCAATTACGTTGCCTTTTTTGTCGAAGCGTTTAACGCCAATATAATCTACGTAAGCTGGACGATGCACACGGCTTTTGGCAGAGCTTTTGGTCAGAACAAGTAAGCTTTCATCTAATGCCTCTTTGCGGGCAGAATCAGATAAACTTGAAAGTAACAAACCGCGCTCACTGTGTGAGGTTTTTGAACGGTTCATTAGTCCTAAGCTAGATTCAATATTAGGGACAAGCTCAACATCACCTTCAACGCGTTTTAAATCATAATAGCGATAACCGAGTAAAGTGAAATGGTGGTTGTTCAAGTAGTTTAAGAAATCAACAGACTCTTGAAGTTCCGCTTTTTCACCAGGAAATGGCCGTGAAGGTAATTGTTTAATGGTATCGGTTAATGTGTCTGACATTAATTGCCAATCATTGACCGATGCTGATACATCCGCTAAGACAGATTGAATCTCTTTCTCAATCGCCTTGATGTCGGCATCACTATTTTGCTTGTCAATTTCGACTAAGAAAACCGCAACGTTATTGCTGCCTTCTGTAGCTTCATTAACAAATGACACATCAGTGACATTGTTGTTAGCAGCACGCACGACCGCTAATGGCGTATGCAACATCACATGAGCGGTAATGCCCATTCGATTTAACGCCATTGAGAGCGAGTCAACCAAAAAAGGCATATCAAGTTGAATAATCTCAATAATGCTGTGAGTTGACTGCCAGCCATGTTTTGCTTGGCTAGGATTAAACACTCGGATGTGAGTTTCGTCCTGCGCGGTTTTATTCAGCGCATTCCAAAGGCTCAATACGGCACCATATAAATCACTGTCATTACGAGCATTGAGATCGTCTTTTGACATATGGGCGTAGAGGCAATTAGCAAATTGCTCAACTTGTTTGGCTTGAGAATGAGGGATTTTTGTGTGAATTAAATTGACTACATTTTCCAGTAGTACTGAAGGCATTGCATCTTTCAAGGCCATGTTGCAGATTCCTTAAGCGTCTATGGCAGCGCTCTTATCATTATATGGATGCTTCGGCTTGTTGATTCTGTAGGTCCGAGTCATTTTGTGTGTATCACGTAAATAACTGTTTTTAGTTTAACAAAAGAAACTCATAATTGAGATCTGATGCAAAGTTTATTACTAAATTGCTGCTATATCGAGGAAAATTTTAGTGGTACATCCTCTATAAATCCACTCGACAGCATAGATTGGTACTTAAAATGACATTTAAGTCGTTTGCATAGAGTAACTATGCAAAACAAAAAAGGGAGCTAAGCTCCCTTTTTTGTTTAATTGCATGTTTTAGTTACTTTTTTCTCCAAAACATAGCTGAAAGTGCGGGAAGAATAATAATTGCCCCCAACATATTCACTAAAAACATGAAAGTCAGCAAAATTCCCATATCCATTTGGAATTTCAGGTCGGAGAAGAACCAAGTACTCACTCCAATCGCTAAAGTTAGCCCGGTAAATATCACCGCACTGCCACGCTCAACCAATGCTTCGAAATACGCTTGTTGCACAGGCATGCCATTACTGAGCTTGTTGGACATGGTCGATAAGATATAAATCCCGTAATCAACACCAATACCCACCCCTAAGGCGATAACAGGTAAGGTACTGACTGCTAGACCAATATCGAGCAAAGTCATTAAGGCTTGTGCTAACGTCGATACCACATAAAGTGGGATAATCACTGCTATCGTTGCCTTGAGTGACTTAAAGCTAATTAAACATAAGACAAACACTGCACCGTAAACGTACAACATCATTGGCAGCTGAGCTTCACTTACTGCTTCATTGGTTGCAGCCATAACGCCAACCGGACCCGAAGCTAGCTTAAATTGTAACGTGTCGGAGTTAAGCTCAGCAGCAACAGCTTTAACTTTATCAACAACCACCTCAATGGTTTCTGCTTTATGGTCTTTTAAGAACAAGTAAACCGGCATAACAGAACAGTTGCTATTTAACAAACCCGATGTGGTTGGAACTTGACCCACGGCTTGAACTAGACTGGCTGTGGTGCGCGGTAAAATCTCCCACTTAGGGTTACCTTCGTTAAAGCCGGCATTCACTTTTTTGGCAATCGATGCCAAACTCGCGGTTGACTCAACCCCAGGTGTATTAGCCATCATCCACTCAAACTGATCTATCTGCGATAACACAGAATGATATGTACAAGCTTCAGGAGTGGCTTCTACAATCACAGACATAACGTCGGTTGTTATAGAGAAATGTTTGGTAATGAAGAAAGTATCTTGGTTATAGCGAGAGTCTTGATGCAGCGCTGGCGCCCCACCCTGTAAATCACCAATTTGCATTTTTGACGCTTGCTGAAAACCAACGGCATAAAGGATTGCTGTTGAAATCAATACCACTACAGCATATTTCGGAGTGGCAAACTTAGACAGCCAACGCCAAATATTTTCTATTTGTTGACGTTTCTGTAGGTTATCTTGCTTAGTCGGCAATTCGAAATATGAAATCACTAAAGGAAGCAAAATAAGATTAGTGAGAATAATCACTGCAACACCTAATGATGCAGAAATTGCCAGCTCTCGAATAATACCAATATCAATCGAAAGTAAGGTTAAAAAACCCACTGTATCAGATAGTAACGCAACGCCGCCCGGCACTAACAAGCTGCGAAAAGCCGATGCAGATGCCGCTTTCGTCGTCTGGCCATCTAGCACGCGACGACGCACAGCATTGATCATCTGTACCCCATGACTGACACCAATGGCAAATACCAAAAATGGCACCAAAATCGACATTGGGTCTAAGCCAAATCCGATAACCGTCAATAAGCCTAATTGCCAAAATACCGCAACCAAACTACACATCAATGGTAAAATAGTCAGCACTATCGATTTTGAAAATAAATACACCATCACTGCAGTAATGGCTATGGCGATTAAGAAAAACAACAGTACGCCTTTGGCGCCTTCTGCTACATCACCAGCCATTTTAGCAAAGCCAATGATATGAATTTTAATCTTATCGGTTTCAAACTTACCGCGAAGCTCTTGCTCAAGTTGATTGGCAAATGCAATTGTATCAATGGCTTCACCCGTTTGCGGATCAAACTCCATCAATTGGGCCGATACCATGGCAGAAGTATAATCATTACCGATAAGACGACCTACAATGCCAGCCTTTTCGATATTGTCTCGTACCACTTTAAGGCCATACTCATCGTTACTGAAATCGGCAGGGATAACTGGGCCGCCAGCAAAACCATCTTCAACGACTTCGGTAAAACGCGTTGAAGGCGAAAAAAGTGACTTAACCTGTGAACGCTCTACCCCAGGAATAAAGAATAATTGATCGTGGACATTTTTCAGTGCATCAAAAAATTCCGGATTAAATATATTGCCGCTCGTATCTTCAACTGCAACCATAATGCTGTTGGCACCACCAAAGTCTTTCTGATGCTTGGTATAGGTTTGCATATAAGAGTGATTAAGAGGAATATTTTTACTGAAAGCCGCATCCATTTTTAGTTGGCTGGCTTGGTAACCTAAAAAAATAGTAATAAAAATAAATGAAATTATGACCCATTTTCGATTACGAAATAAATGAGATTCAAATCCATTGACCAGTTTTTCTAACATCTTTTCGGCCTTATTATTGTTGTTTTAATTGTCCAATTTAACCAAAAGGTTAATCAAGCTGAAACAGTCCCTTAGAACCGGCAAACCATAATTGGCCTTTACTGTCTTTAGCAATAGCCACAATATTTTCACCTTGACGCCTAGCAACAATAGTTGCTCTACCATCATCAACTGATAATACAATTCCAGCATTACCGACTAGGTATAGGTCATTATTAGATGTAACAAGTGCACCATTGATTGATGATTGGACCGGTAGTTCTACTTCTTCCCATGCAGATAAACTTAAATCTGACTTAAATACATGACCACGAAGTCCCATTACATAAACATCATCACCAACCGAAATGGCATTGAACATCGAGCCATCATAGTCAAAATTGGTTTTAGTAAATGTATGGCCATTATCATCAGATACCGCCACCATACCAAGCTCACCGACCAATAATAAGCGTTTATCTTCAAGACGAATCAAACGGTTAAAGTGAGGTAATAAAGACGCACGCTCCGATAAATACAAGGCTTCATCTTCTGCTTTAAGGTCATTTAAATAAGCAACATCATCTTCAAAGAGCAATTCTTGGTGAAACTCATCTTGCCAAGTTTTACCGCCATCAGCGGTGCGATAAAATAATCCATACGCCCCAACTGCAATACCATCTTCAGGAGTGTAGAAGCGTACATCTAAAAATGGCTTCTCAATTTCAGCTGATTGCATCTGCACTGACCAGGTCTCACCACCATCTTGGGTGTGAATAATCGTTGCATCATGACCGACAGCCCAACCTTGTTTGTCATCGAAAAAAAACACTTTGGTTAACTGGGACAAAACGGGAGTGGCGACTTGATGCCATTGATTATTTTCTAATATCAACACATTGCCACGTTGACCGACGGCAACAAGTTTGTCGCCCGCATTGGCAATATCAAGTAATAAAGAGGATTGAGCTAAGGGTTGAATTTGAACTGAAAGCGGATCGAGTTGGGCATCTACTGAAGCAGTATATAAACATGCACTAATCCCAATCGCCACAATACTGCGAAGCATGCTAAACGTCATACAAACTTCCTTTAAAATTTATAGGGGCGCTAGGCGCCCCATTTTATTATGGCTATTAACGAATACCGGCACGTCTTAATGCGTCTGGTGTGAAGTTAGCTTCAGAAAGTGATGCATCAAAATTATACATACGACCTTCGTTATCTAAACCCATCGCTAAATAACGGCGTGATTGAAGGTCATGGAATACTTCTAAGGTACTCCACAACGTAGGCACTTCGTAGTAATTGATAAGATGAGCAACACCAACACGATAAAGCTCGTCGCGGTTGTCATATATATCCGTTACTGCCACTTGCCATGAATCTTCATCAATATAAAACACGCGAGTTTTATAGGTATGACGCATACCCTCTTTTAAAGTTGCCTTCACTTCCCATACACGATGTTTTTCATAACGAACAAATTCAGGATTGATATGACCCGGTTTTAAAATTTGGTCATACTTTAGTTTGTCTGAATGTAATCGATAGTCGTTGTACGGAATATAAATTTCTTTTTTGCCTACGAGTTCCCAGTTATAATGCATTGGAGAACCGTTAAACATATCAAAATCATCGGTTGTTCTTAGACCATCAGAAACAGTACCTGGAGTATCAAACGCGACGTTAGGTGCTTTACGAACGCGACGTTGCCCTGTGTTATAGGTCCAAGCTTGACGTGGAAGCGCCTCTTGGTCCATGGTTTCTTTAACCAGCAATGCAGTACCGGCTAATCGTGCTGGTTGAGTCACAACTTGCTTAAAGTAAAACAAGGTGTTGGTTTCTTTAAGTTTCTCTAAAGTCACTTCAGGACGCGAATATTCGAAACGAATTTCCTCAGAGTTTTCAACTAGAGTATAAGAACCATTCGCCATAGGTGCAGCTTGGCTACGATACGTTTCGACATCTACACCGCGAAAACGCAGGATATGATTCCAAATGACTTCTAGGCCATTAGCAGGAATAGGAAACGGAACGCCAATTGTGGCCCCTTTAATACCATTACCATCAGAAATTAACTCAGCACCAACAGCATTGACTTTAGTTGCATCATAAACATATTGAGGCACAGCCGCTGTACGACGAGTCTGATAAACATTCATTTTGTAAGTATCTGGGTAGACTTCAAATAGTTTGTTTTGACCCGGAGTTAAAAACTCAGCATATTGGGCTTTATTTGCATTGGTTATGGTAAATAAGCTTTTGTCATCTGGGAACGGATCTGGATGATGCATACCCTTGGTGTAACCAGCAATAGGCTTAGTGATACCACCAGTCCAAGCAGGAATTGAACCATCTGCATTTGCCGCTTTTTCTGCACCTTGAGGGGTTAATGTTGTACCCAATTTATCTGCATCAGCTTGTGATACTTTCGCCAGCGCAGCAGGTGCACTTAGTGCGATCATCACTGCTGCCGATAATATCGTCAGTTTCTTCATTATAATTATCCTTTTAGATCGAATACTTGACGTTGAAAGAAATATAATCTCTGTCTGTCATCGCATTTGTTGTTCCTACACCACCAAAGAAGCTGTTGTAAGAAATATCTGCGCCCCAGCGACTTTGATAATCAAAATTGACACCCAAAGCAACAGACTTTCTGCCTTCAGTGAACAGGAACATTGGATCAGGCGTAATGCCATCAACGTCATGAGAGAAAATTACTCTTGGATACATGTTCACACCAGCAAACACGTTGTTAAAGTCAGCTTTGGCCACTAAACGATAACCCCAAGCAAAATCAGTCGGGAATGGATTGGTTTCTGGACCATTATGTAATGCTTCAATAATGCCAGGCATATCTGGATTGCCACCAGAACGCGCAGTACCTGGACCATTTAAGCGTAATTCGTCAAAACCAGGCATGTCATGGATCCAAACACCACCCACTTCAGCAAGCATAGTTAAGTTGTCTAAACCAAGTGTGGGACCAAATAGGTGAGTAAATGTCATCTGTGCTTGAGTCGTATCGGTAAGTATATACCCATCAACTGTTTCGCCAGGCGCCACATTATCCATTTGTGAAATACCATCTAAGTCAGGACGAATGCCTGCATTTGCTAGCTGTTGAGGCATAGCTAAGAAAAGTAATTCAACATCATCAATTTGTAATGGCTCATCTACACGGTGAGAAATTTCACCGGCAACAGATGTATCACCCACTAAAGTGTTAAAACTGAAGCCATATAACTGAATGTCTTCAGGATAAACAATTTGCGACTTGGTAAAGGTTTCCATGCTCAGCAATAAATCACGGTCAATCACGCCACCGCTTTGTGCTAAACGACCATAATCACGACCAATGGCCTCTGTGGTGAAATTAGACGCTGTTCCACTGATAAGTGGGCGACGACTATGGTAATTCATGTAATAAAAACCAAACTCAGTTTCGCCAAGTTCTGGAGAGTAATATCCTAACTTAACACCAAATTGGCCATCATTACTTGGGTCTGCAGCATCCTGAACTAAGGCAGCTTTAGTTGAATACGCTGTCATATAAGCGGCATAAGCAGAATTAAATCCACTGGCTGCGGCAGCTTCGTATAGACGTGTGTATTCAGAAATAAGGAAATCTTGGTTCATATCTGGATTAGAGTTGAAACCTAACTGCGCATTCTGGTTGTATCCGCCAAAACCCGCAAAATCATTGGTCGCAAAGTTTGAACCGGGCGTTGGTACCCAAATAGGCTGCCAATCATATTGATAAAAAGCTTCTAGGTTTAAGTTTTCAGATAACCCTAACGATGCCCAAACCATCCCTTGTGGACGGAATGCTTCTTTAAGTTCAGCACCTGGCGCATTGAGAATGTTTAAGTCAACAGCATTGATTTCAGCAATACCATGAGAAATTAGGGTACTTTCCCCCCAAGAAACCACTTGATTACCGACACGAACGCTTAATGGATTCGCGCCGTCGTTTAAATCCCAGTTGGCATAGACAAATGCATCCAATAAGCGAATGTCTTTACATTGCACTTCTGATGCTTTGCTGTCTGCACAAGGATCGAACTCTTTACCGGTTAATGGGTCATTAAATCCATAGTCACCATCATTGAGTTTGCGATCATAAAAATACATACCACGTAAAAACAAACCGTAGTTTTCATACTTAAGTGATAACTCATGAAGACCTTTAACGATCTCTGAAGTCGTATCACCTTTTGCATACAATAAGTTACTTAAGTCATTGTTGCTTGAATATGAGCCAGGCTGAGCCCAAATTTCGGCTGACGTATATTTGGTTGAACCAAATGCGCCACCAAATGCTGAGTAACCTGACCAATCAAATTGTGGCTGATTCACCTTACCAATTTGACCACTCCAGTCTCTATCTGACACACGCCAACTGGCACCTGCGGTCCAAGTAGAGTCAAACGTACCTCGTACATCGCCCCATTGAAAAGAAGCAGCTGAGGCTGAAGTGCTCATTCCCAAACATAATGCCGACACCACCCCCAAAGCGAGAGCCGACTTGTTAAATCTTTTTTTAACAATATTCATTTTAGTTCATCTCCGTAACCTGTTGGATTAGTTGTTATAGGAATTTAACCAACATCTTGTTAGCCCACAGGCAACACCATTGTTACAGCATTTAACTATATTGAGCAAGGTCAAAAAAAAGAAAATGTTTAAGAAAATTAACGATGTCGGGGTAAAAATGGCTAAATAAAACCTGCCTATATTTGAATTAACACAGGCGATAAAAATACAATCATTTAACCACTAACGAAAAAAGTTTATTTTCATGTACTTATAAATGTTAACAGCTTGCTACTTCACACACGATTAATCAATCAAACGTTTGAAGTAAATGCTCTATAATTTATTAAGGGATTTGAAATTCCCGTCAGGGCAAAGGACTAATTTAAACTCGCCATGGATGCCATTAGGGGTTAAATAAGGTCTAAAATACTTACCATTGATGTGCAATACACGACCTTTGTGGTCCCTTACTTGCACTTTTTCTGCAACCCCTTGGTAATATGGCAAAAAAGCTTCATAACTTACGTTAAGAGAAAAAAATAACTCCATAAATCACTCCATAAAAAGGAGAGCAAGCTCTCCTTTTTAACACACTAAACAGACTGATTAATCCTACTGGATAAATAGTAATTTAAGACTTTATTCAGCTAATGATTTAGTCACTTTCTCATATAAATCGTTCGACAAATCTGGTAATGATTTTAACTCGACCAAACACTGTTTCATTAATTGCTGACGTTCTTGGTCAAATTTAGCAAACTGAATTAATGGGGTAATCATTCGCGAAGCAACTTGTGGATTAGATTTATTCAATTTAACTAAAATTTTAGTTAAATAACGGTAACCTTCTCCATCAGCACGATGAAATTGATAAGTGTTTGCCGCAGCAAAAGCTCCAATCAATGACCGAATGCGATTAGGATTAGAGAAACTAAAGCTGCTATGTTTAGTGAGTGTCTTAATCTGATCAATCACATCGTCACTATTAACTAAAGCTTGTAAAGTAAGCCATTTATCCATCACTAATGGGGTTGATTTCCATGTGGACTCAAAGTCACTTAATAGCATAGGTAAACACGCTAACTTTGCCATCGCGGCCGCTTTCAAAGCACCTAAACTGTCGGTCATATTTCTGGCTGAATAGTATTGTTTTTCAACTAACGATTCATGGGTATCAGAGACTTGGCATAATAATGATAAGGCAATATTTTTAAATGCTCTGGCAGCTGGATTATCGATTAATATCAGTGCTCGGTAACACACTAACAGCTCATCTTCGCAAGCAGAGGCGAGTTCTTCAACAACAAATTCTCTGGCTTTTGCCAATGCATCTAAATCAACATGATCTACCTGCTCAATAATTGCTGAAGCACTCGGGATAGACAGAATTTCAGCGACTAAAGCTTGATCAAGATTAGCATCTAAAATAACACCTCTAAAGGCTTCTATCACTCTGGTGTCAATCATCATCACTTGTTGCTGTTGTAACTGTGCAACGTTATCCCAGATGGTTTGACTGATTAATTGCACCGATGCTTCCCAGCGTGCAACTTCACTCGATGCATGGCGCATAAGATGAACAAGCTGGTCAATGCTAAAATCGTAAACGAGTTTCACCGGTGCAGAAAAATCTTGAAGCAAGGAGGCTGTAGGCGCACTGTCCAGTCCATCAAACACAAATGTTTGGCTGGCTTGTGTCACATCAAGTACTTTATTGACAATGGACTGTCCCGCTCGGTCCAATAACTCCACACTAAAAGGTATATGCAGTGTTTGGCCCTTTACACCTTGTGATACCACCTGCTGAGTAACAGTTAAATGATATTCGCCCTTGTCTGCATCGAAATGATCTTTGACCGTGACGACTGGTGTACCCGCTTGGCTGTACCAACGACGGAATAAGGTTAAGTCTTTACCGCTGGCATCTTGCATGGCATTAACAAAATCATCGCAAGTTACAGCTTGACCATCATGACGTTCAAAATAGCACTTCATACCCGCTTGAAAACCGGCCTCACCTAGAATAGTGTGCATCATGCGGATCACTTCAGCACCCTTGTTATAAACCGTCACTGTGTAGAAATTGTTCATTTCAATCACACTTTCAGGACGAATAGGATGAGACATAGGACCGGTATCTTCAGCAAACTGTTGATTTTTCATCACGCGAATGGCTTGGATACGATTAACAGCGCGAGACCCCACATCAGAGCTAAATTCTTGATCGCGGAAAACGGTTAAGCCTTCTTTTAAACTCAGTTGAAACCAATCACGACAGGTTACTCGGTTACCCGTCCAGTTGTGAAAGTACTCATGACCAACAACTGACTCAATGCCGTGATAATCTTCGTCAGTAGCACTGGCTTTATCAGCAAGAACGTATTTAGTATTAAACACATTCAAACCTTTGTTTTCCATCGCTCCCATATTGAAAAAATCAACTGCCACAATCATATAGATGTCGAGATCGTACTCAAGACCAAAACGGGTTTCATCCCACTTCATCGATTTTTTCAATGACGCCATCGCGTGATCGGCTTTATGTAAATTACCTTTATCAACAAAAACTTGCAGCGTCACCTCTCGACCAGACTGAGTGGTATAGCTGTCATTAAGCAAATCAAAGTCACCAGCGACAACTGCAAATAAGTAACTTGGTTTTGGAAATGGATCATGCCACTTAACAAAGTGACGTCCAGAACGTGGCATCTCGCCTTTATCAATTAAATTACCGTTACTTAACAAAAAAGGAAAAGCATGTTTATCGGCTTCAATACGTACGGTATAAATAGCCAAAACATCGGGTCTGTCTAAAAAGTAAGTAATGCGACGAAATCCTTCGGCTTCACATTGCGTGCAATAAGCACCATCAGACATGTAAAGACCTTCAAGACTCGAATTTGCCTCAGGGTCAAGTAAAGTAACCACCTCTAATTCAAACTCATTTAGCTCAGTGGTGATCGTTAATTGGCTTTCGTGTTGACGATAGTTTGCCGTTGTACCATTAAGCTTGACTGAGCTCAGAGAGAGTTGTTCACCATCAAGCACTAAATCATGCTGATGTTGGCCATTACGGATCACCTTACTAACAGCCGTTACTTTGGTATTCTTGCCATCAAGAATAACGTTTAAATCTACATGAGAAATGGTAAATGCAGGCTTAGTATAATCTTTGAGGTGTTTCTCTTGCGCTTGGTTCATACAGGATCCTTTTCAATGGTACTCATGCCAATATGATTAAACTTGTGTGGGAACGTTATCGAATTGGTATTGTTTTTATTTCACTTCAGCCGTGGTTAAGTGATTGGATAAATGGGATAAAATATCAATATGCTGCCTATTCCACCTCAAAAAGGTCATTTTACTAACAAGCCGAATCGACCGCCGTTAACCTACTGCAAGTCGATACAACGCAGTTAGAGATGCGAAGGACTGTTTGCAACCGTTTATATCCAGAGCTGAGGTTGTTATTATTAAGAAAAAACGCGCCTAAGCGCGTTTGTTAACTGTCACACAAAATCACTTTGAGTTTGTTTTTGCCAATTTCTCTGCATCCGCCATATCAAGTGTGATATAAGCCGTTTCATCTAAAAAGGCATCCGGTAACTTACTGTCATCGGTCTTTTCTATATCATCTAGTGACTTAACAATTGCTAAACCATCGTGCTCTCTTCGGGCATTTTCTCGATCGAGTGCACGCTTGTCATCATCTTCACGAGAAGCAAGACGTTCACTTTCAACAAGCGAGATGGTTTTGTCATTGTGATGCTTTTTAAATTCAGCTATATCTTGATAAATATAACTAAACTCTTCGTCATTGCTGATCCGCGCTTGATGTTTAACATCAAGAGAACTTATCAACATAGGCGTAATATTGCCCAATGTAGTGTATTGAGCAGCAGGAACTTTATCCCACGGAAGCGCATTTTTCTCTTCCGATTCACCATATTCACCCGCTTCTAAAGCAGTAGGCAAGCGCACATCTGGGGTAACACCCTTACGTTGTGTGCTGCCACCATTGATACGATAAAACTTAGCAATGGTATACTGAACATGACCAATTGGTTTTTCATACATGTCATAAATTCGACCTAAACTTTTATGCTGCTGAACCGTGCCTTTCCCATAAGTCGATTCACCCACAATCAAAGCGCGATCATAGTCTTGTAAAGCCGCAGCAAAAATCTCTGATGCAGATGCACTGTAACGATCTACCATCACAGTCAGTGGACCGCTGTATGCACTAATACCATCATTATCACGATTTTGATTGATGCCACCATTGGCGTCACGAATTTGCACAACAGGCCCTTGATCAATAAACAATCCGGTCAATAATGTGGCTTCAGTTAACGCCCCACCACCATTACCACGAAGGTCAATAATAATGCCTTCAACATTGTCTTTTTCAAGTTTAGCGATTTCTTTAGCCACGTCTTGCGACAGATTCATGTAAAATCCAGGGATTTGAATCACACCGACTTTACGATTGGCGTACTGACCTTCTTTAGGTTCAATTACTTTTGAGGTAGCTGCGCGATCTTCTAAACGAATTTTGTCACGGGTAATGACCACTTCAAAAGGTTTAGCATTTGCGCCACCTTTTTTGGGTAAAATTTGTAATACAACTTCGCTACCCTTTGGACCTTTGATCAAATCAACCACATCATCTAAACGCCAGCCAATAACATCAACAATGCCACCGTCTTTTTGACCAACACCAACAATTTTATCTTCTGGCGATAATTTATCACTGTTGGCAGCAGGGCCTCCTGCCACTAAACTTTTGATAACAGTGTAATCATCATCCATTTGCAACACAGCACCAATGCCCTCTAAGCTTAGGTTCATTTCCATTTGGAAACGTTCAGCATTACGTGGGGATAAGTAACTGGTGTGAGGTTCAACGCTGCGAGCAAACGCATTCATTACGGTTTGAAATACGTCTTCGCTTTGGGTTTGGCTTAAACGTTTAATGGCATTGTTGTAACGTTTCTCGAGCACTTCAACAATTTCAGGCCATTTTTTACCAGTCAACTTGAGATTTAATGCATCATACTTAACCCGCTGACGCCAAAGCTCATTAACTTCAACTTCATCTTTTGGCCATTGTGCATCTTTGCGATCAAATTCATAAGCATCGCCTGCTTGGGTAAAATCAAACTCTTTATCGAGCAAAGATAAAGCATAAGCAAAACGTTCGTAGCGACGTTGTTGCACAACTTCATACATAGCAAAGGCGGGGCTAATATCGCCAGACTCGACCATATTATCAAACTGTTCTTTATACTGACTAAAGCTCGCAATATCTGCCGCAGTTAGTACATTTCGACGATAATCAAGCTGCTCAAGAAAGCGGGAATATATTTGTTCAGAAAATGCATTATCAAGATTAAAGCGATGATAATGCGAGCGAGTGAACAATGTTGTCACTCGCTTGCTAGCCACTTTATGTTGTGGCTCTTGTGCTAGTTTAGGTAACTCGCTGATTTGAATCGTTGGTGAAATTGCCCATGCCGAAAAGCCGACAAATAAACTGGCAATTGACGCGGCCAAGGTAAGTTTTCGCATCAACAAGTACTCCTTAAATTTCTATAATAGTATGTGCTCTGCACGTACTTTGATGGACAAGCCAGAATCTAACTGAACATGCACATCTTCTTTATTAATATCAGTCACAACACCTGGTACTGGGGTAGCACCTAACTTAACATTAACGCGTTGTTTTTGTTTTAAATCTTCAAGCTTAGCTGGCACAAGTTGAATCACAGGAGCAACGACTGGCGCTGGACGTTCTTTTTTAACAGCTGGAGCGCGTTTAGGTGCTACTTTCTTTGCCGGTTTTTTGGGTGCTAAAGCTTGACGTTTTGCTTTGGCTTTATCTTGGCTCTCTTTGAGCGTCAAAATAGCATGGTCAATATGCTCTTGCTCTAATTCAGCACATTCATTACCGTCAAGATCAATACGTTTAGCGCCCGCTTTAACGCCTTTCAAATAGCGCCAGCTGCTGGTGTAACGACGAAGCGCTACACGTAGTTGTGTTTTACTGACTTTAGAATCATCAGCTAACCGTTCAGCCAAATCTTGAAACAGACCAATTTTTAATGGCTTAGTTTCACCTTCTGCAATAAAGCATAAAGGAAAGGTTTCATATAAATACGCTAAAATTGCGTTGGTGTCGGTCAACTTGTCTGTTGATTCCATTTTTACTTCCACGTTAATAAAGGGACTGATTATGCGGCAGAAATTTGCCATGCAGTCGTTCATCTTTCGTTAAACCTTACCGTTAAGGCTCAACGTACAAAATATCACTATCCGCCAGTTTGCTAAAGTCATTGAAACAAACCTTAACAATTTAACCAAACTTACTCTCAGCTTAATCATCGCTCATCAGTAAATCCAGCACAAATGCGTTTAGCGGCATATTATAAAGCCCGCGACAGCGAATGCGACCATGATTTAATCTATTTTGTTCGCTATTTAACCAAATAGGCAAGTTTCGAAACTTTTTACCATGTTTTCTAAGCCAATTTGATCATCTTGATCGAAACGATTGAGTAATGGACTGTCAATATCTAACACTGCCACCACTTCATTGCCCTGCCTTACAGGAATGACTATTTCGGAATTACTCGCAGAATCGCATGCTATATGACCATCAAATTGATGCACGTCGGCGATGCGTTGGGTGATATTTTCTGCAGCAGCGGTGCCACAAACACCTTTGCCCATATCAATTCGAGTGCACGCAACTTTACCTTGGAAAGGACCAAGGACGAGCTGTTCACCACGCTTGATGTAAAAACCAGCCCAGTTGAGATCCTCAAGGTTGTCATTTAACAACGCTGAAAAATTTGCCATTGCCGCAATCAAATCATCTTCGCCTTCAAGTAACGCTTGAGCTTGACGATTTAATGTTTGGTAAAATTCGGTTTTCATTTCCATTCCTTAAGCTGGTATCTACTTCAAAAGTTTGAAATACGGCTATTCTGCAGCGATATTTTTAGCCGTAGTCTTTTTGGTTTTAACTGCAGGAGCGTTTTTAACCTGTACTACGCCTTTTAGCAAGTTAGAAAGCTCATCTTTGTTGTTTGCGAGATAAAATGCCAACTGTTCGCACTTATTTTCATCGAGTCCAAGATCTGCCTTTATAAGAAAAGGCACTAGGTTATCGGAAATGTCGAGCATCTTATCGTAGGCATCAGCCTCTTTTTTCGATATAAATGTCATCTTTTCCACCCCTTCTCTGACCACGACAAATTGGGTTATCACTGCCATGATGTAATCCTCACTGTTTTTATATACAGTGCATAGAATCTCACATAGTTAACTTATGATGCAAGTGTTCTGATTATTCTGATATTATCAAATACACATTAATGAGTTTCTTTTAACAAATGACACATTTATTTGCCAATATGAGGCAAAGTTGAGAGGTTTACCTCTTAGCTACCCGATAATGATTTTCACTATGGATTAGATTAATTTTTCATGAATGAATTTGATGATCATGATTCTATAATATTATGCCGATCATGTGATTTGGCAGTGAGAAAACGAGCGTTACCCTCTAGTTCTCGCGCTATTTGTCCGCGTTGTCATACTGTACTCTATGATTCTCCGTACTGCTCTATCAATGGTATGTTGGCGCTATGCGTTGCCGCGTTAATTATATTCATTCCCGCTAATTTGTTACCAGTACTCGAAATTCACTTTCTTGGCAGTGTCAGAACCACGACCGTAATGCAAGCGGCTATGACGGTTTGGGCCGAAGGATATTGGGTCGTAGGCTTAGCGGTAATGGTTGCGGCTGTTATCGCCCCTGGATTATTAATATTGTCGATACTGGCGCAAGTTGTTATTGTCAAATTAGAATTGCACAGCTCATTTTGGCAAAGAACTTATACGACATTGCTAAAAAATCATGGTTTGATATCACAAATGACCATGCTAGAAATTTATGTCATCAGCTTCTTGGTATCTGCATTCCAACTATCTGATTTTTCTGATGTGTATTTTGGTATGGGGACATTCAGTTTTACCATGCTGTTTGTCATCATTCTTTTTTTACAACGTGAATATAAACTTGAGCACATGTGGAGTTATGTTGATGCCTGAAACTCCAATGAATCCCGCTAATGAGCTATCCTCAGCAAGTGAAGATCCTCATGTAAATATTAACCAGGAAGCCCCAAAAAAAGCTCAAGCCTCTTTGCAGGGGCAAAAGTTAGGCTTATGTTTATGCCCTGTCTGTCGCAAGCTGAATTTAACCAGCAAAAATCATTGCCAGCGCTGTTTTAGCCAATTGAGCAATCGTAATTATGCCAGTATCCAGCAGAGTTGGGCTTTATTGATTACAGCCACTATTTTACTTATCGTCGCTAACATCTACCCTATCACCCTCCTGACAAACCGCGGGGTGGTCACTAAGGATACTATTTTTAGTGGTATTAGCCATTTAGTGCAAACAGGCATGTTGCCGATAGCGGTAATTGTTTTTACTGCCAGTATTTTAGTACCTTGGCTTAAGATTTTTGGCTTAGCCACTTATTTAACCGCCATCAGTTTTAACTTGCCGGTATCAAAAAGAAAATTAATGGTTGGTTTTCACATTATTGAATGGATTGGCCGTTGGTCGATGCTCGACTTATTCGTTATCTCATTAACCGTTGCTTTAGTGAATATGGGACAACTGTTAGATGCTAAACCTGCACCTGCTGCAACTGCATTTGCGTTAGTGATCTTACTGACACAACTTGCGGCAAAAGTGTTAGATACTCGTTTACTCTGGGACCGCTTGGAAAACACCGATGACACAAATTGAATCACCGAAAATTGTTAAGAAAAAATTATTCTCGCCAATATGGTTATTGCCTATTGTCGCCTTAATATTGGGTGCTTGGTTAGGGGTAAAAAGCATTAAAGAGTCGGGCATTGAAATTTTAATCCACTTTCCCAGCGCCGCAGGCATTGATATTGGTAAAACATTAGTAAAATACCAAGGTTTATCGGTCGGTAAAGTCACCGATATTGGTATTGATGATGACCTTAAAGGTGTTAATGTCAAAGTGGTAATGGATTATCGCGCCGACCCATTTTTGAATAAAAACACCTTGTTTTGGTTGGTCAAACCCAAAGCCAGTATTACCGGAGTCGAAGGCTTAGATACGCTATTTTCGGGTAATTATATTGCCATCCAGCCCGGAGATGGCCGCTCGGCAACTGAATTTGAAGCACAGCGCGAAGCACCCGCAATTCTCCCCGGCAGTGAAGGCATAATGATCGAGCTTAAATCGCCTAAACTGGGTTCTATTGATGTAGGTTCACCAGTCTTTTTCCGTCAAGCACCCGTTGGCAGCGTTGTCAGCTATCGCTTAGATGGTAATAAGCAAATTATTATCAGCGCTTTTGTTCAAGAACAATATGCCCATTTAGTTAACAAAGACTCACACTTTTGGAATGTATCTGGGCTGAAGATTGATGCCTCTTTAGCGGGTATTAAAGTCAGTACTGAGAGTATTGCATCTATTTTGGCTGGCGGGATCAGCTTTGATACCGGAAGCTATACTGAAAAAGCGCAAAATGGTGATGCTTATATTCTTTACCAGGATGAGCTTTCTGCTATCGGTGGGGTACATTTTAGTTTAACCGCGACAGACAACGATGGTGTAAATGAAGGCACGTCTATCATCTACCGCGGTATTGCTATTGGTGAAATAGAAAAAGTGAGTTTGACCGACACTGGAGTGCAGTTTAGCGCTCGAGTTGAACATCAATACCAAGGGCTGATCACCAGCGATAGTCAATTTTGGTTAAGTGGAGCTGACTTATCATTAAAAGGCATTAAAAACCTCAGTCGACTGGTCACTGGTAGTGTAATTAATGTGTTACCTGGTACTCAAGCATCTGATAAAGCAATGCAATTTGAGTTAGCCTCTGAGGCCCCAGATTTACTCACTCAAGCTAAACTTAAGCTCACCGTAGTGGCCAATACGCATACGGGAGTCAGTAATGGCGCGCAAGTTAGATATAAGCAACTCCCTATTGGGCAAATTACCAGCATTAATTTAAGCAAAGACTTTTCAACCGTTGAGTATCAAATTGAAATTCTCCCGGAATTTAAAAACTTACTTACAAAGGGGAGTTTCTTTATTCCAGAAAGCGCCTTAGCCGTTGACGCTTCATTAGCCGGAATTAAGGTTAAGACTCGCGACGTGACCACTATGCTTGAAGGTGCGATTAGCTTAATTCCAAGTAACAGCGCTACCTTGATTGCACCTAACAGCACCTTACCCTTACATGAATCAATCGAGTCGGCACAGGTGCTTTACGCCCAGCAACAGATGACACACTTTACCTTGACCAGTATTGATGGCGCCGATTTAACTGAAGGGTCACCGATTTATTATAAGAAAATGCAAATAGGTTCGGTCAATAAAATCAATTGGTTTGCTAAGACAGATAAATTTAATATTGATATTAGTATCGACAATAAATTTGTTGCTCTGGTCAAAGCCAATACTGTTTTTTGGCGCAATGATGCTGTCGCCATCAATGCCAGTTTAGCCGGTGTCGATATTAATGTGGCGCCTCTAAAAGGTGCAATCAATGGCAGTATTGCCCTTGGACACATTGATGAGACCGCGAATCCGCAGATCACACAACCTAATCTGCGTTTATATGATACCAAGTCACTCGCCCTGATGCAGGCTAAGGTGATTAACCTTATCTTGCCTGTGAGTACTAAAGTTGCTGAGAAAGCCGCTATTCGCTATCAAGGTCATAAAATTGGTGAAATATCACATGTGAAGCTAAACCAAGATTTAACCACAATTAATGCGCAAGCGTATATTTATGGCCAATATGCAAACCATTTTAGTGCCAGTGACAGTGAATATTTTATTGTTGATGCGCAAATTTCTTTAGCCGGTATTAATGCTCCAGAAACGCTACTCACTGGGCCTTACATTGGGGTTATCCCTGGTAATAGTTTGGAATTGGTCGATAACTTTGTTGCTCAACCTCACGCCAACTTTGAGGCTTCGGTGCCTAAAGATGCTTTATCATTCCAATTGGTTGATGATCAGTTAGGCTCTATTAAGGTTGGCACTCCGCTATTTTTCCGCGGTATTAAGGTTGGTCAAATTGATGGTTATCAACTAGATAAATCAGGCATTGAAATTACCCTGTTTGCTCATGTCAATGCTGAATACAGCCACTTAATAAACCAAAGCAGCCAATTTTGGGATGCTTCTGGGATCAAGTTAGATATCGGTTTATTTTCTGGCGCACAGTTAGAAACGGGCTCACTAGAAACCATACTGGCTGGCGGCATTGCATTTGCAACGCGTGATACAACCTCTGACAGCAATGGTATTGATGCAACGAGCCGTTTTCCATTGCATAAAAATATGCAAGATGAATGGATACAATGGCAACCTTTACAAACTAAGTAGTCTTATCTCGAAATACTCGCGATATAGCAAGATCAAAAGGCCGATATATGTATCGGCCTTTTGATGTTTAACACTCTTAAGTATCAGGAGGTAATGTTAATCATTAACCATAAAACCAATAACACACAGCAATTGCCGCAGTAATACCGGCAAAGTCGGCTGCTAATCCACAACCTAGCGCATGGCGACCATTACGAATACCAACAGAACCAAAGTACACAGCAAGGACATAAAACGTTGTTTCAGTGCTGCCTTGTAAAATAGCCGCTAGACGACCCGCAAACGAATCAACCCCATGATGACTCATGGTTTCTAACATCATGGCACGCGCGCCAGAGCCGCTAAAGGGTTTCATCAATGCAGTTGGCATTGCATCAATAAAGCGCGTATCTGCGCCCAATGCACTAACGCCACTTGCCAACAAGTGTAACGCATAATCTAGTGCGCCAGAGGCTCTAAGAAAGCCAATGGCTAATAACATTGCCAACAAATACGGAATCAGCTGAATGGCTTGGCCAAAGCCTTGCTTAGCGCCGTCGACAAACTCATCATAAACAGCAATTTTGCGATAGCCTGCAACCAAAATAAAACTTAAAATCAGTAACAACAATATGCCATTGCCTAACACCATAGACACTTGCCCTATTGCATCTGCCGACAATGTTACCAAATAAGCTATTGCTGCCATGAATACACTCATAATGACAGCTGCATACGCTAAAATAACACTGTTAAATAACGAAATCCGTTGCACTAAGGCAACAACCAATAGCCCCACTACAGTAGAGACACTCGTGGCCAATAAGATTGGTAGAAAGATATCTGCAGGATTGGCCGCCCCTTGTTGGGCACGATATAGAAATACGGTGACGGGTACTAAGGTGACTGACGAGGTGTTTAACACTAAAAATAAAATTTGGGCGTTGGTTGCAACTGATTTGACAGGGTTAAGGGTTTGTAGATCGTGCATAGCTTTTAAGCCAAGAGGCGTAGCGGCATTATCTAGCCCCAGCATATTGGCAGTCAAATTCATGCTAATACTGCCATAAGCGACATGACCACGAGGCACCTCTGGCATCAACTTAGACAGCAATGGCTCGAATATCCGCGCAAACAAACCGACAACACCGGCCTTTTCGCCTACTTGCATCAAGCCCATCCACAAGGCTAATACGCCAATTAACCCGATTGAAATGTCAGCGGCTAATTTAGCACTGGCAAACAATGCCGTAACCGACTCACTTAATATATTGACGTTGCCATTCACTAATTGGATTACGATAGACAAGGCTGCAATGATAAAAAATAATAACCACACTCTATTTAACACGCATATCTCCATCATCTAGTCAGTTTTACTAACGTCAATATACAGTAATCATTGCCGATCAGGGCGCACAATTCCGTGATATGATCGCTGCAATGACTGCAAAAATAATTTATCGTTTATTATTATGGCCCAATTAAATACAAACTTTATCAATCATATTGAGAAAGAGTTACCAACTCACTTATCTTTAGAAGAGTTTATCGCCTATTGCGACAAACCGCTTCGTAAATCTATTCGGGTGAATACACTAAAAATTAGCACCGCACAGTTCCTCAATATCATGAGCCAAGCAGGTTGGCTGCTATCGCCGATCCCTTGGTGTGAAGATGGATTTTGGATTGAAGGTAAAGACGATGTTCAACTAGGTAATGCCATAGAACATATCCAAGGCTTGTTTTATATTCAAGAAGCCAGTTCTATGTTGCCACCGACGGCATTGTTTTCAAGTAAAGCCAACCCTGAAATTGTTTTAGATGTGGCTTCTGCCCCCGGTTCTAAAACCACTCAAATCGCAGCCTTAATGAATAACAGTGGCTTGTTAGTGGCCAATGAATATTCTGCCAGCCGAGTAAAGGTATTACACGCCAACGTGCTGCGTATGGGCGCTAGCCACACGGCTCTAACCCATTTTGATGGCAGAGTCTTTGGCGAGTATTTATTTGAAGCATTTGACGCCATTTTACTTGATGCACCTTGCGGCGGTGAAGGTACGGTTCGTAAAGATCCATTGGCCTTAAAACATTGGGATATTGAGGATGTTACCGCCATAGGCGAAACTCAAAAAGATTTGATTGAATCGGCATTTTTAGCGCTAAAACCCGGCGGGACCTTAGTGTATTCAACCTGTACTCTGAGCCAGTTAGAAAACCAGCATATTTGCCAACATTTACAACAAACCTTTCCTGATGCAGTTGAGTTTATCTCATTGGCGCAGTTATTTGATGGCGCAGACAAAGCATGTACCGAAGAAGGTTTTCTACATGTTTGGCCGCAAATTTACGACAGTGAAGGATTCTTTGTCGCCAAAATCCGCAAAACAGCCTCGGTTGAACGACGAAAAAAACAGCCTAAGTCGCAAAAAAACTTCCCTTTTACGGTCGCAAACGATAAACAACAAACAGAGTTAAGGCATTATTTTAAAGAAAGCTTTTCTATCAATATCCCCGCCGACGACATCATTATGTTACGGGATGACGAGTACTGGTTATTCCCAGCTCAGTTTATGCCTTTTATTGGTAAAATGCGTTTTCAGCGTATTGGACTGAAACTCGCAGACGCAATGAAGAAGGGCTACAAAGCGAAACATGAAGCCATCATTGCCTTATCAGCATCAACATACGATGCCCCAAGAACCATTGAGTTGACAGCATCACAAGCTAAAGACTTTTTGATGGGACGCGATATTGCCAGTAACAGCTTTGATGATGCCATACAACAACGTTTGGCTATCACGACACAAGGCGAAATGTTAGTCAGTTATCATCACGCAGTATTAGGCGTAGTAAAGCATTTAGGCCATAGACTGAAAAACAATTTACCGCGAGAGTTAGTCCGCGATAACGTCAATCTAAGCCTATAACGACTTGTAACCAAGTCATTTTTAATCATGACTATAAACCCTATAATCAGTGGCTTGATGTAAAGATGAATTGAATATCAAATTAATAGTGATTTATTTGATTAAATTTCATGCAAAAACCAATCGGCCTGACTATAGTTAATCAATGTTTGATTCACTATTTGGCTGCTTAAGCAATCTTAAGCAGCCACGACAGTAGCGCAAGGCTCTTAATCGAGCCCTTTCCCTAGACCCAGAACAATTGGATAGTTTTGGGTCTTTTTTTATCTTATTTTCCAATCAACAAGCAGCAATCCATTACCCCATTATATTGATTTAAAAGTCATTTAATGTGGGAAATGGATTATTATTGCCAGAATCTAGTTAGCGACCGATCAACTTAGCAGCATCTTTGAATAAATTAAAAAAGTTATCGGTGGTGTACTGCGCTAACGCTTCAAATTTTTCACCGCGTAATTCTGCAACAAACTCAGCAACATCTCTAACATAGGCTGGCTGATTCTCTTGACCACGATGTGGCACCGGCGCTAAATAAGGAGAATCAGTTTCTACCAGTAATCTGTCTTTGGGCACTTGACGAATAACACTGCGAAGCTCACCCGCGTTTTTGAAGGTCACAATACCTGAAACAGAAATATAAAAACCTAAATCGATGGCCGCTTTAGCCATTTCCCAGTTTTCAGTAAAGCAATGCAATACGCCGCCGACTTTGTCAGCGCCTCCAGCTTTAAGCATATTAATGGTATCTTCTCGGGCATCACGAGTATGAACAATTAATGGTTTATTTACCTCTACAGCTAAAGCAATTTGTTGTTCAAAACACTGTTGTTGCAAGGTTTTAGTATCATTTGAATAGAAGTAATCCAAACCCGTTTCGCCAATAGCCACTACGCGAGGATCGTCAGCAAAACGTTTAATGTCTTCAATATTCAAGCCTTCTTGCACATCGAGAGGATGTACACCAGAAGACAAAAAAACATTATCAAAGGCTGACACCTTGTCGCGCATGGCTTCAAAGCCTTGTTGGCGGACATTGACGCACAATAAATAGTCAACACCTTGAGTTTTGGCATTGTCCATAATGGATTGTAAACTGGCTGAGTCTGGGGCCGCTTTTAAACGGTCAAGGTGGCAATGTGAATCAATTAGCATGGGAATTCTTTCGCAACTACATTAAAAATAAAACAGATGCGCAAGAATACCTAGCTACATAGTGCAGGTCAAATCGCTAGAGGAAAGTTCGCTCGATAATAACTTTTCGATATGGTGTTTATGGCTTTCAACATCCGTTTTAATTTTAACCCCAATACCAGCAGGACGCCCACCGGATGCCCCTAATGGATTAATCCATACCACAGTGCCTTTAAATTCTGTGGCCTGGGTTGCATCAGGTAATCGATAAGCAATCGTAAGCTCTTGGCCTAAAAAATGACTTTCTGTAGTCGCAATAAATAAACCAGCAGGCTTAATAAACGGCATATAAGCACGATAGAGTTTATGTAATGTATCGTAGTGAACAACAAGATCGACCATAAGTAATTATTTTCATTCCATAAATAGGTTAGATGTTAGTATAACCAAATAGCGTTAATTGGTTAGCTTCCTAAATGCGAGAACATATTGTTGACACAATGCTTGAGTATTCACGCTGGGCATAGTTTCAAGCTTATGACACATCTTCATCACTTGCCCGCCAAGATCAATCACTTTAGCTTGAACTAACGGATTTAATGGCTGACGATCCGCTTTTACTTTACTACTTTTTAACACATATTGACGTAAGTACAAATACAAAACATTAAGTGCATCAACAATTTGTTGTTCAGACACCTTGAGTAAACTAGCACTTAAATGACCCGTTTTTAAACTGTGAGCCCAATCTTGGCGAAATGTTAGCAATTGTTGATAATGCTGACTGCTTAAACTGTTTGCTAACGCCAAAGGACCACCAACAACACTAAGACACCAAGTCACATCGTGAGTTTTACCCTCGGCATTTGCTGCAGGTAACAGCTGCTGCGCAGCTAGCCAGTGTTGGATATCTAACTTAGTCGGTCCAATAAATTTAAGAGTTTGGCAACGGCTAGTAATAGTCGCGAGTAACTGAGCTGATGTATTGGTTTGCAAAATGAGCACAACATCATCACCAGGTTCTTCAAGTGTTTTGAGTAATGCGTTTGCTGCGGCTAAATTTAAGCGCTCAGCATCAACGATTATCGCCACGCGCGCCCCACCTTGTTGAGCCGTTTGCGTTAATTTTTGACATAGCTGACGAATTTGATCAACTTTAATTTGGTTGCCATCTGGCTCAATAATATACAGATCTGGATGATTACCAGCAGCCAATAGCAAACAGCTTTTACATTGACCACAAGCACCAACTGGAGTCAGTTGTTGGCAAAGTATTGTTTGTGCCGCAGCTTTAGCGAGCTTATCCCCCCCAAGCGCTTTATCAATATTGAACAAGTGGGCATGGCTAGTTTTACCGCGATAATGTTGATCAACAAAGCGCTGATGCGGCTCGGCTAACCAAGGTAATTGGTCAATCTGATAATCACTCATATCGCCACATTATCCTTTTTTATAACAATCACAGCTCTGCCATAAGAACGGGCAAATGATGTTGCAATTGCATCTGTATATCATGATGAACCTGCGCCATAGATTGACTTGCATCGATAACCACTATGCTGTCATCCTCATGGGCTAATTGTAAGTAGGTACGCCTGGCTCGTTCGAAAAAATCAATCGCTTGCTGCTCAATTCTATCAAGTTTGCCACGACTTGCCGCACGACTTAAGCCGAGTGTTGGATCGATATCTAAATACAAGGTGAGATCAGGTTTAAAGCCTCTCAAACAAGCATCACTGACCGCTTTGACTAAGGGCATTAATCCTCGGCCACCACCTTGGTAAGCCAGTGAAGATAAGTTATGCCTATCACCCAGCACCCACCTACCTGTAGCTAATGCCGGTTTGATAACATTAGCGATTAACTGTGATCGGGCAGCATAAATAAGCAAACACTCTGCTTCGTCACATAAGGGGTCAGTATCATCAGCAATTTTAACTAAATCGCGCATTTTTTCTGCTAATGGCGTACCGCCTGGTTCACGGGTACACACAGGAGCCTGACCAATATGGCGCTGAATAATATCATTAACCAGGGCTATCGCGCTTGATTTACCGGCACCTTCTAATCCTTCAATGACAATAAACTTGCCTTGCTGTTGACTCATTTTCTTTTTCTCTGAAATTCATTTACGGCATTGTTATGTGCTTTTAACGTGGATGAAAACACATGGCTACCATCATTACGTGACACAAAATATAAATAATTTACGTTAGCAGGATTGGCCGCTGCAAAGAGTGATGCTCGGCTAGGGGCAGCAATTGGCGTTGGTGGTAAACCATCAATAGTATAAGTATTAAATGCAGTCGCTTGGCGTAAATCTTTACGGGTAATATTGCCTTTATAACGCTCACCCATACCATAAATAACTGTCGGGTCGGTTTGCAAGCGCATGCCTTTTTTGAGTCGATTATTAAACACTGCTGAAACCCAATCACGTTCTTCAGGTTTGCCAGTTTCTTTTTCAATAATAGAAGCAATAATCAATAGCTCATAGGGTGACGATAAAGCTAAATCAGGATCACGTCCTTCCCATGCTTGGGCTAAGCTCTCCTGCATCATGTTGTAACTACGATTTAATATGGTCTGTAAATTATCATCCGCATGATAATGGAATGTTTCCGGATAAAACTTACCTTCAGGCAAGCCAGATGTATCACCATGTTGTAATAACACTTGGTTAAAATCATCAGCGTTTTTTGCTAAATTTTCAGTCGTTGCCAGAGTTTGTTGCCACTCAGCAATGGTTTTGCCTTCGATTAGGGTCACACTAAAAACCACTTGTTGGCCTAAATACAAACGTTTTAATAATGCTTCTAATGTATCGCCTGGGATCAACTGGTATAAGCCCGTCTTAATATTGGCAAACTTAGGTTCAAGTTTAACCAGGTATTTAACTTTCCAACTATCAGTAATCAATGATTGTTGCTCAAGCTGTTGCGCAAGCTTAATCACCGATGTGCCAGGCTCTACTGTCAGCGTCTGGCTTTCAGTTAACTGCAATGGCTGTTTTTGATAACTAATTAGGCCAGATACTAGCCAATAGCCACCAATACAAGTCAAGGTGAATAAAGGAATTAAACTAGCTAATATAAATGTTTTTATTTTTTTAATCATATTATAAATTCACACTTAGAATTTGCCTGAGTCGCGGTGTTTGCGTCCAACGGCTAAATTGAAAATCGTCAATGGCGGTAACATCAATCATGCCAAATAAACTGTTGGTTATAAATATATGCTCAGCAGCTTGAACATCGCTTAACGTAAGTCGTGTTGCCATCACAGCAATACCATGACAAAGCAGCGTATCAATGATGATTTCGCGCATCACGCCGCTGACACCCGCATGCGTTATTGCAGGGGTAAGTACTTGATTATTTTTGACGATAAAAAGATTAGCCATTGATGACTCAATCACATAACCATCACAATCAAACACCAACCAATCTTGATAAGTGTCAACTAGAGGTTGAGACTTAATTAGCACCTGTTCCAACCGATTAAGATGTTTTATGCCCGCTAAAAGTGGTTGTCTGCCTAGACATATCGATGATGATGCTAACGAAATGCCACTTTGCTGCCAATCAAGATAATGATCTGGAATGGCATTAACTGACACGACTTCAGTCACGTTTGAGCTTGACGGTGCTTGATAACCACGGCCGCCGACTCCGCGCGTGAGCAAAAGCTTAATACAATGTTGTGGGTATTGCCTCGCGAGTTGCTGCAGTTGCTCTATTAATAAATCACTGGCATGCCACTCAATACCCAAGCGTTCACAGCCCTGCTGCAAACGACAAATATGACCATCAAGGAATAAAATCCCTGCCGGCATATCAGCTGATGCGGTGCGCATAGTTGCAAACACACCATCACCATAAGCAACAGCACGATCAAATGGATTTATCGTGCCGTTTTCGTGATGATTAACCCAAACTGGCGCCATTATTTATCCTGGCTGATCCGGCTTGCGACAGCCTCTTGTTGATCTTTATATTTCGAACTTTTACGAGTGTTATAAGGGCGAGCGACCGCTGAACTTAAACGCTCAAAATTAAGCGCGCCGATGGTCATGCCTGGGCGTAATGCTAATGGCAACTTGCCACTATTAAAGAACTCAAGCACGATTTTCCCTTGCCAACCAGGATCAATACGATGCGCAGTCACATGCACCATTAAACCTAAGCGTGCAAGCGATGAGCGACCATCTAACCAGCCGACAACATCGGCAGGTAAAGTGACACTTTCATAGGTCACAGCCAAAGCTAACTCGCCAGGATGGAGGAAAAAAGCTTGGTCGTCAGCGATTTCAATTTTATCGCTCATAATTCGATCAAGGGCTATTTGCATTTCTGCACTGGGGCCACTTAAATCAATAAAAGGTGCCGTATGGTCTTTAAATACCCGAAATTGGCTGCCTAAACGGACATCGACACTGACACCAGAAATGGCTTCTATACCAGGGCGAGGATCGATGATAATGCTACCATTATCTAAACATTGCTCAATTTCTATATCGGTTAAACGCATGCGGCACTCTCTTAAATAAGGCTATCTAGCCAATAAATGCTGAATTCTAGTTTTTAAAATATCCGTTGCGATGCGGTTTTTACCACCACGAGGAACGATAATATCGGCATATTGCTTTGACGGTTCGATAAACTGTAAAAACATTGGACGTACTGTTCGTTTATATTGCGCAATAACGGTTTCCATTGTGCGGCCGCGCTCAGCAACATCGCGAGTTAACCGACGTAAAAAACAAATGTCTAATGGCGTGTCCATAAACACACTGGCATCCATTAACTCACGAAGCTTAGGGTCGGTTAATAACAAAATACCTTCAAGGATAATGACTTTTTTAGGCTGCATGTTAAGCGTTTCACTGGTACGTGTATGCTCAGTATAGCTATAACAAGGAATACTAACGGCTTCACCTCGTTTTAGCTGTGTTAAATGAGTCGCTAATAATTGATGATCCAATGCTTTTGGATGATCGTAATTGGTTTTGACTCGATCTTCCATGGTCAAATGACTTTGATCCCGATAATAGGCATCCTCATTGATCACACCAATCTGATTGGTTCCTAAATCACGACACAATTCTTCAAAAATTGTTTTAGCAATTAAACTTTTACCTGAAGCCGACGCACCGGCAATCCCAATAATGACACACTGCTGAGAATTCATCTCTTAACCTTACTCGTCTTCTGATATGCTAATTTTTACGGTTGATTGTACTTGTTGAAGTGATAACTCAGCCCCAAGCTTGCGGGCAATTTCGCGATATATCCCTGACACTTCACTTTCTGGTTCGCTCATTACGCTCGGCGTACCATTGTCCATTGATTCACGAATATTGATATGCAGTGGCAGTGCGCCTAACAACGGCAAGTTATAGCGTTTAGCTATTTCACTACCACCATGAGTACCAAATGGGTGTTCTTTATGACCACATTCAGGACAAAGATGGAAACTCATGTTCTCGATAATCCCAAGTACCGGGATATTGACCTTGTTAAACATAGTAATGCCTTTTTTAGCATCCGCTAAGGCAATGTCTTGTGGCGTGGTAACAATGACGGCACCGCTTACTGGCACTTTTTGCGACAAGGTTAATTGAATGTCACCGGTTCCAGGTGGCATATCGATAATCAAATAGTCTAATTCAGGCCATTGGGTTTCATTGAGTAACTGCGCTAATGCACCAGCCGCCATAGGACCACGCCATACCGCGGCTTCATCACCACTTAACATAAAACCAATTGATTGCGCAGAAATACCATGAACTAGCGCTGGCGTCATGTGCTTGCCATCTGGCGATTGTGGACGAAAATTAGGAATACCTAACATCAATGGAATAGACGGGCCATAAATGTCGGCATCCAAAATACCCACTTCAGCGCCTTCAGCTTTTAAGGCTAATGCAAGATTCACTGCGGTAGTTGATTTACCCACACCACCTTTACCTGATGCCACGGCAATAACTTGCTTTACGTTTGGAATAGGTGCAATAGCAGGCAGTGCTGAATAAACTCGAGGCTGAAAATCAATTTCACACTCCACTTCATCAATCGCGTCAAGTACAGCCAATTTATTGGTCACTGCCATCACAGTATCGCGATATTGTGTCATACACGGATAAGGATAAACTAAGCCTAATTGTAGGCGTTTTCCTTCTATCGACAGTGCGGTTACACATCCTGCACTCACTAAGCCTTTACGCAAATAAGGGTCTTCAAATGCTTCTAAAATATCTAACACTGGTGACAATAATTCATCACTTAATTGATAATTTGTATGTGTATTGACCAAAACGGCAACTCCGAAGTAGAAATTTGCTCAAGTGTATCAGAACTTGGTAAAAAAATAGCGACTATTAAGCTTTTTTAAGTCATGTTTTGGTGAAAAAAGTCTGCAAATCAGTTAGTATCAGGCAATATTTTTGGTGTAATTTGATATCGAGACAAAATGACAAAATCACAGCGTAAAATACTGGTCACAAGTGCCCTACCTTATGCCAATGGCCCGATCCACCTAGGCCACATGCTTGAGTACATCCAAACGGATATCTGGTCACGTTTTCAAAAATTACGTGGTCATGAATGCCACTACATTTGCGCCGACGATGCTCACGGCACACCGATCATGCTCAAAGCGCAACAAATGGGTATTACACCAGAAGAAATGATTGCTCAGGTTCAAAAGGAACATCAGCAAGATTTCGCCGACTTCAATATCCAGTTTGATAATTTCCACAGCACTCATAGCGAAGAAAATCGCGCCTTAGCCTGTGATATTTACCTAAAACTGCGTGATGGTGGTTACATCAAAACCAAAACCATTTCACAATTATATGACCCTGAAAAATTAATGTTCTTACCAGACCGTTTTGTTAAAGGCACCTGCCCAAAATGTAAGTCTGAAGATCAATACGGCGATAACTGTGATAATTGTGGCGCAACCTACAGCACTACGGATTTAATCAATCCTAAGTCAGCCGTATCTGGCGCAACACCGATAATGAAAGACACCGAACATTTCTTTTTTGACCTGCCTGCATTTGAAGGCATGTTAAAAGAGTGGATCCAATCAGGTTCCTTGCAACAAGAAATGGCCAACAAGCTTAATGAATGGTTTGATCAAGGCCTAAAGCAATGGGATATCTCCCGTGATGCACCTTACTTTGGATTTGAAATTCCTGACGCTCCAGGTAAGTTTTTCTATGTCTGGTTAGATGCACCTATTGGTTATATGGGTTCATTTAAAAACTTATGTAATAAGCGTGATGACTTAAACTTTGACGATTTTTGGGGCCTAGACTCAACCGCAGAGGTGTATCATTTCATCGGTAAAGACATTGTCTATTTCCACAGTTTATTCTGGCCTGCAATGCTTGAAGGCGCTGGTATTCGTAAACCAACTAGCGTGTATGCTCACGGCTATGTCACGGTTAATGGTTCAAAAATGTCGAAATCAAAAGGCACGTTTATCAAAGCGCGCACTTATCTAGACAATTTGGATCCTGAATACCTACGTTATTATTACGCCGCTAAATTAAACAGCCGTATTGATGATTTGGATTTAAACTTAGAAGATTTTGCCCAACGCGTGAACTCTGACTTGGTCGGAAAATTAGTTAACCTTGCCTCTCGTACCGCGGGTTTTATCAGTAAACGTTTTGACGGTAAATTAGCCAAGGTTACTGACAGCAGCCTAAGCGATATATTTTTAGCCAAAAGCGAAATTATTGCTGAATTATATGAAACCCGCGAATTTGGTAAAGCGATGCGTGAAATCATGGCGCTAGCGGATATTGCTAATGCTTATGTTGCTGACGCCGCACCTTGGCAATTAGTTAAGCATGAAGATAAACAACAAGAAGCACATCAGGTTTGCAGTAATGCATTAAATCTGTTCAGAATTTTGGTAACTTATCTTAAGCCTGTATTACCTAAGCTTGCCGAAAATGTTGAAGGATTTTTACAGTTAACCTTAACATGGGATAATTTGGCCCAAGATTTATCAGGCCATGAAATTGCACCATTTAAAGCCTTAATGCAACGTATCGAACCTAAGAGCATTGAGGCTATCATCGATGCCTCTAAAGAAAACTTGCAAGCCACTAATACGGACGCACCTAACACCGATGCGCCGACACAAGCCGTTAATCAATTAGAGCAAGATCCTATCAGCCCAGAAATAAGCTTTGAAGATTTTGCAAAAATTGACTTACGAATTGCTCGTATCAGCAAAGCGGAACATATCGAGAAAGCCAATAAACTACTGCGTCTAGAATTAGATTTAGGCGGCGAAACTAAGCAAGTATTTGCGGGTATAAAATCGGCTTATGCGCCTGAAGACTTAGTGGGTAAACTCACCGTAATGGTGGCAAACCTTGCCCCGCGCACGATGAAGTTTGGTGATTCAGAAGGTATGGTATTAGCGGCTGGCCCAGGTGGTAAAGATTTATTTATACTTGAACCTCATGAAGGTGCGCAGCCAGGTATGCGAGTTAAATAACACTTAACTTCATAAAAAAGACCGCTGCGGCGGTCTTTTTTTTAGTTTGCACGTTCATCAAATCAATAAGCAATTATTAATTATCAAAGCCATTGCAGCTAGTTAGCAGGTTCATCGACAATAATAAAATCATCCATTAATCATTAACGCTAACATCACCGTCAGATTTTTGAGTTAGCTTAATAGCATGCTGAAGATCAACATCAGCATGATGAGCGGCATTATCTTCATCCATCGCTTGTTTCAATCGCTCTTCATACAACATAAAAAGTTTAATAAAATCATTACTATAGCGTTCACCTGCTGATTCTTTCAACCAAAAATCATACAAACGTTTTGAGGCTTCTTTTTCAACCCGCTTATAGGTTGCCTTTCGTCTTAAAACATATTCTTCACTGTTACCAAGTAACTGTAACGAGGACACGCTCAGTTCAAGTGCTGAATGATGAGTTTCTGATTCGACGATGTCAGCCCCGGCATCTTTTAACAAATGACCATGGCCTCGATCGAAGGCTCTGGCGACAATTTTCAGTTTTGGGTAAGTTTGATGCAAATATTTGACTAATTCGACGCTGCTTTCGCGATTATCGATAGCCACCACAAAAAGCGATGCTTGTTCTATACCTGCTGTTTTTAATAAGTCAGGTCGAGTGGCGTCACCATAATAGGCTTTGGTATTAATACGCCTAATAGTGTCCACTTGCGATACCTGATAATCGAGCACGACAGTTTTAATATTATTTGATATTAAAAAGCGATTGACCACTTGGCCAAAACGGCCAATACCCGCAATAATCACAGTGCCCTCATCATCGATATTATCTTGCTCACGTTGATTAGTTTTCACTTGAAAGCGCGGGTAAATGACTTTATCAAATAAAATGAATAGTCCAGGGGTTAAAAACATCGATAGTGCTACTACGATAGACAAGGTCTGAGCTAAGTCAGTTGGAATAACATGTTGTTGCACACTAAAATTTAGCAATACAAAGCCAAACTCACCCGCTTGAGCTAGACATAAGGTAAATAACCAACGATCGCTGCCTTTAATCCTGAAAATCAACGCTAGCACGTACAACACCATCGCTTTTATCAACATCACACTTAAGGTGATGGCAATGATTTCAGCAAAATCAGCAAACAACACCGAAAAATCTATCCCGGCACCCACGGTGATAAAAAACAAGCCTAACAACAAGCCTTTAAACGGACCTATATTTGCTTCAAGCTCATGCTTAAACTCACTGTTTGCCAGCACCACGCCCGCTAAAAAGGTACCTAATGCAGGCGAGATCCCCACCAAACTCATTAATGCGGCAATGCCTATCACTAACATAAGTGCTGCAGCGGTTGATATTTCACGCGCACCAGACTCAGCAACGATTTTAAATAAAGGTCGGCTTAAATAATGGCCGCCCAACACCACGACACTAATGGCTAACAACAATACAATCGCATACGCCCACCCAGGTAGAGATGCCACTAAACTTAGCTGCTCGTGTTGTTCACTCATACTGCTTACAGCAGCTTGGGCTTGCTCAACTAATTCAGGTAAAGCCAATAACGGAATAAAGGCCAACATGGGAATAACGGCAATATCTTGAAACAACAATACCGAAAAGGCATTTTTACCTGCATGAGTCTTATTGAGACGTTTTTCAGATAACGTTTGTAATACAATTGCGGTAGAAGACAGAGAAAAAATTAACCCGATAGTTAATGCAATACTCAATTGATAGCCAGCATAAATAGCACAGGCCATAACCGCCACAACCGAACCCACAACTTGCAGACCACCCAGTCCGAGTAAACGATTTCGCATCGCCCACAACATTTTTGGTTCAAGTTCTAAGCCAACCAAAAATAGCATCATCACAACACCAAATTCAGCAAAATGTTGGATAGTGTTGGTTTCACTGCCCACTAAACCAATAATAGGTCCAATAACAACCCCAGCAATGAGGTATCCGAGTACCGAACCCAATCCCAATTTATTTGCTAAAGGGACGGCGATAACGGCAGCGGTTAAATAAATAAAGGCTTGTAAAAAATACTCGGTCATTTACTCAATCTCAAAGAAAGCAATATCACCCGCACACGCTCTATCATCAATGATACCGGCCACATTCAACATCAATGACCCAGTAACCTTGCCAGAGCGTCGCTACAACCATTTGTTATCTACACGATAGCAAAGTCTTTAAAACCATGCAGAGCACAGTCAACACCGCTAAGCGCCAAGTTATTAATCCAGCTATACCGGATTTACAATATCAATAAAATGATGCTCTATATTGTATTTTTCCGCTAAGTGATTGCCTAACGCTTGAATGCCAAATAACTCAGTCGCATGGTGACCAGCAGCAAAATAATGTAAACCTTGCTCGATTGCGGTGTGAAATGTGCGCTCTGATACTTCGCCGCTAATAAACGCATCAACGCCCATTTGTGCAGCTTGATCAATATAGTCTTGCGCGCCGCCAGTACACCAAGCCAAGGTCGAAATCATTTTCGTTTCATCCCCTATGTGCAAAGGTTTACGGTTTAATACTGTATTAAGTAACTCGCTAAACTCTGCAACCGTCATTGGGTGTTCCAAATGACCATGCCATAATAAATCTTGAGCTACCTGCTCATAAACTCTTGGGCTAATAATGCCTAACTGTTGGGCTAACTGAGCATTGTTACCAACACCATGATGAGCATCTAACGGTAAGTGATAACCAAATAAACTGATATCATTTTCTATTAAGGCCTTGATCCGTCGATATTTCATGCCGGTGATAACTTCGGGCTCATTTTTCCAAAAAAAACCATGATGAACCAAAATAGCATCAGCGTTGACCTTTATCGCCGCATCAATTAATGCTTGGCATGCAGTGACACCGGTGACAATGGTGCGAATATCCGATTTGCCTTCGACCTGTAACCCATTTGGTGCATAGTCTTTAAAGGCAGAAACATTTAAAAAACTATCAAGATAAGACGCTAATGCTTGGCGAGAAACAACTGATGTCTGATGATGTGTGGACATAAAACCCCTAGAAATTAACTAATCTTAAGCAACAAAGATATAAACTTATTCGTATAAACCATGCGGACTTAACCGATATTCACTCAGACGATAGCGATCCATACTGTACACCATGGCGATATCATCAGTTTAACCGAATACTGTCGCTCTCGCGAAGAATATCCAAGCTAAAAATTAATTTAAAAAACAAAAATAACCACCAAATAAATTAGGCTTGAGCCGCCAATAAGTACAGTCGATTGTCAAATTCAATCAATATTAAATCCAGATTAAATCGAAACCTAATGATGCAGAAAATATCACTCTACTCGCTGATAAAATCAACTTTCAGATGGAAAATCCGCCAATTTATAGCTCAATTGGACTTTTGATGCATTAACACTTTAAAATTAGTGACAACCTTAATTTAACATGACAACCAATAGGTTATTTACTATGACAACATTGACTAAAGAAGAGGTCATCAGCCAACTACAAACGGCACTAGAACGACAATCTGGTAACACAGTATCAATTGAGCAAGCTGGCAGTTGGTACAAAATTGACGGCCAGAAATCTGTGCGCTTTAGCGAACTTGAAACAATGCTTGCACAACTTACTGCCTCGACGACAAATAAACAGCCTGCGGCAGAGATGCACAAACCTATCGCTAAACCTGCAGCCAAGCCAATCAACAATGCGGCAGCAAAAAAATCACCCAATCGCCAAGCTCAAATAACTTCAGGCGGTTTAACGCCTAAGCAGTTATGGCGTCAAAAGCTCGAGCACACTTCAGGTAAGCAAACATTACCTCGTGGGTTTTAATCACCTTTAGCAAAGTAGCCAATGTACTGTTGCAAATGGATTTTGCCCTTGTAATACACAAAAGGAGCCTAGGCTCCTTTTTGTTTTATTGCGTATGTCATCACATCGCCAAATCAACCCTGACATAACCGCTTAAATAAACCACTCTCACTTCATCACCGGCAGCAAAACGCATCCCCGGATCTGCATCTTGGATCACCATAACTTGGCTTCCGTCTTCTTGTTTTATCATGAGTTCAACTAATTTAGTTTCAAGATAATACTGTTGGTTTCCATGCTGACTGCCTATGCCGCCACCAATTAATGCCCCTAAAACGGTAGCAACATCTTGGCCTGAACCGCCACCGAACTGATGCCCTATAACTCCACCGACTAAGGCGCCACCAAAAGTTTTCCAGCCGCTATGGCTGTCTTCAACGAGCTGTTTTTCAGTGATGTTTTTGACCGATTCAATCTGACCATAGATGACTTTTTCCACGGGTACGGCTTGATTTCGCTCATAAGCAGCTTGGCTTTGACCACAAAACAAGCACATAGTCAGTAAAACTGCAAAAATACTCTTCACATTGACAGTTATGATTTTAAACATGATCAATATCCGCTAAGTTAACGATAAGGTATGGCAAATAATATACTCATTTTGAACTCACTGTCTTATTTAAATCAATCCATCGACTTCCCGCCACCAGAGCTGGCGCTTATCGATCCCAATGGCTTATTAGCCATTGGGGGAGATTTACGTCCAGAGCGCTTAGCAGAAGCCTATTATCAAGGTATTTTCCCTTGGTTTAATGTCAGTGATCCCATTTTATGGTGGTCACCAGATCCTCGAGCGGTATTTGAACCTCGTCATCCATTTGGCAGCAAAAGCTTGATTAAGTTTCTTAAAAAATCCACCTGGCGATACACTATCAATCATGCCTTTTTAGATGTCTTAGCCGGTTGCGCTCAGCCACGAAGTTCACAGGATGGCACGTGGATTTCTGCCGAAATCCAAATGGCTTATTATGAACTTCATCTGCAAGGTCTTGCGCATTCTGTTGAAGTCTGGGATGGCGACGATTTAGTGGGCGGGCTTTACGGTATTCCAGTGGGCAATGTTTTTTGCGGTGAATCGATGTTTCATCGGCAAACTAATGCATCAAAAGCTGCATTTGCTATACTAAATCAACACTTGGTGAAACATGATTTTCAACTAATTGACGCGCAAGTAATGAATCCACATTTATTAAGTCTTGGGGCTAAGGCGATACCAAGAAGTGAGTTTTTATCCATACTTCACTGCGGCCGAGATCAAACAAAGTCAGCATCCATATGGATCAAACAAGAGGTGTTTATTGAATTCTAAATCGGTTAGTGTCGGCATAAGCCAACCTTTTGATTGCAACTATATTGAAGGCAATAAAGAGCAATTATTGGTGATCCAAGAACCACAAATAGACCCATCACTGTTTGAACAACTTCTTGCGATGGGGTTTCGTCGCAACGGTAACGCAATTTATAAACCACGCTGCCCGAGTTGCCAATCTTGCCAATCTATTCGACTGAATGTGAATGATTTTGTGTTGTCCAAACGCCAAAAAAGAACCTTAAAAAACAACCGAGACTTGCATTGGAAGATCAGTCATACATCACGGCCAGAGCACTATGACTTATACCAACGCTATATCAATGAACGCCATAGCGATGGCCCTATGTACCCGGCATCACAAGCTCAATATGATGATTTTTTACTATCAGATTGGTTACCGCCAATGTTTATTGAACTGTTTGATAAAGACCAATTAATTGGCGTGGCAGTGACCGATGAGATGGCGCAAAGTTTCTCGGCCATATACAGCTATTTCGACCCAGACTACGCAGAACGATCACTGGGTTCGTTGATGATTTTAATTCAATGCCAATTGGCTAAGTCATTAGGTAAACGATATTTGTATTTGGGCTATCAAATTGATCAAAATAGAAAAATGAGTTACAAACGCCAATATCGCCCATATCAAATTTTAACGGCTCTTGGTTGGCAAGTTGGCGAAAATCTTACGCCTCTTTCTTGTTAACGGCCTTTACAGTTCGGCGTTTTTGGGGCATGATACGCCCGATTTTTTCATATTTGAAGGCTAATGGGATAACTAATTAATGGCGAAAGAAGACAACATTGAAATGCAGGGCACTATCCTTGAGACCTTGCCAAATACAATGTTCCGCGTAGAGCTTGAAAATGGACATGTGGTGATAGCCCACATCTCTGGCAAAATGCGCAAAAACTACATCCGTATTTTAACGGGTGACAAAGTCACTGTACAGTTGACACCTTATGACTTATCTAAAGGTCGTATCGTCTTCCGCGCACGTTAATCGCTAGCCTCAACAATGTAAAAACCGACTGCCTGTCGGTTTTTTTGTTGTTATACCAAACTGCATAAATACAGTGTATTCAACGTAACGCAACACGCATCAAACAAGACGAATGTTCAACGTAATGGGTAACCCTTTTATCAGACATTCAACCAAGCATCGCGATGGTTGTAATCCGTTTTGCAGAAGCACCTTATACGATCCACTGCTATGTTTATTGATTTAAAAGGGGATACCCATTTTGTTATCAATACCCATTGAATTGAACAGTAAGAAATGCTTTACCTTGATGACTGATTATTGAAGCAACGGTAATAGGCGCAATTAACACGCATAAAAAAAGATGACCCATGGGTCATCTTTTTTAATAGCATATTGTAAATCAAATTGATTATTACGAGACTTTTTCCAATGACTCGCAATCGATGTTGATCTCACCATCTTTGACGTCAATATGCGCAATACCACCTCGTTCAAGCACACCGAACAAGATTTCATCGGCTAACGGACGTTTAATCAATTCTGTCACCACACGTGACATTGGGCGCGCACCCATTGATTTATCATAGCCCTTCTCAGCCAGCAAGGTTCGCGCTTCATCACTGACATCCAGGGTGACACGTTTATCATCTAGCTGAGCCTGCAATTCCACTAAGAACTTATCCACCACTTTGGCAATAACTGTCATGTCTAAATGGTTAAACCAGACGATTGAATCTAAACGGTTACGGAACTCAGGTGAAAACATCTTATTGATTTCAGCTAACGCATCTTGGGTATGATCTTGCTGTCTAAAACCAATCGATTTACGAATAGTTTCTTGTACGCCAGCATTGGTGGTCATCACTAAGGTGACATTTCTAAAATCAGCTTTGCGACCGTTGTTGTCGGTCAATGTCCCGTGATCCATGACTTGCAATAGTAAATTGAATACATCAGGGTGTGCCTTTTCAATCTCATCAAGCAACACCACACAATGCGGATTTTTAATCACAGCGTCGGTGAGCATGCCACCTTGATCATAACCAACGTAGCCAGGAGGCGCACCGATTAAGCGTGACACGGTATGACGTTCCATGTACTCAGACATATCAAAGCGGATCAGTTTAAGGTTAAGACAATTGGCCAATTGATTGGTCACTTCTGTTTTACCTACCCCTGTTGGGCCTGCAAACATAAAGCTTCCTACTGGCTTTTTCTCTGAACCTAAACCACTGCGCGATAAGCGTATGGCAGCGCTGAGGCTCTCAATCGCTTTGTCTTGACCAAATACAACCATCTTAAGGTTACGTTCAAGGTTGCGCAGCATATCCTTGTCAGTCGACGATACCGACTTCTCAGGAATACGGGCTAACTTAGCAATGATGGCTTCAATTTCAGCTTGGCCAATGGTCTTTTTACGTTTGCTTTGCGGCATCATCACCATACGAGCACCGGCTTCATCAATCACATCAATCGCTTTGTCAGGTAAATGACGATCGTTGATGTGTTTCGCCGACAAAATAGCCGCACTGCTGATAGCAGCTTGGGTATAACGCACACCATGGTATTCTTCGTACTTGGATTTAAGCCCCATCAATATTTTGGTGGTTTCGGCCACAGAAGGCTCATTGATATCAATTTTTTGGAAGCGACGAGCTAAAGCGCGGTCTTTCTCAAAAATACTTTGATACTCTTGGAATGTAGTCGATCCCATGCAGCGTAACTTACCACTAGACAATAATGGCTTGAGTAAGTTAGAGGCATCCATGACACCACCAGAAGCGGCGCCAGCACCAATAATGGTATGGATTTCATCAATAAATAAAATCGCATGTTCATCTGCAGCCAATTCTTTCAACAAGCTTTTAAAACGCTTTTCAAAATCACCACGATATTTAGTGCCCGCTAATAACGAGCCTAAATCTAGCGAGTACACGGTGGCATTAGCCATCACATCTGGCACTTGTTTATTGACAATCCGATAAGCCAAACCTTCTGCAATAGCCGTCTTACCGACACCAGCTTCACCCACAAGCAAGGGATTATTCTTACGGCGACGACACAGGGTTTGAATTGCACGCTCAATTTCAGCATCACGCCCAATAAGTGGATCGATAATACCGTCTTGCGCAAGTTGGTTTAAATTGGCGGCAAATTGCGCCAACATGCTGCGATCTTCGGCAGTTTCAGATTGGTCTTCAACACGTTCTTGATCTGGTGATTCACCAGAATCATCTTCTTTAGCCATGCCATGAGAAATAAAATTCACTACATCTAGGCGAGTAATATCACAGCGGCGCAGCAAATAAACCGCTTGTGATTCTTGCTCACTAAAAATAGCCACCAGCACATTGGCACCGGAGACTTCGTTGCGACCAGATGATTGCACATGGAACACCGCACGCTGCAGAACACGTTGAAATCCCAAGGTGGGTTGAGTTTCACGTTCTTCAGTCGATTCAGCAATAATCGGCGTGGTTTGTTGAATGAAATTAGCCACTTCTTCACGTAAACGATTCACATCCGCACCACAAGCAATTAATGCTTCGTAGGCAGAGGGATTGTCGATCAGCGCTAATAATAAATGTTCTACCGTCATGTATTCATGACGTGAATCTCTAGCTTGCTGAAACGCTAGGTTCAAGGTGACTTCCAGGTCTTTGTTCAGCATAAGCACCTCTTAAATTTAACCACAGACTATGAGAAATCGATATTATGCTTTCTCTAACGTACACAGTAACGGATGTTGGTTTTCTCTTGCAAACTGATTTACTTGAAAAACTTTTGTTTCTGCTATTCCAAATGGAAATACACCACACAATCCTTTACCTTGATTATGAATAGCTAACATTATATCAACAGCTTGCTGTTCATTTTTCTCAAAGAATCGTTGTAATACTTCTACCACAAAATCCATTGGGGTGTAATCATCATTATTTAACACCACTTTATACATATTGGGCGGTTGTAGTTCAGATTCAACCTTTTCCGCAATATGTTCTACGTTGCCTAATTTAGCCATTGTTTAATACTAGCCTCTCGTTTGGTTCCCGACCACTTGATATTGTTAAATTAATTAAATGTTGCCTTTTTGTTAATTAGCTCTTGACTTCTTTTCGTACAAATTTCATTCTGTTTGCTAGGCGGCGAATACTAGACCGCTGGATAATAAGTTTTACTATCTTACTGGTAAGTAGACAACAGAAGGAAGTGGAAGTATGGCAAACGGAACTGTTAAATGGTTCAACAACGCCAAAGGATTCGGGTTTATTTGCCCTGATCAGGGTGGTGAAGATGTATTTGCGCACTATTCAACTATCGAAATGGAAGGTTATCGTACCTTAAAAGCAGGTCAACCTGTATGCTTCGAAGTTGAAGAAGGCCCTAAAGGAATGCATGCTTCAGCCATCTCGCCAACAATTTAATTGGTGAGACTATAAAACAAAAAGACAGGGATTTTAATCCCTGTCTTTTTTTATTATCTAAAAAACGTCAAATTTATCAATTTAACACCTTGATACCAAGATGGATTCATTAAACAAAAATCACGTTTAGTGAGCGGTTATGCCCTTAACCAATAACAAATTGGTTTAATGTTGCACTAGGACGCATGGCGTGTTCGGCTTTAGTTGCATCTAAACGGTAATAACCACCTAAATCAACTGCAGGACCTTGTGAACCATTCAACTCAGCAAGGATAACCGTTTCATTTATAGCCAATGATTGGGCGAGTGGAGCAAAATGCGCTGCCAGCTCTGCATCCTCAGTTTGCTCTGTTAATGCTTGTGCCCAATACATCGCTAGGTAGAAGTGACTACCACGGTTATCGAGTTCGCCTACGCGACGAGAAGGTGATTTATTGGTGTCAAGGAACACGCCAATAGCCACATCTAAGGTATCTGCTAGCACTTGCGCTTTAGCATTGTTTGTTGTTTGGCTTAAGTGCTCTAAAGAAGCCGCTAGTGCCAAAAACTCACCTAATGAATCCCAACGTAAGTGACCTTCTTTTTCGACTTGTTGCACGTGCTTAGGCGCTGAACCACCGGCACCTGTTTCAAATAAGCCACCGCCACTCATCAATGGAACGATAGACAACATTTTTGCACTGGTACCCAGCTCAAGAATTGGGAATAAGTCTGTTAAGTAGTCACGTAATACGTTACCCGTTACAGAAATAGTATCTTCACCTTTAATAATGCGCTCTAAAGTAAAACGAGTCGCATCTTCTGGGGTCATGATTTGGATGTCTAAACCAGCGGTATCTTGCTCGGCAAGATATACAGTCACTTTCTTAATTAACTCAGCATCGTGAGCACGATTGCTGTCCAACCAGAATACTGCAGGTGTGTTGCTTAAACGCGAGCGCTTAACGGCTAGCTTAACCCAGTCGCGAATAGGCGCATCTTTAACTTGGCACATACGGTAAATATCGCCAGCTTCAACGTTATGACTCATTAATACATCGCCAGCTTGATTAATTACATTAACCGTACCTGCTGCTTTAATTTCAAACGTTTTATCATGGCTACCGTATTCTTCTGCTTTTTGAGCCATTAAGCCCACGTTAGGCACGCTGCCCATAGTGGTCGGGTCAAATGCACCGTGCTTTTTACAGAACGAAATAGTTTCTTGATAAACACCGGCGTAACTACGATCTGGGATCATTGCTTTGGTGTCTTGCAACTGGCCATCTGGGCCCCACATTTTACCAGAAGAGCGAATCGCTGCTGGCATTGAAGCATCAATAATGATGTCGCTTGGTACGTGTAAGTTGGTGATACCTTTGTCTGAATCTACCATTGCAAGTGCTGGACGAGCAGCATAAACAGCAGCAATATCAGCTTCAATTTCGTTGCGCTTAGCTTCTGGTAAAGTACTGATTTTGGCATAGACATCACCAAAACCATTGTTTACATCTACGCCGAGCTCAGCAAATAATGCGCCATGCTTATCAAATACATCTTTAAAGAACACTTTCACTGCCAAACCGAATAATATTGGGTCAGACACTTTCATCATGGTGGCTTTAAGGTGTAAAGATAATAATATATCTTCAGATTTTGCCGCTTCAATTTCACGAGTATAAAATTCTACAAGGGCTTTTTTACTCATCACTGAAGAATCAATCACTTCGTCAGCCAATAGTGCTAAACCACTTTTCAGAACAACGTCTTTACCGTCTTGCTGAGTCAATACGATATTGACTTTATCTGCTGTTGCTAAGGTTACAGACTGTTCGCTACCGTAGAAGTCACCTTCGCTCATATGAGCAACGTGAGACTTAGAATCACTGGCCCATTTACCCATTGAATGAGGGTTTTTCTTGGCGTAGTTTTTCACTGAGGTTGGTGCACGACGGTCAGAGTTACCTTCACGTAATACTGGGTTTACTGCACTGCCTTTAATTTTGTCGTAACGTGACTGCGCTTCAACTTCAGCGTCATTTTTAGGTTCATCAGTATAATTAGGAATGTCATAGCCTTTTGCTTGAAGTTCAGCAATACATGCTTTTAACTGAGGCACTGACGCACTGATGTTAGGTAACTTAATGATGTTGGCTTCTGGCTTGTTAGCCAATTCACCTAATTCTGTTAACGCATCGGCAATTTTTTGCTCTGCGGTTAATTTTTCAGGGAAGTTAGCAATAACACGACCCGACAAAGAAATATCACGCGTTTCAACTTTCACACCTGCAGCGTCAGTGAAAGTACGGATAATAGGCAATAATGATAGCGTAGCAAGTGCCGGCGCTTCATCAGTTTCTGTGTATATGATCGTTGGAGTGTTATCTTTCATTTTATTTCCTACATTATTGTAAATTAATAATTTATTAGAATAAATTGCGTAAGCATTTGACGGGCTTTGATGGATAACACTCGCATAAGTAAGCCAAGATCTGCGATCTAGGTCCACTTGTTATCAGCCAAGTATGTGAAATCCCCTATCCCATTTTTTATTATATTTTGTTCTCAAACCTCTGAGATTTGACGGTTAAATTCGCCAGCTCAGAATGATAAATTAGGCACAGATCACAATTTTTAGGCGGACATCATAGATCATTCTTAATAATTTTCAAATTCCACTAAGGGCGAATACGCAGTAAACTAACATAAATTGATTTATATTCGCTTACTTATCACTCACTCGTATTAGCAAAGGATGTTAACCATACCTTTATGGCAAAAATCGGTAAATTGAGTCCATTCAAAAAAACATCTCCCTACAAAGCTGACATGTCGACAAAAGCTGGCAATAGCAGCAGGGTGAAATCGCGTCCGCCGCAAAAACCTCGACCTGAAAATCCACTCATTGTGTTATTTAATAAACCTTTTGATGTGTTGTGCCAATTTACCGATGAAGCAGGCCGGCAAACATTAAAAGACTTTATTCCAGTTGCAGATGTTTATGCTGCCGGGCGTTTAGACCGTGACAGTGAAGGTTTACTGTTACTCACCAACGACGGGCAATTGCAGGCAAAGTTGACTCATCCAGCTAAAAAAACCTTCAAAACCTATTGGGTCCAAGTTGAAGGTGAGCCGTCAATTGACACCATTAACGCGCTTTGTAATGGCGTAGAATTAAAAGATGGTATGACCTTACCTGCAAAAGTCAGTCTGATGGACTCACCCGCGGTTTGGCCCAGAAACCCACCAGTGCGTGAGCGCAAAGCCATTCCAACAAGCTGGCTAGAAGTACAGATTTGTGAAGGTCGAAATCGCCAAGTAAGGCGCATGACGGCACATGTCGGCCATCCAACCTTAAGACTAATCCGTTATAAAATAGGCCAATGGTGTCTAGATGATTTACCAAATGGTGAATATAAACTGATCAACACAGCAAAGTAATCGCTGGCAGACACTGTATACAAGAGGACAAGATGACTGAACGTTATAAACCTAATACCACTGTCGCTTGCGTGATCCACTGCCAAGGTAAATTTTTATTGGTTGAAGAACGCATTAACGGTGCCATTAAATTTAATCAACCGGCTGGGCATTTAGAGGCAAATGAATCGATAATTGAGGCATGTGCTCGTGAAATAGTCGAGGAAACCGGACTCGCGTTATCACCTCAAGCCATTGTCGGCATCTACCAATTTAGTGCCTCGGACGAGTTAGCCTTTGTGCGCTATACATTTTGTATCGAACTGTCTGAACAACGCCAAGCGCTTCCTCTGGACAGTGCCATTACAACCACGCATTGGCTAAGCCTAGCTGAAATCATTGCCCTTGGCAGCCAGCTTCGTAGCCCGCTAGTGGTAAAAAGTATTGCAGACTTTGTGCTGCAAGCCGATAAACCCCCCCCATCACAGCACACCCCTCTGTCACTGCTGAATGTCGATTACTTTTAATGACTGGTGTCAGGCAATTTGCCTGCACCTCAAGATAGCCCATTAAGCGAATGCGTGATAGAATATGCGCCGCACAAATGTCATGTTTACTCAGCATTATCGGAATCAATCGGTTCAATACGTGCAAGCAACAATATCCAACATCTCGACCAACAAAAATCGAGTGCAATTGCCTTGAAACATTGGCATTGCGGCACCATATACACACTATCTATCTTCAAGGTTTTTAGGATTTATGACATCAATCAACCCAGCATCAAACGGTAAAAAAGTCATTGTCGGTATGTCCGGCGGTGTAGACTCTTCAGTATCAGCTTACTTGTTAATGCAGCAAGGCTACGAGGTTGAAGGTCTGTTTATGAAAAACTGGGAAGAAGACGACACTGATGAATATTGCGCAGCGGCCGATGATTTAAAAGATGCTCAATCGGTATGTGACAAGCTCGGGATTAAAATGCATACCGTTAATTTTGCTGCTGAATACTGGGACAATGTATTTGAATACTTTTTAGCAGAATACAAAGCGGGCCGCACACCGAATCCTGACATTATGTGCAATAAAGAAATCAAATTTAAAGCCTTTCTTGAGTTTGCCGACGACATTTTAGACGCCGATTACATCGCCATGGGCCATTATGTCCGCCGTCGAGACAACAGTGATGGCAGCGTTGAAATGCTCCGCGGTGTTGATGGTAATAAAGATCAGAGCTATTTTTTATACACCTTAAGTCATGAACAAGTCAGTCGCAGCTTATTCCCGGTTGGTGAACTTGAAAAACATCAAGTTCGCGAAATAGCCCAAAAACTGGGATTAATTACTCACGACAAAAAAGACAGCACTGGCATATGCTTTATCGGTGAACGCAAATTTACCGACTTTTTAGCCACCTATTTACCTGCACAGCCTGGTGATATTGAAACCTCTGAAGGCGAAGTCATTGGAACTCACCAAGGTTTGATGTACCACACGCTTGGACAACGCAAAGGCCTTGGCATTGGTGGACTTAAAAACAGTAATGAAGACCCATGGTATGTGGTTGAAAAAGATTTAGTCCGTAATGTGTTGATTGTAGCGCAAGGGGGCAACCACCCTCGCCTGATGTCCAACGGCATGACAGTTAATCAACTGCATTGGGTCGATCGAAAAGGTCCCGCCAATCATTGCCATATCACGGTTAAAACACGTTATCGTCAACGTGATGTCGGCTGCACACTCTCTTATGATGACGCCGAAAACATTACCGTGATGTTTGATGAACCCGTTGCCGCAGTGACCCCAGGGCAATCAGCAGTATTTTATGATGGTGACATCTGTTTAGGTGGCGGCATAATCGATACCTTAATCCGAGGATAATCCGTGAGCCAAACTCCAGACAACATCTTGTTTGAACGCACTATGGCTTTTGCCGGTATTTTACAAGCTATCGGTCAAGTGCAGTATTTAGCCCGCCACGGTGAAAGTGACAAAGACGCCTTAGCGGCAACTCTTAACACTATTTTAGTCACCGAACCAGAATCCACGGCAGATGTGTATCAGGATAAAACCATTTTAGATAATGGTTACCAATTGATCCAAAATCAGCTTGGGGATGGCAGCAACAAAGATGTCGAAACCACTCGTTACCTTGTTGGCGTGTTAACCCTGGAACGAAAGCTTGCACGCTCACCAAATGGTTTGGGCATGCTTGCTGAGCGCATCAATCAAGTGCATCGCCAATTAGCACACTTTGCCATTACCGATGAACAAGTCCTGGCCAATTTTGCCAGTATATATAGTGATGTCATCAGCGAATTAGGGCCTAAATTACAAATATCGGGTAATCCCGATTGCCTAAAGCAACCTCAGGTGCAACATAAAATTCGTGCATTGCTGCTTGCAGCAATGCGCAGTGCAGTATTATGGCGTCAATTAGGTGGCAAACGCCGCCACCTGGTGTTTGCTCGCAAGGCAATATTTGACACAGCAAAACAAAGCCAAAATAACAATTAATCGAATCACCCTACAACTAAGTTCATCAAGGAGCTTCAAATGGATCTTTCCGCACTAACTGCTATCTCTCCGATAGACGGTCGTTATGGTAGCAAAACCGCCTCATTACGAGGGATTTTCAGCGAGTTCGGTCTTACTAAGTACCGTGTTCAAGTTGAAATCAATTGGTTAAAGCTATTATCTAGCTGCCCAGAGATTGAAGAAGTTCCCCCTTTTAGCGAAACCGCCCTCGCCTTGTTAGACAGCATCAAAGACAATTTTAGCGAACAAGACGCCCTGCGTATTAAGGCGATTGAAAGCACCACTAATCACGATGTAAAAGCGGTTGAGTATTTCATTAAAGAGCAAATTGCCGACAACGCCGAGCTAGTTGCTATCGATGAATTTGTGCACTTTGCCTGTACTTCTGAAGACATCAACAACTTATCTCATGGCTTAATGTTAAAAGAAGCGCGCGAGCAAGTATTAGTACCACAGTGTCAGCAAATTATTGATGCAATCAAAAAATTAGCGCATGACAATAAAAGCGTACCGCTAATGTCGCGAACCCACGGCCAGCCAGCATCGCCATCAACACTTGGTAAAGAAATGGCTAACGTTGCTGTGCGTTTAGACCGTCAATTAAACCAAATCAACGCTGTTGAAATCATGGGTAAAATTAACGGTGCTGTGGGTAACTATAATGCCCACATTTCAGCCTACCCTGAAGTTAACTGGCATGAGCTGTCGCAACGTTTTGTAACCAGTCTTGGTATTAATTGGAACGCGTATACCACCCAAATTGAGCCGCATGATTACATTGCTGAATTGTTCGATGCCATTGCTCGTTTCAACACCATCCTAATCGATTTTGATCGTGATATTTGGGGTTATGTTGCACTAGGCCACTTTAAGCAGCGCACTATCGCTGGCGAAATTGGTTCATCAACCATGCCGCACAAAGTCAATCCAATTGATTTTGAAAACTCCGAAGGTAACTTAGGTATCGCTAACGCGCTAATGCAACACTTAGCGGCTAAATTACCGGTATCAAGATGGCAACGTGACCTAACTGACTCAACCGTATTACGTAACTTAGGCGTAGGTATGGCTCACTCGTTAATAGCTTATCAAGCGACCTTAAAAGGCATTAGCAAGTTAGAAGTCAATGAAGCACAACTTTTAGCGGAATTAGACAAAAACTGGGAAGTTCTGGCAGAACCAGTACAAACCGTTATGCGTCGTTACGGCATTGAAAAACCGTATGAGAAACTAAAAGAACTGACACGTGGTAAGCGTATTGATGCGGCACAACTTGCAGTATTTATTGATGGTCTTGAATTACCAGAACACGTAAAAGTTGAATTGAAAAAAATGACTCCAGCAAACTATATTGGCCGCGCAGAAGCCTTTGTTGATGAGCTAAAATAGTCTTACACGCTTTATGCATAACATGAGCGGTCGCATATGTGGCCGCTTTTTTATTGTATGAAATACCTGTTATTATTCTGCTGAAAATACGTTATTGTTCATTAAGACTCACTAATCTCAACTCAGATTAAGAGATGGGCTAAGTAAGCTAAATCAGAATATTGCACCTATTTATTATCCGATCTGAGATTAACCATGTACACATTAAATATTGATACCCAAGCCTTTATTAAACAGCATTGGCAACAAAAACCACTTGTGATCAAACAGGCTTTTGTCGACTTTGAAGACCCTATCGCAGCAGATGAACTTGCTGGACTTGCCTGTGAAGAAGAAATATCGTCACGTGTTGTGGTGACCAAAGGTGATGACTGGGACGTTGTTCAAGGTCCATTTGAAGACTACGACCAATTTGGTGAAGACAACTGGCAATTATTAGTCCAAGCCGTCAATCATTGGTACCCAGATTCGCAAGCTTTAGTCGAAGCGTTCCGATTTTTACCAGACTGGCGCTTTGACGACTTAATGGCATCATTTGCCACACCTGGTGGTGGTGTTGGCCCGCATATCGACAATTACGATGTGTTTATCATTCAAGGTGATGGGGAACGTCGTTGGAAAGTGGGCGATAAAGGGCAACATAAACGCCGCGGCGATAATCCAAACTCGCCTTTGGTTGACGATTTTGAGCCGATTATTGATGTGATTTTACAAAAAGGTGATGTACTTTATATTCCACCAGGATACCCACATTGCGGCGAAACATTATCACTGGCTATGTCATATTCCATTGGATTTAGAGCCCCAAGTCAGCAAGAGCTATTAACTGAATTAGCTGACGCGTTAATTGACAGCAACCAGGGGCAGAAGCGTTTCACGTCATCTGACGAGCCAGCAGAACCCGGCCTTATCAGCCAAACTCATCAACAAGGCATTATGGATTTATTGACGCAGTTGGCACAAGATCCTGCCAGCTACCAGACTATGTTAGGTAAATTACTCAGTCAAAATCGTTTTGAACTGGATATTTGTGAAGGCGAAGAGCCATTAACGGCTGATGATGTATTAGAAGCCATTGAACAAGGTGCGGTTATTCAACGTATCGGTGGTCTAAAAGTCTTGCGCTTAGAAAATGATAACCTACCACGTTTGTTTATTAACGGTGAAGCGTACACCTTTGCTGATGCGCCGAATGACATGCTACAACTTTTGGCCAATCAAGTGAGCATTACCCCTAATGAGGCTCATTTATTCACTGACAATGTGGCAGCGCTAGATGTCATCACGGGGTTACTCAATCAAGGATTATTCTACTTAGCAGAAGACGATTGCGAATAAGCGTCTGAGCGATAGCGTAAAAGCGACTAAGCTGAGTGATGGTTATTAACCTCGCTTAGCTAAAATAATAAAAAAGGCACTAGCAGTGCCTTTTTTGTGTTTGTTACGTTAGTTTGGTGACTCAGGCTGTTACGCCCACAATTTTTCATCTTGATGCATTTTATATAGACTTTCTGCACGCGACACCAATAACTGCGCAAATTTCAGTTGGGTAGCATCTTTGGTAACACCTGACTTATGCAAGTTTTCCGCTTTAAGTTGCCACATCATCGAAAAATGTCTAATCGCGTCACGCGCCGTTGCGGCCACTTTCACATCAACATAGTCCGACGGTAAATCGCCCGACATCACCCAAAAGGTCTGTTTTTTAGGCTGTTTCGATTCCATCTTCCAAATAGCTAAATAAGGTGCAAGATAACGACTTTCGTCAGCAAGGACTTTGCTTGGGATCACCCCTTTTTCAGCCAAAAAACGATTCGCCTTTTGGAATTGAGTTCGCACCCATTCTTGTCTTAATGCTTCTGGCTCTGGTGTTGGCTGTGCAACCTGTTCTGCAACTTCTTCAGTCATAATACTTCCTATCTTATTGTTATAATGCAGATTAGAACAAAAAACTTACCTGCGATTTAATCAAAAAACAATTACGTAACACAAAATACTTTACGTTTACGTAAAGTGGCAAGCTAAATTGCCACACTAATCACAAAAATAACTAAATCATGCTTTGTTGAGAGTATCTCTAAATGCTATCTTGCTGCAATAAATATAACAAGCAGTCGTTAGCACCTTATGTACTCAATTGCATCAGGTGCCAAAACTTTACTTTAACAAGCTAGTAAACGGAGATGTCACGTGGCAGTTTTTAATCATGTTTCGTTCGATGAACACGAACAGGTGGTCTTTTGTCATGATAAGCAAAGTGGTTTAAAAGCCATCATTGCCGTACACAACACTAACCTCGGCCCAGCGGTAGGTGGTTGTCGTATGTGGAATTATCAATCGGATGATGAAGCTTTAACAGACGTATTACGCCTTTCTCGCGGTATGACTTATAAGAATGCATTGGCCGGTCTTACTATGGGTGGTGGTAAAGCGGTTATTATTGCCGATCCGAAAACCACCGACCGCGAAGCGTTATTTCTTGCATTCGGACGCTTTGTGAACAGTTTAGGCGGAAAATACTACTCAGCTGAAGATGTTGGTGTTTCAACGTCAGACATGATGATAGCCAATCGTGAAACTGAATTCGTAGCAGGTCTGGAAGGTAAATCAGGTGATCCATCACCTCTGACCGCCTTAGGTACTTACCTTGGTATTAAAGCTGCGATAAAACATCAACGAGGTATCGACAGCCTACAAGGCATTAAAGTGTCAGTGCAAGGAGTCGGTCACGTGGGTTACTACTTGTGTAAGCATTTACACCAAGCAGGCGCTGAGCTGATTGTAACCGACATTCATCAAGCTTCACTTGACCGTGTTGCTAGCGAATTTGGTGCAACTCTTGTCGCACCGCAAGATATCTATACCCAAGATGTTGATGTATATGCGCCATGCGCATTAGGTGCAACACTTAACGATACGACCTTACCATTACTCAAGGCCACCATAGTTGCCGGTTGTGCCAACAACCAGTTAGCTGAAGTTCGCCATGGTGAAAAACTCAAGCAAATGGGTATTTTGTATGCGCCAGATTATGTGATAAACGCTGGCGGTATTATCAATGTGTCGTTCGAGAAAAACTATGATGCTATAGCGTCAACCGCCAAAGTAGAACAGATTTACAATACGCTACTGACCATTTTTGAGCGTGCTGATGCTGAAGATCGCACCACAGGCTCAGTTGCAGATGAAATGGCTAAAGCGATTATCGACGCGGCTCGTTAATATCAATCATTAATATGCTTGATTAAGAGTGATTTTTACTCTGATGTACAAGGAAATCCTCAGGCATTTCCTTTTTTTATGACCCAACTTAAGCAGCAAGCTTAATCAAGTTGCAACAAATCGTTCACCTTAGCGTCAAATAACAGCCCTACTCTAAGTTAACACTGACGCAATCTGTGTATTAGGGTGAAGGCAGATGAACTCCCACAGCAATAAGAGTAACCAGCAACGCCAACCGTTATCTCATTTAACTACGTCTGGGAAAATCCAGCATTTTCATGCACTGTGGATTTCTGATGTGCATTTAGGCAGCATAGATTGCAAAGCAGAATTTTTATTACATTTTCTAAATCATAGCCAGTGCCAATATTTGTATCTGGTGGGCGATATTATTGATATTTGGGCATTAAAAAAACGGGTCTTTTGGCCAGAAAGTCATAACAACGTCATCCAGAAAATACTCGAACTGGCCAGTAATGGCACTCAAGTTATCTATATCCCCGGTAATCACGATGAAGCGTTTAAAAGCTACGCAGACAGTCACTTTAGAGGCATTACCCTCGCCAAACAGTATGTCCATCAGTCCATTAATGGCAAACGCTTTTTAATTCTTCATGGTGATCAATTTGACGCCCAAGTTTGTGTCAGCAGGATCTACGCTAAATTAGGTGACCATTTATATGATGTTTTACTTTGGTCAAACCGCCAATTACACAGTGTTAGAAGCCGCTTAGGATATCCGTATTGGTCATTAGCCAGCTATATAAAGCTGCGGGTCAATAAAGCCCAACAAGCCATTAATCAGTATCGAGATGCGGTACTTCGCTATTGTGCTAAACAACAGGTCGACATGGTTATCTGTGGTCATATCCATCAACCAGAGTTATCACAGCACACTATCAATAATCGCACTATCACCTATGCCAATGATGGCGACTGGGTCGAAAATTGCACCTTAATTGCTGAAACCCTGACGGGTAACGTGGAGTTGCTCAAGTGGGATGAACAAACGTTACAAGCAAAAGTTGTCAACACGATTTATTTCGGCGCTTCACAAACCGAGTTAATCATTACGCCTCAGCCCCAACACGTTGCATAAATAAGGCTAAAATATGATATTTTCTGTCGATAATGTAGTAGAAAAAAACCTGCCCAATGTGCATAACAAGCCTTGGTTAGCCGTGCCAACAAGAGCAATGTTGCGCTATTTACTGCATGAAAAGCAGTGTAACGACATGGCCAATGAACACGCGCATTTATCCGGCGTCGATTTTGTTGAACAAATTCTTGCATGTTTAAATTTCAGTTACAGTGTCCCTAATAACGAAATTGAAAATATTCCTATCGAAGGTCGTGTGGTGATCTATGCTAATCACCCTATTGGTTCGTTAGACGCATTAGCGTTAATCAAATTAATTAGCCAAGTTAGACCAGACATAAAAGTCGTTGCCAATGAATTACTCATGGCCATTAAGCCACTGCATTCAATTTTATTGCCAGTACGCAATATGACTGGCGGTACGCCGAAACAACACTTAAATGAAATCCATCATCACCTTAACAACGAAGGTGCGGTGTTAATTTTCCCCTCTGGTGAAGTATCACGCTTGCGCCCTACAGGCGTAACAGACTTACATTGGCACAGTGGTTTTTTGAAAATGGCCCGCGCGTGTAATGCACCGCTTTTACCTATATTTGTTGATGCAAAAAACTCAGCCACATTTTATGGTGCATCAATGATCTACAAACCATTAGCCACCTTGCTGCTGGTTAAAGAAATGTTTAAGCAGATGGACCATGTGATGCCGGTGAGAATTGGTCAATTAATTGCCAAGGAAGTGGTCGGCAGCCAAGACTTCCCCCTTAAAACCAAAGTAAAACTGCTTAAAAATCATTTATACCGCATTGGTAAAAATCGCAGCCCATTATTTATAACTCAGAATGCCATTGCCCATCCAGAAAAACGCAGTGAGCTTCAACAAGCGCTACAACAATGTGAATTACTGGGGCAGACCCAAGACAACAAACAAATCTATTTATACAAGCATAGTCAAAGCAGTGCGATTATGCGTGAGATTGGCAGGCTTCGTGAAATTGCATTTAGAGCGGTGGGCGAAGGTACAGGTAAGCGACGTGATACCGACAAATATGATAATCATTACTACCATTTAGTATTATGGGACAAGGATGAGTTAGAGATTGTTGGCTCTTACCGTTTTGCCAGTGCCAAAATGCTACATGAAACCATTGGTAAAAATAGCCTCTATAGTCAGTCATTATTTGAATACCACGATGCGTTTGCTCCCTATTTTGACCAAGGACTCGAGCTTGGACGCAGTTTTGTGCAACCTAAATATTGGGGGCGTCGTAGCTTAGAATATTTATGGCAAGGTATTGGGGCATTTTTAATTAACAATCCCCAGTATCGTTTCCTCTTTGGTCCAGTATCATTAAGCGACAATTTACCCGTACAAGCCAAAGAAATGTTGGTGTTTTTTTATAAACATCAATTTGCTACTCAAGATGTTTTAGCCCGCTCATTTAATTCATATCAATTCACTGACGAACGTCAGCATCAATTACACCAGCTATTTAATGGCAGTGACTATGCTGAAAACTTTAAAATACTCAAACGGACACTTGCAAATATGGCTGTATCAGTACCGACACTATTTAAGCAATATGGTGAACTGTGTGATAACCAAGGCGTTCAGTTTTTAGACTTTGGTATTGATGCAGAGTTTGGTGACTGTATCGATGGTTTAGTGTTAGTCGATATCCATCAATTAAAACCGATTAAATATCAAAAATATTTAGCGGGGCATTTACCCGAAAACAAAATTGCATCGTGAGCAAATCGCGCACTAACCTGAGTAAGCAACTGTCATTGGCCGTTAAATGATTGTTACACTGATATTTATCTGATATAAAAGAATAAATATGTGGAGAATCGCTTATGACAACTTCTACCGAAATGCTGACAGAGACATTATCAGATAGCACGACTAACCGTATCAGTGTCTCGGACATCATGACAACTCGAGTGGTTACCATAGAAATGGATGATCGGCTGGTACTTGCCAAAGAAATTTTCGACAATGTCAGCTTTCACCATTTGCTCGTGGTTGATAACGAGAAATTGAGTGGCATCTTGTCTCATCGGGACTTTTTACGGGCGCTTAGTCCTAATATTGGTACTGCAGCTGAACTCATTCGAGACACAGAAACCCTGCAAAAAAGGGTTCATCAAGTCATGACTCACAACCCGATCACTATTGCCCCTCATTGCGATATTAACCAAGCAACTAAAATGATTCTAGACAATGATATAGGCTGCTTACCTGTATTAGAAAACAACATCATTGTCGGTATTATTACTTGGAAAGATCTATTAAATGCCTATTGCGTTCGATAAATTCTGATGACCATCTCGATGAAGCGATGACTAATTTTAGCAATCAACGTGATAGCAAAATCTAATTAACCCTCCAGATATACTACTCGTAATGCTGCGGTTTGAATTATGCTTGTCGTCGCTTTTTTACCCCTAACTTAATTGCTTATTGTGCCACTCCCGGCACGCTTAATTCATCATAGATAGCTAATATTAGAGTGTACATAAAACCCATTTTTGCAACCGAATCTGTAAAAAATAAATATTATTAAGCTGGCCAACTAGATAGCTACATTTCGTAAATTGTTCATATTTATATGCTGGAAAATGTCACATTACTCTGCTTTTATTGTACACAGGGCTCGCGAGTATCATGTGATAAGGACGGCATTATGATTAAGTTTACTTACCATCTCAATCAAGACAATATTGAGCTACAAGCAAGTAATTGGTGTGGACTAGAGCGGGTATTTATTAACGGCAAAGTCGTGTCACGAAAATTCAACTTTGGCCTACAAAGTATGCATGACGTGCTGCTTAATAATGGTAAAAAATGCCGATTCCAATTAATTGTTGATCCACAGACAGAATTAGTCTCGTGCCGTATTTATAAACAAAACCAACTCGTTACTATTTTAAAGCAAGGCAAAAAACAGCTACAAAAAAGCCAGTTTCTGATTGAAACTAGCTTTGTTGTCTTGTGCATTGCCATGTTGAGCGTGTATTGGCTGAGTTAACTAAACATATCTAATGGGATTAGTATAAAACCAGCTGATTGAGCTATTAACCTATAGTGAACTCAAGCTGGACAGTAGACTTTGCTTCTGTTGGCTTGCCATCAACAAATTTAGGTGCATAACGCCACTGGCTAAGTGCTTCTATCGATTCTTTTTCAAACTGGACACCACCTTTAGAGTCAATAATCTCCGGCGATTTAACAAAGCCATTTGCATCAACCGTAAACTCAACTTTCACCCAACCAGATTTTCTTCTTTGGGCATATGATTGAGGGTAATTAGGTGGTTTTCTAAATAACGGGGTTTGTTCTTGTTGGTCATTCCATGGAGTCATTTTACCAATTGCAACGCAATGCTCAGTAGCTTTATCGCCAAGGCCTTTTTGTTCATACAGTTTCACTAACAAGGCATGCGCACGAAGCTCATAGGGATGACTATAAGGCAATGCCTGATATTGTTTGATAACTTCAACTAAATTGTCGATAGCTTTAGTTGGCTTACCCATAGCTTCATATAACGCACCAGCTAGGTAAGTAGCATCAACTCGTTTTATGGCATCTTCTGGTAATTTACGGCTATAAATATCATAAGCATCAAACGCAAAATCTCTCACTTTACGAGTATAATACTCGGTGCGTGATAAGCGATGAAACGCGATGAGTTTCACTTCGGCAACCGTCAACTGATTGTCAGCTTTATCAGCAATCTCAATTGCTTCAAATAATAACGTTTTTGCGTATTTATCATCTGTTGTCGATTCAGCTAACCCAACCAAAGGATCAATTAACTCGATGCCATTATCCGTCACGTTTTCACGGTATACGGCTAATGCAGATGTAAATAATTGATGCGCCTTAAGTGTCGCTTCATCTTCAATAACACGGCCCTGATTGTTGTTCTTTGGTTCAACCATTAACGCATTTGCATAATTGATGGCTAACTTAGCGCTATCAAAGCTATCTTGACCAAACTTGATTTGGCCTAACTCATAGGCTTGTTGCGCATATTTAAGCGTATCTTGGTTATTGTGGCTTTCAAGAGAAACATTGTATTGCTGGTAAGCTTGAGAAAAACTATCTATATCGGTAGGTTCTGCATAAGCAAACTGACTCACAAACGCCGCGGCTATTGATATACGTAAAAGTGTTTTCATTACTGTCTAAATCCTTTTTATTTTTTATCCTTGGCCCTTTGTCATTCTTTGCACAATGTGAGCCATTATCGATATCGTAAACAGTTTGGATCATTTTTATGACTCACGTCAACTTAATGAAAACTTTTGTAAACAATATGTTGTTTAATCTCTCTTAATTGGCAAACTGAATGACGCCGCCTACGATGGTATAGGCCCATATAATAACACCGGCACCAATGTTAATAATGACCAAAAACTACAGGAGCCAAGATGTCAGCCATCATGAAATTGCTCCACGCCATGCTAAGCAGTTTTAAAGATCTTATTCCGATTATCTTAGTGGTCAGTTTTTTTGAACTATTTGTACTTCATCAAGCACCGGCAGAACTTGGCTCTATTCTTGTGGGGATAGTGTTTGTTGTATTAGGCTTGACCTTTTTTGTCTTTGGTTTAGAAATGGGCTTATTTCCTATAGGCGAATCACTTGCAGAAGCCCTGGCCCGAAAAGGCAGTGTATTTTGGTTAATTATTTTCTCTTTCTCATTAGGTTTTGGGACCACATTAGCAGAGCCAGCACTGACTGCCGTGGCAAACGAAGCCGCACAGGTTGCCGCTGACGCTGGCGCCATAGAATCCAATGAACAAGCAATGAGCTCATATTCCATGGGATTAAGGTTAACTGTTGCCGTTTCGGTTGGGCTCGCGATTTTACTGGGGGTGATCCGTATCCTTAAAGGTTGGCCAATTCATTACCTTATTATTGGCGGTTACGTATTGGTGATGATCCTTACCAGCTTTGCTCCAGCTAATATCATAGGTATTGCTTATGACTCTGGCGGCGTTACCACATCGACCATTACGGTTCCGTTAGTCACCGCACTTGGCGTTGGCTTAGCCAGCGTCATTAAAGGCCGAAATCCGATGATTGATGGCTTTGGTTTGATTGCTTTTGCTAGCCTTAGTCCGATGATTTTTGTATTGCTGTACGGCATGGTATTTTTAAATTAAGTAGTATCATCAAAAGAAGAAGGCGTACATTTGTTTAATGAACTGATGTCCACTCTGTTACTGACCGCTCGCGATGTGATCCCCATTGCGGTGATTTTGTTTGGCTTTCAATTAGGCGTACTAAAACGTCCCGTTAGCCAATGGCGCAAAGTACTACTCGGCTTTGTGTATGTCATTATTGGGCTAACATTTTTCTTAGTAGGCTTACAACTTGCGCTATTCCCTATTGGTGAAAGCATGGCCAATCAACTCACCACCAGCGCATTTTTACATCCTGACGGTAATAATACGCCGTTCATTTGGCAAGACTATTTTTGGGTGTATGTATTTGCTGCAGCAATAGGTTTTAGTACCACAATTGCTGAGCCCTCACTCATAGCTGTGGCCATTAAAGCTAACCAAGTGTCCGGTGGCACCATAGGCATTCAAGGTTTGCGAATGTCAGTGGCACTTGGAGTCGCTATCGGCATCACTTTAGGCTGTTTTCGCATTGTGGTTGGCGACCCCATTCATTACTACATTATGGCCGGCTACGTGGTAGTGGTGATCCAAACATTTTACGCCCCTAAAATGATTGTGCCATTAGCCTATGACTCCGGAGGCGTAACAACCTCTACTGTGACTGTCCCGCTTGTCGCCGCATTAGGCCTTGGGCTTGCCACTAATGTTGAAGGGCGTAATCCATTGATTGATGGGTTTGGTTTGATCGCCTTTGCCAGCTTATTTCCGATGATCACTGTGATGGGCTATGCCCAAGTGGTTGATTACTTATCAAAACGAAAAGCCATTAAGGAGTAACCTATGCGCTTTAAATTAATTGTCGCCTTTGTCGATGATGACTGTACCGACAAGGTACTCGATGCAGCGCGTATCGCTGGCGCAACTGGCGCTACGGTAATTAATCATGCCCGAGGTGAAGGATTAGAAAAAAAGAAAACCTTTATGGGACTGACCTTAGATGTGCAGCGGGATGTGATCTTATGGCTGGTAGAAGAACACATGAGTCGGCATATTCTAGAAACTATTGCAAAAGTAGGTGAATTTGACACCAATTCTGGTAAAGGTATTGCGATTCAAATTGATGTTGAAGATGCCGTTGGTGTGGCGCATCAAGTTGAAAAGCTAAGTAAAGACATTGAGGATCAAATATGAGTAGCACAATCCCGACCCGCAATCGCGATGTGATGAATAACCATTACGCTATGATCGATGGAATGCATACGGTAGCAGAAGCCATTGAAGTTGCCGTCAGTAAAAAAGTGAATATTTTAGTGGTCAATAAGCGCAATGAACATGACGAATATGGCATGGTATTAATGAGTGATATTGCCCGAAAAGTTTTAGCCAGGGACAAATCACCTGAGCGCACCAACATTTATGAAATCATGATTAAACCGGTATTTGCTGTTTCTGCAGACATGGATGTGCGCTATACCGCACGCTTATTTGAACGTTTCAATATAAACAAAGCTCCAGTGATTGAATCTGGTAATATTTTAGGCTTTGTCGCTTACGATGACATAGTATTAAAAGGAATGTTCAACCCATAATCTTATGCCAATGTATTGTTAATTGATTGACGATAAAGATAACCACTGTTGTGAGCCCTAGCGGTATTAGAAGGCAGCACTTGTCACCACACCACTAAAAGCTAAACACTCATTGATTCGCTGTTGTTGCACTGCAGATAGATCGGCAACAGCGAAATAAGCATATTCACTGTGTTCATCACTTAAGATAATTTGAGCCGACTCTGGTAGCTCACAACGAAAGATAAACGCTTGAGATTGATAAGCACTGTGAAAGTACACCCCAGAGAGATAATTTATCGTCACAGCATAACCCAGCTCTTCCATACATTCACGCTGCAGCGCCTGATGTATGGTTTCATTAGGATCAAGCCCACCACCGGGTAAACCCCAATGTTTATTTCCATAATTGGCTTTTAACAACAGCACTTGTCCATCGTCATTGGTGATCACCGCATGGGAACTGAGTCTAAATAAATCGTTAAAAGCCATGATGGTTTTCTCATTAGAAATAGATATGGTTACTGGCTAACTTCCATTCAATAAATGAATAAATGATCATCGCGATAAATGATGTACAAAAATGGGGGGTTGCAAAATACCTTGGTTGATCCTTGTTGCTCGCCATTTAGCTATTGCAGGATAGAAACTGACAATCATCATTTTGCCTCGGTGGAGCCCTATGGTCTTAGTAATCAAAAACAATATGTTATTGGTTAAATTTATTCACTTTATTCAACAAACGCATAAACTCGTGCTGCTCAGAATCTGTCAGCGCTTCTAAAAATCGTTCATTAACCCACGCAGCCTCGTGAAGTAAATCTTGTTGTAACGCTTTACCGTTGTCGGTTAAAAATATTTGAAATGCACGGCGGTTGTCTGCTTCTTGATGACGGGTAATAAACCCCTGAACTTGCAGATGGTCGAGCAGACGGGTCATGGTGTAATTGGCCACATCACAACGTTTAGAAAGCTCAGTTTGACTTAAGCCCTCTTCTTGCCACAAGGTAAACAATACCGGCCAAAGTTTACTGTCTAAATCGTAGCGCTTTAAGCGCGTATCGATTTCTTGCTGCAAAGCAATATTCAGATGAGAAATCAGGTAACTTAAACTTTCAAAGCGTTTCAAATGAAACCTCCTACATCGTCAGTGGGATGTTTTGGCCCTATTACCATATTGGCCTATACAGCAGCTAACCACACTTGAACATGTTTACATTACCATCTCTATACGTTAAAAAAAGCGCTTTTAGTCAAAAGATAAATATTCATTAATATAACGATAGTAGCAGGCTCGACTCAATTGCCCGACCAAGCCGCGGACTAATAGTACATATATACCATTATCGGTGACTATGATATCAGCACGATCAACAACAGAATGCTGTTTACCTATGCTATTGGTAAATATCAGCTTAATACTATCATTAACATTATTAGCAGCAACAGAATTAGCTTGATAGTCCACCAGCAGTAAAGGATATGTCTCAACAGAGACTCTCACCTTCTCCACCGGAGTCATTAAGAAATACTCGCCATCGATACAATGTAAAATACTGCTGAATAAAGCCGCAAATTTTGCGGGCAACGGACTGTCTAAATATAACCAATCGCCATTAGCTTGGATGTGAAACAGTGCATCATCATTGCACAGCGCCACTCCATCTGGCTGAGTAAACGAAGCTAATGCTGCTGTTTCATCTGTCATTATGCTGATACCTTTATGCCATTAACTTAAGCAAGGCTTCAATTGGGTGCTGAGGTTTAAAACCTGCAAAGCGCTTAACTTGACTACGACAAGAATAGCCCGACACCAAAACTTGACTTTGTTCAGCTATTTTTTCAATGCTAGGTTGCCAAGACATTTCAAACAGTTTTTCAGAGCGTTCAAGGTTTTCAAGTTCATGGCCATAGGTGCCAGCCATCCCACAACAGCCTAAATTAACACTGCTCAAGTTTGCGCCAAAATGACTAAAAATGGCTTTCCATTCATTAGCGGTATTAGGCTTTGCGGTAGATTCTGTACAATGACTAAACCAGGTATATTGTGGCGCATCATTGGCTAACGTTGTCGCTTCTTTTCGATTTGCAACAACATCCATTAACCATTCATTGGCTAATAGCACCTCAAAGGGACCACGGCGCATGCCGAGGGCTTCTTTATACTCATCGCGATAACACAATACCAAAGCAGGGTCTAAGCCGACCATCGGCATACCAAGGGCATGTACACGGTTTAAGAAATCAGCACTGTTTTGCGCTGTTTTGGCAAACTTGTCTAAAAAGCCTTTTATATGGGTCGGTTTACCATTGGGTTTAAATGGCAGTAAAACCGGCTTAAAGCCGAGCTTTTCGATTAATTGAATAAAGCGATAAACTAAGTCAGCATCATAAAAGCTGTTAAACGGGTCTTGTACAACTAGCACATACTGATTGCGCTGGTCTTCTGGGATGGTGTACAAAGAATCCAAATCATAACCACGACTAGAATGCCCGTCTAAACGCTGTTTAAGTGTCGGCACAGATAGTTTGGGGGCATCAACATACCCAATCGCTTTTTTAATCACCCATTTACTCAACGGATTTTGCGAAGCTAAATTAGTCAATTTAGGCATAGCAGCCATTAACGGCAATGAATCTTCGATACCTGCAACCAGATAATCTTTAGCCGGACGCAAATAACGTTTGTAGTAAATATTGAAAAACTGCGCCCTAAACTTTGGTACATCGACCTTAACCGGACACTGACCTGAACAAGCTTTACAGGCTAAACAGCCTTTAAGAGATTCCATGACTTCGTGCGAGTAGTCATAATCACGTTGGTTATTTAAGGTATTTTGAGTACGTTGCATCCAGCCAAGTGGCTTCGACTTTGCCAGCGCGTCAACATCAACGCCTTCAGCTTCAAGCAAACGTAACCATTCACGCATTAACCCGGCACGCCCTTTTGGTGATTGTACTCGATCACCAGTGACCTTAAACGACGGACACATAGGCGAATAGCTGCTGTAGTTAAAACACAATCCATTACCATTACAGTTCATCACGTCAGGAAAAGCATTACGCACTTGCACTGGGATTTGTCTATCGAAACTGCCACGTTTGGCACTGTCAACATTAAACAGTAGTGGGCCAGATTGAGGTGGCGCGACTAATTTACCAGGGTTTAAGCGATTGTCAGGGTCAAATAATCCTTTAATCTGTTCAAGTACTCCGTAGAGTTCTTCGCCAAACACCGCGGGGCCATATTCACCGCGAACCCCTTTTCCGTGTTCGCCCCACATTAAACCGCCATATTTTAGCGTTAATGCAGCCACTTGATCAGATATCACTTTGAGTAATTGTTCATCGGCGACATCGCACATATCAAGCGCCGGACGCACATGAAGTACGCCTGCATCGACATGACCAAACATGCCGTACTGCAAATTATGGCTATCAAGCAGTGCCCGAAACTCCATAATATAGTCGGCTAAGTGTTCTGGTGGCACAGCGGTATCTTCAGCAAAGGCTAGCGGCTTACGAGTGCCTTTGGTGGCACCTAATAAGCCAACGGCTTTTTTACGCATCGCGTAAATACTGTCAATATCACTTCTGTCGGTAATGATTTGAAAACCGACTAAACCAAACTGAGGTTGACTGAGTTGTCCGCTGAGCATTTCTTCTAATAGGGCAACTTTATGTTTAACTTCATCATCTTCACCAGCAAATTCAACCATGTTAAGACCTTCGATGATCTTATTCGGTACGGCTTTAATGTGATCGGCCACCGAGTGCCAAATAATGTCTTCGCGAGCAAGGTTAAGTACCTTGGAATCAACAGTCTCAACAACTGTGGCACTGGCTTTAACTAATGATGGGGCATGACGTAACGCTGACTCAAAGGAGTCATACTTAATATTCACCATCATGCGCGTTTTCGGTAATGGCGTTAGATTCAGCTTGGTTTCGGTGATCACCGCCAGCGTCCCTTCGGAGCCAGCTAAAATGCGCGATAAATCAAACTGGCTTAGGTCGTCATTCCACACGTGCTTTAAATCATAACCAGTTAAAAATCGGTTCAATTTAGGGAAACGTTCAATAATGGTGTCACGTTTTTGTAAGCATAAAGCTGCTACTTGGCTAGCAATGGCATTGCCAAGTTGATTAGCAGCAAAAGGGTGTTGATCAACTTTGTCATGATCTATCGGCGTAGTAGTGAGTACACTGCCATCAATGAGAACACTGGTCAGTCCTAACACATGATCCGATGTTTTACCGTAAACCAGTGACCCCGCACCAGAGGCATCGGTGTTAACCATGCCGCCAACTGTCGCGCGGTTTGACGTAGATAAATCTGGACTAAAAAAGAAGCCGTGCGGGCGCAAAGCATCATTCAACGCATCTTTGACTACGCCTGCTTGTACCCTAGCCCAACCCTCTTTGACATTAATCTCGAGTACTTGGTTCATGTGCCGCGACACATCTAAAATCAAGCCGTGGGTTAATGACTGGCCATTAGTTCCCGTTCCACCGCCGCGCGCACTGAAAGTCACAGCTTTGTATTGAGGTTGCGCCGCTAACGATAATACCAACTCGACATCTTGTTGATGTAAAGGATAAATCACCGCTTGTGGCAAAAATTGATACACAGAATTATCGGTTGCCTGAATAAGCCGCGCACTGTAGCGCTTGTCTATTTCACCTTCAAACTCGCTTTGCTCCAGCGCGTCAAGATACTCAAGATAGATAGGTTCTAATGTTTGTTTATGTGATAGTAAAGGTAACATAGAGGACTTATTATTTATTGGCATATTGCAGCCATTATAAACAAAAAAAAGCCGCTAAAAAGCGGCTTTTCTAACAACTTGATAAAATTGCATGTTAGGCAGACAATCCACCAGCAATTTTAGCATAATTTAGCCATGAGCTTCAGCTAAATATAACCAAGTATCGATAACGGTATCAGGATTAAGCGATACAGAATCAATACCTTGCTCAACTAACCATGCAGCAAAATCAGAATGGTCTGAAGGACCTTGACCACAAATACCGACGTAAGCACCTTTCGCTTTAGCCGCTTTAATCGCCATGGCTAATAATGCTTTAACCGCATCATTACGCTCATCAAACAAGTGACTGATGATTCCTGAGTCACGATCAAGCCCTAATGTTAACTGAGTTAAATCGTTTGAACCGATAGAAAAACCATCAAAATGCTCAAGGAACTGATCAGCTAGCAAGGCGTTTGATGGTAGTTCACACATCATGATAACGCGTAAGCCATCTTTACCGCGCTCTAAGCCTTGTTCTTTTAGTAACTCAATAACTTGAGATGCTTCGTTTACGGTACGCACAAACGGGATCATCACTTCAACATTGGTTAAGCCCATTTGATTACGAACACGTTTAATCGCTTCACATTCGAGCGCGAAACAATCGCGGAATGATTCAGAAATATAACGGCTCGCACCACGGAAGCCCAACATTGGATTTTCTTCATCTGGCTCGTAACGATCACCACCGACTAAGTTTGCATACTCGTTAGACTTAAAGTCTGACATACGTACGATAACTTTCTTCGGATAAAAAGCCGATGCGATAGTCGCGATACCTTCAACTAGACGCGCAACATAAAACTCAACTGGCGAGTCATACCCAGCGATCATTTCATTAATTTCGGTCTGTAGCTCAGCAGTTTGGCCATTGAAGTCAAGCAACGCTTTAGGATGGATACCAATCATGCGGTTAATGATAAACTCTAAACGCGCTAAACCCACACCTTCGTTAGGTAAACGAGCAAAGTCAAATGCACGATCAGGGTTACCCACGTTCATCATAATTTTCATTGGTAAAGGCGGTAAGGTATCAACACGGTTAGTGACGATTTCAAACTCTTGTTTACCCGAGAAAATTAAGCCAGTATCACCTTCAGCACAAGATACGGTAACTATGTCGCCAGTCTTAATGCGGTCAGTCACATCACCACAACCTACAACAGCAGGAACACCTAGTTCACGTGCAATAATCGCAGCATGGCAAGTACGGCCACCACGGTTGGTTACAATCGCACTAGCACGTTTCATGATAGGTTCCCAATCTGGGTCTGTCATGTCAGTCACTAACACATCACCTGGCTCAATTTGATCCATCTGGTCAATAGAGGTTAATACCTTGGCGACACCAGTACCAATCTTATGGCCAATAGCACGACCTTCACAGATCACCTCACCTTTGGTTTTTAAGTGATAACGTTCAATTAACTGCACATCTTCACGGCTACGAACGGTTTCTGGACGAGCTTGGACAATATATAACTTTCCGTCGTTACCGTCTTTGGCCCATTCGATATCCATTGCACGACCATAATGCTTTTCAATCACCATGGCTTGCTTAGCAAGCTCCATGACTTCTTCATCATTAATCGAGAATACACGACGTTGCTCTGCAGCAACGTCTTCAATTTTAACTTGCTTACCATGGCCGGCATCATCAGAGTAAACCATCTGAATCAACTTACTGCCGATGTTACGACGCACAACAGCCTGATGGCCTTGCGCTAAAATAGGTTTGTGCACATAGAATTCATCAGGGTTAACAGCACCTTGTACAACCATTTCACCTAAACCAAAAGATGAAGTGATAAATACGACGTCATTATTACCTGACTCAGTGTCCATAGTGAACATCACCCCAGATGCGGCTTTGTCTGAACGGACCATACGTTGTACGCCAGCAGATAAAGCGACACCTTGATGTTCATAACCTTGGTGGACACGGTAAGAAATTGCACGGTCGTTAAACAGTGATGCGTATACATGCTTAATTGCCAGCATGACAGCATCGAACCCTTTAACGTTGAGGAAAGTTTCTTGTTGACCAGCAAAAGATGCATCAGGCATATCTTCAGCAGTGGCTGAAGAACGCACAGCAAATGATGCTTCTTTCGTTTCGCTCGACAATTGCTCGTAAGCTTCGCGAATCGCGTCTTCTAATGCGGGTTGAAATGGGGTTTCAATAACCCATTGTCTGATCTGGGCACCTACTTTTGCCAGTTCATTGACATCATCAACATCCAATGTCGCCAGAATGTCAAAAATTTTCTGGTTAACTCCACTTTGTTCAAGGAACTCATTGAACGCATGAGAGGTCGTTGCAAAACCGCCAGGAACTTGAACCCCTGCATTAGCCAGATTGCTGATCATCTCACCAAGGGATGCGTTTTTACCGCCAACCTTGTTTACATCACCCATGCCTAATTCTTGATACCAGAGTACGTATTGCTGCACAGTTTTATCTCCGCAAGTTTTTATTTCAGTGGCCACTTCACACGAGGGCAATAGCATCTTACACTCCCATACAACACGCGTAAATCTATAATTTTATTTGTAATTTTATTACTACAAGAGGTCAGAATGACACCAAAAGTATTCTACATTTCAGATGGGACCGCGATCACAGCTGAGGTTTTTGGGCATGCGGTGCTTTCGCAATTTCCCATAGAATTTGAAGCACTTACGATTCCGTTTGTGGAAACGATTCAGAAAGCACAAAAAGTGAAGCAACAAATAAATGATTGTTTTATTACAACAGGTGTAAGACCACTTGTGTTCCACTCAATCATTAATCCGGAAATCCGCAATGTGATTTTTTCAAGCGAATGTGTCGATTATGACTTTTTGAATACCTTTGTCGCGCCATTAGAACAACACTTGGGCGTGCAAGCGAAGCCTTTATTGCATCGAACTCATGGTAAAAGTAACCACGGTTACGAAACTCGTATAGATGCGATTAACTACACAATGGAAAACGACGATGGCCAAACCATGAAACACATGGATAAAGCCGATATCATTTTATTGGGCGTATCTCGCTGTGGTAAAACACCCTCCAGTTTATATCTGTCGATGCAGTTTGGTATAAAGGCTGCAAACTACCCGTTTACTGAAGATGATATGGATAACCTTCAGCTACCTGAGGCATTAAAACGCAATAAATCCAAATTATTTGGCTTAACAATCGACCCCCATCGTTTGCATGAAATTCGTCAAAGCCGAATGGAAAACAGCCGTTACTCATCATTAAGACAATGCAAGCTTGAAGTGAAAGAAGTGGAAATGATGTATAAAAAAGAACGTATCCCCTTTGTGAATACCACCAATCATTCGGTTGAAGAAATTGCCACAAAAATTATTGATATAACCGGTTTAGAACGTCACATGTTCTAATTTATAAACAATAAAATACGCTGTAAATAGGCTTTCAAACCCAGACTGACTCGCTTAATTCGGGTAAGCCGTTTACAGCAATCTGTTTATTCAGCCAGAGAATCCGAGGCTAAGCCTCGCATCTTGAACTTCTTTGGGTATATAATCCCGAGTAATATGATGCTGATGCATCTCACGATTTCTCGGTAATATGCATGACAATTAAAACAGATGAACTACGAACTACCCTTTTAAGCAAAGTCATTTCACCCGCTCAACTGGCATCAGAATACCCTTTGACTCAAGATGCTGCAGACTATCTTGTTGCACAGCGCCGAGAAGTTGAAGCCATTATTGCCGGTGAAGACCAACGCTTATTAGTCATTATTGGCCCTTGTTCAATTCACGATACCAAAGCGGCACTTGAATATGCCGAGCGCTTATCGGCACTTCACCACGAACTAAAAGATGACTTATGCATTCTGATGCGGGTCTATTTTGAAAAGCCTCGCACTATTGTTGGCTGGAAGGGATTAATTTCGGATCCTGATTTAGACGGCAGCTTTAGCCCCAACAAAGGCTTGCGCTTGGCGCGTGAGCTATTGCAGCAGATCACCGAATTAAAACTGCCTATCGCCACTGAATTTTTAGACATGGTAAACGGTCAATATATTGCTGACTTAATCACTTGGGGCGCTATTGGCGCACGTACCACCGAAAGCCAAATTCACCGTGAAATGGCGTCTGCGTTGTCCTGTCCTGTGGGCTTTAAAAATGGTACCGACGGTAACATTAATATCGCTGTTGACGCCGTTCGCGCAGCCCAAGCTCCACATATTTTTTATTCTCCGGATAAAGATGGCGCCATGGCGGTATATCGTACTCACGGCAATCCATTTGGGCATATTATTTTACGTGGTGGGAAAACACCAAACTATTGTGCAGAGGACATTGAAGTGGCTCGCGCCCAACTTGAACAAGTGGGTGTAACTCAGCGTATGGTGGTTGACTTTAGCCACGGCAACAGTGAAAAACAGCATAAAAATCAGTTAAATGTTGCCGATAGCATCATAGCGCAACTGCGCAGTGGTAGCACAGCTATCGCTGGTATTATGGCAGAAAGCTTTATGATTGAAGGTAATCAAAAAGTCGTTAAAGGCGAACCTTTAGTTTATGGTCAAAGTATTACCGATGCCTGTTTACATTGGGCTGATTCAGAAAAACTGTTACGTGATTTAGCTCAAGCATCAAGAGAGCGTAAAGCCTTACTCGCACAATAAGTCCTTACTGACTTATTCGCTAGTTGAGCAGCTTGATGAACGTTTACCAATGCCAGTCATTTATGACTGGCATTGCCATTTATAGTCTTAAATCCATCCTATTACTCTTGTTCTAGTAAAGAAGCTTTAGACAATACGGCAAACTGTTCACTGATCATCATCAGGCTGTCGACTAACTCAGGGTCAAAATGCTTACCTTTACCTTCTAAAATAAGCGTCATCGCTTCTTCATGGCTAAACGGCCTCTTGTAACAGCGTGGTGATGTTAATGCGTCATATACATCAACCAGAGCCACTATTCTCGCAGACAAGGGAATGGCATCACCGATTAACCCCTTAGGATAGCCGCTGCCATCCCACTTTTCATGGTGAGCTCCGGCAATGTCGCGCCCCATCCGAATAAATGAACATTCTGGGGCATAGGCTAATAGACTATTCAGTACTTTTTCACCGATCACTGGATGCGCCTTAATTTGCTCGAACTCTTCTGCCGTTAAGCGTCCAGGTTTTAATAAGATATGATCGGCAATACCCACTTTACCTATATCATGCAAAATGGCTGAAAGGCTTATTTCTTGAATAAAAGCTTCGGTTAATTCTTGTGGAACATGCTCATCAGTTAATCGTTGTTTTGCCAGCATATTGGCATACTGCTGCATTCTGATTAAATGCGCCCCCGTTTCATTATCACGGTACTCAGCTAACTTAGCTAATCCCATCACAGTGGCTTTACGTGAGGCCAAAGTAGATGCTAACGAATGCGTTAATTTACCCAACAAATAAGATATAGACTGAGTCACAATGGCATTAGTCACTAAAAAGTTAATCGCTACCACATACCAGATCAAGATTGAAAAGCCACTCACATCAGGCCAATGAACTAGTTGGTATTGATAGGCGATACCGATTAGTAATAGCGATATCGCGTTGACAACTTGAGCCCATAGCGCCATTTTTTCGCCGAGCAAAATGCTGCACAGTGGAGGGAAAGCAAATAGCCAAAAAAAGCCCGCGCCAGAGGGGCCGATAGCAATGACAAAACCAATACCGATACCAAATGCAAGGTAACATCCTACGATAAATTTTTGCCTATCAGTAATGCGAGGATAAAACAAAATGAATAACAATATTCCATAAGCCAGAGTATCAAATATTGCCATGCCCCATAAGTTTTTAACGACGCACAAATAGACACTGGTGATGTAAACCGGAATACACAATAAAGCTAATATGCTAAATAATCGTTGAAAAATCACTCGACGCCATGCTGGTAATGAATCATCAAACCCATGAAGAATAAGCTGTGCGGTTAACCGAGAAGACATATTAATTCCTTTAATGCGAGGTTGTGCTCACAGCATTGAGTTTTTTTAATATAGTAAATTGAATAGCTTAAAACGTTATCCAAGTGATAAAGGCAATATAGCAATTGTGTTATTTGCGCTTGTAAGTATTGTTGCAACACTGACAATACGCAAAAAATAGGATTAAAAATAATCCATAAAACCAATATTGAGTCCATATTCGATTATGATCGCCCTTCATTGGAATGACGATGATTGTTGATAGTGCCTTATTTGACCATAATGATGCCCTTATATGATAATGAAGTACTTCTATTCATTCTCTGCAACAAAGAGTCACCTTCGTCGAGCCACACTGATACCTATTAATAAGGATGTTGTTATGCAAAGTTCGTCTCGTAGTGCTGCTGTTTTTGGAATATTCATTGCGCTGGGCTTTGGTGCTTTGGGTCTGTTACTCAAACAAGCCATTGTTGAATACAAATTACTTGAGCGCAGTGTCACAGTTAAAGGCTTAGCAGAAAATGAATATCCTGCTGACATTGTCATCTGGCCTATCCAATTTACTGCGGCCAATAATAATCTCGATGAACTGTATAAACAGCTGGAAGCACAAAACAACCAAGTGGTCAGTTTTTTAACTGAGCAACATATCGACCCAAAAGAAATTACCCTCACAGCGCCGACAATTACCGATAAATTGGCGCAACAATATGGTGGTAATCAACCAATAGAATTGCGCTATACCGCGACACAAACCATTACGGTTTATTCTAATGACATCGATAAAGTGCGTGGTGTCATGCCGCAATTAACTGAGCTGGGGAAAACAGGCATTGTATTTTCGCAGAATAACTATGATGCCCAAGTCGAGTATATTTTCAGCCGATTAAATGACGTTAAGCCAAAAATGATTGAAGAATCGACCACTAATGCCCGCTCAGTGGCCGAAAAATTTGCTAAAGATTCTCAAAGCCGATTAGGAAAAATTAAAAAGGCCACTCAAGGGCAATTCAGTATCAATAACAGAGATAAGAATACGCCCTACATTAAGCAAGTGCGTGTGGTATCAACCATCGAATATTACTTAGCGGATTAACCACTTGAAACAGATAATCACCAGCATACTGATTGGTTTGATGAGCTTGATGAGCATATCGATAATGGCACAGTCGCCAGAATCGACATCAGTTGATGTTAACCATAAAGGGGCCACAAGTAATCACGTTATCTTTATCGTTAGGCATGCAGAAAAAAATGCTGGTAAAAATCCCAGTTTATCTGCCCAAGGACAATTACGAGCCTTACGTTTAGCAACAGTGTTATCGGCGACCCCTTTACAAAAAGTCTACACCACTGATTATAATCGTACCCGTGAAACAGCCAAGCAAGTCGCTCAAGATCAACACCTGGAGCTGAGTGTTTATGATCCTCAACATATGGCAAACTTTGCCCAGCAGTTATTAGCCGAACAGGGTAATATTTTAGTGGTAGGCCACAGTAATACTTCGACAGATTTAGTTGAAAAACTCGGGGCAAAGCAACAAATACCGATTGATGACGCCAGTGAATTTGATCGTTTATATATTGTGACCCTAAATGCCAACAAACAAATAGTATCAACGGTATTGCTTCGTTATTAATTAGCCTGTGCAGAATAGACATCAACTCAATCGACAACTGCATTTAAGCACATTAGGTTAATCAAATAATTCAGTTGTTACTATTAAACAACATATTGTCCATAAGGTTGCACAATCGTGAGGCCTTATCGACAAATAAGCACCACAACATCGACACGAATACGCTCAATACAGTACAATGCGCGGCTTTTTCGCTTAATTCTTTATTGAACCGCATAACATTAGGTCGTTGTATGTCCCTTGCTCAAAACCCAGCACAAACTCAAAACCATTTCCCTGATGACATTGCAGCACGTATTGCTCAATCAGAAGCCCGCGTTATTAAGGCAATTTTCCCATCTAATACTAATCACCATAACACCTTATTTGGTGGTGATGCATTAGCCTGGATGGATGAAACAGCATTTATTGCCGCTACACGTTTTTGTCGTAAATCATTAGTAACCGTGAGTTCTGATCGGATTGATTTCAAAAAAGCGATACCCGCTGGCAGCTTGGCTGAGCTGATTGCAAATGTGATCCATGTTGGTAACACATCGCTAAAAGTTGAAGTGAATATTTATGTTGAAGATATGTACCGCGATCATAGGGAACATGCAATACGTGGCGTGTTTACTTTTGTTGCGGTAGATGAAAATCGCAACCCGACCCAAGTGTGGCCACATAATTAATAACGCCCCAGTAAATGCAGTCAGATAGATGGCTGCATCATCATTTCGCTCACTAGACTAAAGTCTATAGTTTGATTGTTTTTATTCAAATCAATGATAATCTTGCACAAAGCAATAGAATACTCGATTACTTTTCTGTTACATTGAGTTTATCTTCACGTGCAACATAGAATAAAAAACGCCATGAAGCTCGAAAATTTAAATATCATTATTGCAGATGACCATCCATTATTCCGTAATGCCTTAAGGCTAGCGCTGAGTAATGCCTTTGAACACACGCAATGGTTTGAGGCTGATAGTGCCGAGGCATTACAACATGTCCTTGATGAGAAAGACCAACCGTTTGACTTAATCTTACTTGACCTACAGATGCCGGGCTCTCACGGTTATTCAACGTTAATCCACCTTAGAACCCATCATCCAGACATTCCTGTGGTGGTGATTTCTGCCCACGAAGACATCAATACCATAAGCCGAGCAATACATTATGGTAGTAGCGGATTCATTCCGAAGTCAGCGTCTATGGAAGTGTTGGAAGAAGCATTAAACGCGGTGTTATATGGTGATATTTGGTTACCCAAAGGTACCCAAATTGTACCGGTTTCTGATGATCCAACTGACAAAATGGCCTCACGTCTATCTGATTTAACCCCACAGCAATATCGCGTACTGCAGATGTTTGCCGAAGGGTTACTCAACAAACAAATTGCTTATGATTTTGGGGTATCAGAAGCCACCATCAAGGCTCATGCAACGGCAATATTTCGCAAATTGGGTGTTCGCAATCGCACTCAAGCGGTGATAGCATTACAACAATTAGAAATGGATAGAATTGATATCTCGTAATGCCTCAATCATTAACGTTACAACAGCTACCTTTTTCGCAAGCTTGTGAAAATAACCAGCAGCCTATATTAACGCTATTAACAAAGTGGCTTCCTAGTTGCGTTCATTTGCTTGAAATAGGCAGTGGTACTGGCCAGCATAGCGTGTATTTTGCTAACCATCTTCCGCATATCCGCTGGCAACCAAGCGATCAACGGCATTATCTGCCTAATTTGCAAGCTCGTCTCAATTTGCAAGCATCACCAAACTTACAGCCCGCTATTGAATTAGATGTCACCCAGCCTTGGCCGCAACTGACATCAAATGTCGATGCGATATTCAGTGCTAATACGCTGCATATTATGAGTAAGACGATGGTTGAAGCATTTTTTATTGGCGTGGGTAATCTATTGGTAAACGCTGGCTCATTAGTTATTTATGGTCCGTTCAATTACCAAGGCCAATTTACCAGTGACAGTAATCGACAGTTCAATATGTCTTTACAACACAATAATCCCCAAAGCGGCATCCGCGATATCGAATGGATCTGTCAATTAGCACAGCAGCAAGGGCTAACGCTTCGAGAAGACATTGCTATGCCAGCCAATAATCGTTTACTGCATTTTATTAAGTAAGCCCAAATCATTTAACCAATAAGCTAATTGCTTCTGTTCATTTATAAGCTATCGGCTTGGATTCACACATATAAGGACACAGATTATGGGTTCAGTTACCACCAAGAGACATGCCAATGGTCTCGATTATGTTGCTGTCGATACCGCGTTTTGCCAAGCGCGTATTTTTTTGCAAGGGGCGCAAATAGATCAATTTACACCCAGTGGAAAATCACCACTTTTATGGGTATCAAGTGCCGACGATTACCAACCAGGCAATGGCATCAGAGGTGGAATTCCAGTTTGTTGGCCTTGGTTTGGGATGAGCGATATCCAAGGCTTTCCGCAGCATGGTTTTGCGCGCAATAAGATTTGGTCATTAGAATCCATCAACATGGGCGATCAATCTGTTGCGTTGCTGTTTGCCCTGCCCGCCAGCGAAATAGATAAGCAGTATTGGCCGCATAATACCCAAGTGAAGGTGCTATTTAACTTAGGTGAAACATTATCGGTAAGCATCATCAATATTAACAATGCAGATTACGACATCGAGCTCACACAAGCATTGCATAGCTATTTCCCCATAGAAGATATTCACCAACTTAAGGCCAGTGGATTTAGCGGTTCACAATACATTGAATTTGATCAAGGACCTTTTGAACAAGTCGACGATGTGGTTAAATTTGATCGAGAAACCGATAGAGTTTATACCAAACTAGCGCCCATTCAGGAATTACATACTCCAAATGGAACGATTGTGGTGAGCCGGGAAAACAGCCAATCCGCAGTGTTATGGAACCCTTGGATAGACAAATCAACCCGCCTATCTCGGTTTAATCATGATGATTACTTAACCATGGTCTGTTTAGAAGCAGCCAACGTGCGAGACGACAGCATAGAGTTAGCGCCAGGACAAACCCACACGTTAACCACTCATATCGGTTGGAAATAAATAGGCTGGAAATAATATCACTTAATTGTGGCTAATCATGTCAGCCATAGACTGATGAAACACGCAGTTATCAAGCTAATTTGACTTCAGCATAATCAACAGGCAGCCTCGGCTGCCAGTTGATTATCGCATGTTGCTTAGTAGCATTAAGGATATCGCTCACATAGAGCTAATCGCTTATCGTAAAATGACTAATCAGCTTAGCGGTTAGAATTAACTAATGGTTCGATTGGTAGATTTTCGAAACAAACCAAACCAAAAAGCGGTTTCAAGTAATCCTCCAGCCACAAAAAATGTCACCGCCCCGGTTTGGCTGCCGGCTAAATAACATGTCAACGCCAGCGCAATTAATGCGATTAAGACCACGACTCTGTAGATACCTGTCATATTAATTTCTCTCAACCCAATCAATGAACTGTTCATCAGTCACTATATTCTCCAATCACATTAGCCCTTTAATCCACTGTAAGTCAACTAAATAGCAGCCAATAAAAAAGGCAGCTTCAGCTGCCTTTTTTGCAATCGTACCTTTGGTCGAGATAAGAAATGGTTATACCATCTGTTTACCCAAATTGAGGCTAATTAGTTTGCTGTTACTTCACAACCTAGTGGGCTGTTTGAGTTTTCATAAACAATGTCACCCATTGGAGCATAATCTGCAGCCGCAATGGTGCCTTTATCTTTGAAGAAAGTGTATAACACTTCTGCATCAACATAACCTGTTTGAATTGGTGCAAGCTCAGGATAGCCATCACCACCAGCAGCATTGAAACTTGGTACAGTAAAGCTGTATGAGTCAGTGGCACTGTAATCTTTACCATTGATTTCACTGATAGCAACTGTTTGAGCAGTACAATCTACTGTCATTTTCACACCGGTGATTTGTGCATATGCGCCAGAACCACGTTGGAAAGATGCTACAGTGTTTAAGTACTCAGTGACTTCTGCACCTGTCATAGTGCTTAACGTTACCATGTTGCCAAAAGGCTGCACGGTTAACACGTCACGGTAAGAGATATCACCTTCAGCAATTGAAGCACGCACACCACCAGAGTTCATTACACCGATATCGGCACCGACTTTAGTGCGTTGCGCTTCTGCAACCAAACGGCCTAAATTAGTTTGCATATTACGTACATTTGCACGTTCGCCGTCTAATAAACCATCGGTGGTAGCAATCACTTCACTAAGTTGGCCTTGACCACGTTCTTGATAATAAGAAAGTAGTTGTTTTAAGTCTGCATCTGCGGCGATTTCATCAGCAACCAATACTTTCGTTTTATTGCCATCTGCATCAGTCACTGATGTTTTCAAATTAACCGGGATTAACTTGTAACTAGCAAGGTGAAGCTCGCCATTGAAATATTCAAAATCAGCACGACCGACATACTTACCCCACTCGTGAGCTTGCATAATGTAAGTGCCATTTTGCATATCAGGCGTACAGTCATCGCCAGGAGCAAAGTCAGCGTAATCGTTCGTACCTGGTTCCATACATACTGGGTTTTGTGAATGACCACCAATAATGGCATTCAAATCACCTTCTGCTAGAGCACGAGCCATGGCGACGTCGCCAGGGGCGTTACTACCATTCATAGCATCAGCATAGTGACCCATATGAGTGGTTGCAAAAATAAGATCCGCAGTATCTGCAGCTTTAATTTCTGCAATCACTTTTGCTGCTTCAGTGGTTGGATCGGTAAAGGTTAAATCTTTGATAAATTCTGGGTTACCAATCTTCGCAGTGTCTTCAGTGGTTAAACCGATCACAGCAATGCGCAAACCATTTATATTAAATACTTTGTAAGCATCAAAGTAGCGAGTGCCATCAGCTTTATAAATGTTAGCCGCTAACATTGGGAAGTTAGCAATTGAGCGTTGTGAATCTAATACCGCAAGTGGATTATCAAACTCATGGTTACCGACTGCCATTGCGTCATAAGCAATTTCATTCATACCAATAAAATCTGGCACTGCGTCTTGTAAATCTGACTCAGGGACGCCAGTGTTGATATCTCCGCCCGAAAGTAAAATCGTTTCACCGCCGTTTGAGCTAACTTCAGCACGGATCTGATCGATCAGCGTTTTACGTGCTGCCATACCGTATTCGCCGTCACCGTTTTCCCAAAAACGACCGTGGTTGTCATTGGTATGTAATACTGTAAATATTTTACAATCTGCACCAGCTTCGGCACACGTCGTCGGTGCAACGACAGCGGTATTGTCGTCGTCACTGCCACAACCGGTCAACGCTGCTAGTACAGCCGTTGCGACCAATCCTTTAATTAACATATTTGTCATGATTTACCCCGATGTTATAATTTATATTTTTAAATCCGTGAATTATCCTATTCACGGCCAGAATGATAACAAAGATTGACGGTTTTTGATGTCACTTTTATGACAGAATGTGATTTTTAATACATTATTTAACAATAACTTACACCTCAATAGTTCCCAGTAAAAAACAATCACCATGTTAACGGGTATGTTAAAGTAAAGTAAAAAAAATGGCTTAAGCATTTTTGCTGCTAAGCCATTTAAATAGATTGATTTTTTTATATAAAGACAATAACGATTATTGTCTTTATATGAGAACAGTGATGAGCTTGCGTTATTTCAACACTTGCTGCAACCATTGACCAATATCAGCAAGTTGATTAGGCAATACACTGTGAGCCATCGGATAAGTTTTCCAGGTACTCTGATAACCTGCCGCAATCAGTGCGTCATAAGCCATTTTACCAGCAAACATCGGGACAACATCATCTTGCTCACCATGATGTTGTAAAATAGCAGTATGAGCATTAGCATCAGCAAGTTGCTCTGGCAATGTTTCGCCACCGGGTAAATAACATGATAACGCCATAATACCGGCCAGTTTTTGTTCAAAACGCAGCCCGGTGAACAAACTCATGACCCCACCTTGACTAAAACCAGCTAAAACGATTTTATCAGCAGGTATACCACTATTAATCTGCTCGACAATTAACTGACGGATGGCTTGCTCAGACGCCATAACACCTTGTATATCGGCGCGATCGTGTAAATCCATGCTTTTAATATCGTACCATGAGCGCATAACAAAACCGCCATTGATGGTCACTGCTTGTTCTGGTGCATGAGGAAAAATAAAACGAATACTGTGCTGACCAGCTAAGCCTAATACGGGGACGACGGGCGCAAAGCCAGCACCTGAATCACCCAATCCATGAAGCCAAATAACGCATGCTGTCGCAGGTGTTTGCGGCTCGATTACAATTTTTTCTAGCTTAAAAGACATATATATCAATCCTATCAATGCAATAAAATATTGCAGGCTATATTACGTCAATTGATTTTTAACATCGATCTATTCACACCCCATCACCACAAATAATCAACCTTAACGGCAATGTAATTAATTTAATCGAACAAAACTAGCGATTAATTACACTTTTATTCGATTTTATTTGTTGTAACCTAAGACTAAAGCCACTAAGGAGATAAGAGATATGGGATTACTGCAAAATGGCCAGTGGGTCGATCAATGGTATGCAACCGAAGAAAATGGCGGTAAGTTTGTTCGAGAAGATGCGCAATTACGTCATTGGGTAACTGCGGATGGCCAAGCTGGCCCCTCTGGCGACGCAGGCTTTGTTGCAGAAGCAGGCCGCTATCATTTGTACGTGTCTCTAGCCTGCCCTTGGGCGCACCGCACCCTTATCTTTAGAGAATTAAAGCAATTACAATCACTTATTGATGTTACTGTTGTTGAAGCACATATGCGGGAAAACGGCTGGGAGTTTGCCAATGCTGTTGATGGCAAAATTGGTCAACACATAGCAGGGGCTCAAGCCGATCCTTTACATCAAAAAGACTTTTTATACCAAATCTATCAATTAGCGAAACCACACTACAATGGTCGAGTCACAGTACCAGTATTGTGGGACAAAAAAACCAACACTATCGTCAGTAATGAATCATCTGAAATCATTAGAATGTTCAATACCGCCTTTAATGATATTACCGGCAATACACTCGATTATTATCCTCAAGCCTTACAACCGCAGATAAACCAACTCAATGAGTTCATTTACGAAAAAATCAATAATGGGGTTTATCGCTGTGGTTTTGCTACCTCACAAGCCGCTTATGAAGAAGCCTATGATGCCTTATTCTCGGCGCTGGACACCATCGAGACCCGCTTGAGCACAAAACGGTATTTATTGGGCGATAGCATTACTGAAGCGGATTGGCGTCTGTTTACTACCCTGATCCGTTTTGACAATGTGTATGTCGGCCATTTTAAAACCAACCGCAATACAATCGAAAGCATGGCCTATATTTCAGATTATTTACGTGATTTATATCAACAACCTGGGATTGCTGCCACAGTCGATATGGATCATATCAAGCAGCATTATTACTTTAGCCATCAACAAATTAATCCGACTCAAATCGTCCCTGCTGGGCCTGATATTGACTTTTTACGCCCACATAACCGTGAGCAACTAATGACGTCAACATCTCACCCACAAGGTTAATCTGTCATAGGTTTTTGAACACGCTTTGGGAGTTTAATGGACTCGCGGCAATACGCAGTCAGAAGTGCAGCGAAAACGGCAGCAATAATATAAGCCACAAACTGAGTGTTCGCTTTGGTTGGAGGTTAAATAGATAGTAATCGTATTGACATGTCATGTATCGCTCAGAGCATGTCAATACTTTCAGTTTGTCATTCAAGTGAATCAAGGCTCATAGCCGAGCAGCCTATTCCCATTCATCTTGCCACTAAGCCGATACAAATTAAGTTATTGCGCTTGAATGCCAGTGTGTTGCAATAGCGCGTCTAATTGCGCTGGATTATCCAGTTTAATACTCCACCTCACCGTTCCTGCATCGGCAACAATCACTAAGCCTTGATGAAAACAGCTAATGTCATCCATGGATGCGGTAAGCACTAATTGGCTATCATGAAACCGGCACTGAATTTCATGCACAGTGACAATAATTTTACCTAATGAGAAATCAATAATCATATCTACTCTCTTAAAACAAAAAATCCCAAGTCTTCACTTGGGATCTATACAGGGTTAAACCATAAGTAAATATCAATTTACCCAAGCGGTCCCCTACTAGTGGTGATGACCACCAGCGCCATGGGCATGACCATGGGCAATTTCTTCATCAGATGCATCGCGGGCACCGACAATTTCAATGTCGAAAGTTAATTCACGGCCAGCAAGTGGATGATTAACATCAACCGTCGCCATAAACTTACCGACTTTAATAATGGTCACTTGACGCTGGCCTTGCTCAGTATTCACCACGGCAGCCATGCCCGGTTTCCATACTTTAGCACCTACAAGGTGTTTAACCGACACGCGCTGCTCAGAATCTGGTTGACGTTCGCCATAAGTATCTGCAGCTGGCGGAGTAATAGTGAATTTCTCGCCAATTTCTTTGCCATTAATCGCATCTTCAATACCAGGCATCATGTTGTCATGACCATGCAAATAGGCAATCGCCTCACGACCTTCGTTTGATTCAAGTACTTCGCCTTTTTCATCACGTAGCGTGTAATTAAACTGCACGACCATATTGTCTTTAATGCTCATTATCGTTCCTTAATTCAAAAATTTGCCGAAGCTTAGCAAAAGCGTACTAATGCATCCACAAAAAATGCTCATAAAAATACTGATTATAGTTTGATACCCAAGGCGGTAAACGTCTCTACATCAGGAAATCCATCAGCAATAAGCCCTTTTTCATGTTGAAAAGCTTGTAACCCTAATACTGAATTACGCCCTAAAATACCGTCAGGCTTACCCACATCGAAACCAGCATCATTGAGCTTTTGCTGAATTTGTTTGACCGTTTCTCGGCTTAGCCTTGGCTGTTTAGGTACTGCACGGGTTAATACCGCACCACCATTAATACGATCGGCTAAATGCCCCACTGAAATGGCATAAAATTCAGAACGATTCCAACGCATTATCACATTAAAGTTGTCATATCCTAAAAAAGCAGGCCCTGTGTGCCCTGCTGGCAAATATAACGCTGCTTGCATATCTGGTGTAGACAAAGGCTGACCATTAACTTGCTTAACATTAAGCTCACGCCACTTAACCAGTGGTAGAGGATGTTTACCGCCTAAGTAAGCAAAAGAATAATCGCTAGGAATCAACACTTCACGCCCCCATCGTTCATCTGCTTTCCAACCTAGATGCTGTAAAAAGTTTGCCGCAGATGTCAGTGCATCATCAGTACTGTTCCATAAATCAGCAACACCATCGCCATCGCCATCTACCGCATACTTTCGATAATTGGTTGGCATAAATTGAGTATGCCCCATAGCTCCGGCCCATGAACCAACCATTTTACTGTCGGCAAAATTATACTGCTGCTTTAAGGTCAACGCTTGCAGTAACTCACCAGTAAAATAATCACTACGCCTTGGATCGCACGCTAATGTTGCTAATGAATCAAGCACAGGCATGCTGCCTTTATAACTCCCAAAATTAGTTTCTAGCCCCCAGAAAGCAACAATGTATTGCCCTGGTACGCCATACTCTTTTGTGAGCTTAGCTAATAATGATTTATGCTCAGCCAACATTTTTTTACCTTGCTCAACTCGCCACGCAGTGACACGTTTATCAAAGTAATCACCAAAGGTGGTGGTAAATTCAGGTTGCTGATTATCTAATTCAATCACTCTAGGGACATACTTTAAATTTGCCACTGTTGTGTCGATAATCTGTTGTGAAATCCCTGCGGCTTTAGCTTTTTGCTGTAACGTAACGACACAAGTTGCAAAATCAGCTTGCTCTTGAGCAGGAGCAACATCCGCAACAGGATCGGGTGATGCCGATACCGCACAAGCACTTAATAAGGTACTAGATAAAAACATTGAAGCAATAAACACAGATAAACGTCTTTTATGGGCCATGAACAACACTTAATTTACGCAAAATGAATATTGAATATCGTGACGCATCAGCCTTAAGGAAACAAGAGCTGTTAACATTAAACCCTGTTTATTTATGCTAAACCGAAGTGAAAAATGAAAAATCTGCTAACAAGTGCGCAATCATGGTGAACCGACTCAAAACCACAGCAGCATTTAAAATAGCCCCATGGTTTATCCATTATGAATACCTCATAAAACCAAGCAATCATCGCATTTAAACGTTAGTTTAATAGGAGCCATGCCATAAAGACTTGCAGCAACAACAACGAGCCACTAGCTATTATCACCGAAACACTTTTGATGTGTCTATTATCTATGCTGCTCTCATTTACCGCAGAGTCACAAGATAATGAGTCAATTTAGCCTTTAAACACTGCTTAAGTCTCCACCTAAATATAATTGTCATTAATTAAGCCTTTTCCTTATTCAATGAGTCCGTATAATGACATTAATTCTAACTCATTTGAGCGATTAATCATGACAGAACAAACTGCAGCATTATCAAGCTTTATCGAAAGCGTAAAACAACATCAAGTCTTATGGGGCTTACAAGATGAAACTGGTGAGGGTTGGGTAGTATGTGACTCATCAGAATTTGAAGAAACAGATGTTATGCCACTTTGGTCAAGCGAAGCTGCAGCAAAAAGTCACTGCACTGATGAATGGGCTGACTATAATCCGGTTACTATTACGCTAACGGAGTTCTTAGAATACTGGGTGAGTGATTTAAATGACGATGGCGTTCTAATCGGTGTTAATTGGGAAGCAGAACAAGAGTGCTTAGAAATTGATCCTATCGTACTCGCTAAAGAATTAGTCGATTTTGAAAAAGAATAATCGTCACTAATTTAAGCTGAATATGGAATAAAAAGCGCACTTTAAACAGCGTCTTTACCTTTTGTTAAGGTTATTCTTTACACTAGGTTCGACTTTGTAGGTCATTCAAAGAGCGCCATTCGCAGTGATAACTCACAAGCCACAGCTTGGTGTTATCGCTGCGTATGATAATCCTAAGCTCAGATTAATTTACGCTTAGCGACTAAGTTCAGCCATCATTTCACTGCTCATTAATAGTATTGCATCCATGCCTACACAGATTGATATTCCTTTTGATAAACGTCATACATGTTGGTTTTGTAACGAGCCAAGTAATCAATTGTTTGATTATTATAGAATGACTCACACTCCCCACCCCTCTTTAACGATTCCGGCGTGTAAAGAATGCCATATGCTAGCCAAGAAAAATCTGCTGACCTCTATTTGGGATTGTCGAGATGCAGTAAAAGACAATTTAATGCATTTATACCGTAAAGACTTGGCCATTGGAATTAACTGGACTGAAGAAGAACTCGAACAATCAGAATTTGACTGTATGATTTTTGGAGGCTTTAAAAAAAGTGCTTGGATGATGTACCAAATTGCACAAAGTCGAATGAATGCAAGAGGTTGGCCATTAAGTCTGGAAGGTATATTACTCGATGGCGAGATTGCTGGCGATTTGAGTCAATATAAAACAGGTTTTGAATTTGACGGCATTGTGTTTACGTCACTCACTAAAGCCATTAGCCACTACAGCCAAACATTGTCTTTAGACAGTATTTTTTTACAGCAGCTCATTACGCTATTGGGTAAAGCCCAATTTGGCCATGCGGTCAAAATAGCTCGGCTCAATATTGGTATTACCCCTGGAAACCAGCGTCGAATTCTTGATGAGTTAATCGAAGATATGGACCAAGGTGCGGCTCAATAACTCAATCCACTCTGGATACGTGCCTCTGGTTAACGATTTATGCTATTGCCTATGAAAGAATAGCACGTAAACGATCTTGAACAACACTCACTAACAAGTCGGGTTGAAATTTAGAAATAAACTCATTGCAGCCGACTTTTTTTACCATAGCTTGGTTAAAACTGCCGCTTAAAGAAGTATTGAGTGTAATAAATAATGCCGCCATTCGGGGATCATTACGGACTTCATGAGTCAACTTATAACCATCCATTTCAGGCATTTCTGCATCGGTTATCATCATAAGCAATTCTTCGGCAACGTTTTGACCTTTATCGGCCCACGATTGTAATAACCGTAACGCTTGTAGCCCGTCTGATGCCTCAAGGATCTCAATGCCTAACTTACTTAATGTGTCCCTCACTTGCTTGCGAGCTGTGGAGGAGTCATCGACGACTAATATCTTACGCCCTGGCATATGAGAAGTCAGAGATTCATCAAGCACACCATCTGACAACTTCACATCATAGCTAATGATCTCAGCTAAGACTTTCTCTACGTCAATAATGGATACTAATCGTGATTGACCTTGGTCTTCTATTTTAGTTATCGCGGTTAAGTAATTATGCCCTCCAGAGGTTTTAGGCGGAGGCATAATATCACTCCAGGTCATGTTAACAATATTCTCAACTTTACCGACTAAAAAACCCTGCACACTGCGGTTATATTCAGTAATAATCAAGTTACTGTCTTCAGTCACCGGCATAGGTGAAAAACCAATTGCTTCACGCAAATTGATCACCGGGATCGACACCCCTCTAATATTAGCGACACCATAGACGTTGTGGTTACTGCCAGGCAAGTTACTTAGCGGAGGTAACTTAACCACCTCTTTAACTTTAAATACATTAATGGCAAATAACTGGGTCGAGTTAATGCGAAACAGCAATAGTTCTAAACGATTTTCGCCAACTAGCTTAGTCCTTTGATCAACCGTATCGAGCACTTTTCTCATGGACGAGTCCCACCTACAAACAACGTAAAAATGTATTATTAACGCTAATTATACTTAAAAAAGATTTATTAACAGTGTTAAAACAAGATTTATCCCCCAAAAAAAGAAAAAACCTTTAAACAAGATCAAAAAGCGTCCTTAATTCGTATCATATTTTATTAGAGATGCAAGCAGTTGCATCTCGCAAACTTTCTGCAAAGGTTATACATGATAAATATCACCCAACCTCTGAGGCACTTGAGCATATGGCTCTCAATAATGAGTTTATCCGCTTGTACCTTAATCGATAAACCGGTCACTGTTGTAAAACCGTTTGAGCTAAGTCAGTACTTAGGAACTTGGTATGAAATCGCCCGCCTCGATCATTCATTTGAGCGAAATATGTCCCATGTGACCGCACAATATACACTTCAAGGAAGCAAGGTTGTGGTGACTAACCGTGGATTTAAACAAGATGAACAGCAATGGGATGAAGCTAATGGTAAAGCTTATTTTATTGATGGCAGTGACCAAGGCTTACTTAAAGTGTCATTTTTTGGTCCTTTTTATGGCGCATACCAAATACATGACGTAATCAAAGCTCCGAATGGTCAATATACCGATGCCCTAGTGATTGGCCCTAACACGCAATATGCATGGATCCTCTCGAGAACAGCTGTGATTAACTCCAACACCAAACAAGGTTTTATAAACAAACTCTCAGCATTGGGGATTAACACCAACAATCTAATTTGGGTGGAGCAAGGCACATTAAAAGATGATCGTTAAGCTCTTTTTACACGTACGTTAAGTAAGTTTATTTGTTATATCTGACACAGGTGCCGTTATGAATATCCCATTATTTCCACTACCCGTTTGCTTATTGCCTCAGGGATATACCCAATTACGCATTTTTGAACTCAGATACAAACGCTTAGTATCTGAATCACTAAAGAGTGGTATTGGGTTTGGCTTATGTATGCTGGCTGATGATAAAAAAACCATTCTACCTATTGGTACGTTAACCCAAATTATCGACTTTGAGACGCTTGACGATGGCTTATTAGGCATCAGTGTTCAAGGAAAACAAACCTTCACCATTAACCACATTAGCGTTGATGATGACGGCTTGAAACGAGGTGACGTCAGTTTAATTGATTCTTGGCCAAGCGATATCATTGAACAACAAATTGAACCGGCTCAAAGCAATATGATTAATCGAAAAAAAGATAAAATACTGAGTCAAACGTTAAAGCAAATTTTACAGCAGTATCCGCAGCATCTGGCCCATTACTCTGAAGAAAGTTTTAATGATATGTCTTGGGTATGCCAGCGTTGGCTTGAAATTATCCCATTGAGTTCAAAACAAAAATATCAGTGTATAAATAGTCATGACCACCAATTAGCTAAATCATTCTTATTCGATATCATAAAATAATAACAAGAGTGATCTTAATTAAGTGAGCTTTCGTATACATGGTTATAGCTATTGTTTGTCAATGAAGTTGCTAATGTCTTTTTAGGCCACATTAGCAACTGCATCGATAAGATAATTAATTATGCTTAATGACGTAATTATTGGATGCGAGTGAAAATAATGGAAAATATTCAATCACAAAGCGCACAAAATCGTTATGATAAGGGACATCTTGCACAGAGATCCCTAATTAAACGAAGCGGTGCTATGAAATCAGACGAACCAAATCCAATGGCAGATGAACTCGCTGCATTAATGATGAAAGTCGCTAATCATCGATGCAAGACTTCTTTTGCCAAACTCTTTTCGCATTTTGGCCCTAAAATTAATTCTTTTGGCGTACAGCGTTTAAGTCAACAGGGCTTAGCAATGGATTTAGTGCAAGAGACAATGACTCGAGTATGGACCAAAGCACATCTTTATAATGCAGATAAAGCAGCTGTAAGCACTTGGGTTTTCACCATAATGCGTAATCAATGCTTTGACATGCTTCGCAAAGTGCAACATAACCGCGAAGATGCATTTGGTGATGACATTTGGCCATTGTTTGAATCTGATGATGCAGAAAATGACGACAATGACTTCTTATTATCGGCTTCTTTGTTGCAGCATGTAGAGGAATTACCTCCCTTACAACGCCAAGTAGTACAAGGTATTTATATGCAAGAGCTGACTCAACAAGAGCTTGCAGACAAACTTAATATTCCAATTGGAACGGTTAAATCTCGACTTAGACTAGGTTTAGAAAAATTGAAAAGCTTTATGGAGAAACACTATGATTAATTACCACCCTGACCAGCACATGCTGTCTCTCCATGCTAAAGGCGAATTACCGCTGTCCATGTCGATTGCAATTTCTGCCCATGCTGAGTTTTGTCAGCATTGCCAACAGCAGCTTGACCAGATGACAATTGCCATGTCTGAACAGCAATTTGAATCGGCAGTAGCACCACAATTCACTAACAGTAAAGATAATGATCAGTTAGACGCATTATTGAGCCAGTTATTAAATTCAACTCTAGATACATTAGCGGCCGAGCAGCCGACGAATATCGACAAGACAGAAGATAACAGTGTCAACATCAAAGGTCAGCATTACCCTTTACCAAGAGCATTTCGCAATCAAATCAATGCATCATGGCAAGGTATTGGTAAAGTGAGTCGTTTAAGACTTGATACCGGAGAGCCACAAGCAAGAGCAAGTTTGTTGCACATTGCTGCTAATGGTGAAATACCTGAGCATACTCATAAAGGTGCAGAGTTAACCTTGTTACTGGCAGGAGAGTTTAGCGATTGCTATAACACTTATAAACCAGGTGATTTTATGTTGCTTGATAAAGCGCACCAACATTCACCTAAAACAATTGATGGTTGTTTGTGTTACACCGTAGTCGATGCGCCCTTATACTTCACTAAAGGTATAAGTAAGTTACTAAATCCAATTGGTGATCTAATTTACTAAATATCAATATCCTTGCGAGTTATTTACTGCTCGCTGCAAAGATAGCTTACGTATGCCAACTTATCACTTAGCTGATGATGGCGGCATAAGTTAGATTATTAGTTTAATTTCTTCTAAAAGAATGATTTAGAAAATGGATGATGAGGTACCTCATCATCCATTTTTATGAGCTAAACTGTATAACGCAGTGAAATTATCCTATGAATAACCAGTAATGCCATTAGGATTAGCTATTTTTTAATCGAAAAGCACATTAATTTGATTAAAAATTGAAAAAGACTATTGCCATATGCAAACACTCAGTATATTATCTACACAGATTTAGTTTTCTTGTTAATTTTGGTTACCTACCTGTAAGTCTGCTCAACTTCACTTCGTAAATAAACCCAAGACAAGCTTCTGTACATTGTTTTAAATTCAATTGATTTCTGTTGATATGATAATTTCTATTGGCGTAATCTTATTGTCATAAAACTATGTTCAACTTACAAATTAAGTGCTGTATGTATTACTGTGATTTTAGGCTATGTGGCAACATAAAAGTTGTAGACACAAATTAGACCTTAATCAACTATTCACATAACAACACTTGATTAGTGAGTAAAAGATAGGTTAAGTTAAATCTCGAAACATTAATCTTTTGCAACACTAAAAAATGCCAAGGATATTTTATTGAACAATTGTCTCACCTAATGGGTGAATATATAGAAGGAGTGTGGCCAATGTCATACAACATTAATGGACACGAAATTTCAGTTAGCTTTCCAGTTAATTCTATTTCGTCAAACAAAAACTCAATTGCTTTTACCGACAGCCTAGGTAAAAACAAAAAAACCTTTTCAAAGCGTATTGAAGCAATAAACTTCATGAAATGGTTATTATCAGCTAATAAGTAATCCCCCCTAACGCTTTGCGTTAATCATTTACTCTGTTATTTAATAAACTCATTTCTCGGTATTCTCCTCTCAATTACCGATGTTTATTAAAACAGAGTAAAATGAATAGCTCACTAGCTTATTTTCAAGTTATTCTTCAGTTTTAAACCCCAAGTTAACCATCTAAAAAACCTATTTCTCTTACTATCAATACCTTGTAGCAAAAATGCATCCTGCACTTGTGTGATCAAACCGAGTGAGGAAATTTTCGTTGGTATCTTGGTAACATGGTTTTATTGCCTAAGGCTCCCCCCTGATGTATGTAAAGAACATTGGTGGCACTGACAGCCTGACTATTTAAATAATGTTGTAATACTAAAAAGCCAACCGGATCATACAACAATTCAAATTCAATTCCCGACTGGCAAACTGTTTTCCACATATCAAAACAACGTTGTGATAATTTCCCAAAATGATATTTATGACCATCATTAATAATTCTAGGAAAATAAATCTCATCAACTAATTGTGAAAACTGTTGGCGTAAATATTTATCTCCGCCAACGGTACTGCAAGTTAACACCTCAATAGCAAAAACTTCCGTTAATGATAATTGAGTCAGTTGTTGAATAATTTGTTTATTTAAATAAGCCGCAGTGGTCCCCGTGCCTGAGGGGAGAAATACCATCAACTCATTTAGTCGTCGGTCTTGAGCCCATTGAATAATTTCAGTGGCGAGTTGTGTTATCCCGGTTTCGGCATACCCACAACGTCCACCTTCGGGAATAAATAGTAATTGATTTTTATCTGTGTAATTTGGGTGCGACGACACAATGTATTGCATCGCATCGTCTAAATGCATACCTTGAAGGTTTTCGGCATCGGCCAAATGACTGACATCAATAATATTGGCACCATTTTGTATCGCAGCAGCATAGTTACCCTGAGGATGTTGTAACAAGAATGTGTTGATATGACTTACATAGTAATCAAATTTCCATCCTTGCAGCTTTGCAAGTACAGACAAGGAGTACAATGAGTTGGCTTGTGCCGAGCCCGATGCCACTAGCTGGTTAACGTGTGAATAATCATGATGGAGGAAATGATAAAATTTACGCGCTTTATTACCACTAAAATCAGCATGTAATAGATCATCCCGTTTAATATAGATGCTGCGTCCATCAAAGTTCATCGCTTGTACTGGGCTTATCGAAAACATACATTGCCTTAATCAACTGTAATATGAGTATTTTAACTAAAAAATGATAAATCTCATCGATTCATTTGTATTACTCATCACACACATCTAACTATAAAGTAAAAAACTCACATTTAACCTATTATAATCAAACAGTTAAAAATATGGCATGAATATCGCTTCATTCTAAGTAATATTGACTATTGATAGGATTGAAAATGTCACTTTTACGCTTAATCTTTAATATTGCTTGGTTTCTTATGGGGGGGTTTATCATGGGCCTAGCATGGTGGTTGGTGGGGCTATTATGCTTTATCAGTATCATTGGTATCCCATTTGGCCGTGCATGTTTTGTTATTGGCGAGCTGGCTTTCTGGCCATTTGGGCAAGAAACGGTTAACCGAAAACACATTTCAGGCCAAGAAGATATTGGCACTGGCACGTTAGGTTTAGTAGGTAATGTTATATGGTTTTTATGCTTTGGTATTTGGCTTGCGATTGGCCATCTAGTCCATGCATTGGCTTGTTTTGTAACAATTATAGGTATTCCTTTCGCGTTACAACATCTTAAGTTAGCCTTACTAAGTTTAACCCCTATTGGTCAAACTGTTATTGCCAAACCGACTTATTAGCATTCATTAATAACTGTTGAATGACTACTGTTATAAAAAGCCGATAGCACAGTGCTATCGGCTTTTTATTTGCCTAATTGTCTTAGCAGCGTGTACATTGCCATAATCAAGCACAGAAAAGTAATTCACTCTCTTTAATGACAGTAATGGAATCGCATGAACTATTGGTTAATGAAGTCTGAACCAGATGACTTTAGCATTGATGATCTACAGATGTGTGAGCAGCAAACGGTTGCTTGGCAAGGTATTCGTAACTATCAAGCACGTAATTATATTCGCGATCAAATCGCATTGGGTGATCTAGTGTTGTTTTACCACTCTAGCTGCAAAGTACCTGCCATTGTAGGTTTAGCCAACATTAGTAGTCAGCCTCAAATTGATGTCAGCGCTTTTGATGACCGCTCAGCGTATTTTGATATGAAATCTGACGCCACTGCACCTCGTTGGTGGCAAGTGCATATTCAATTTATGGTCAAATTCTCTAACCCAGTCAGCTTGAAGCAATTGAAGGCAGATCCCTTACTGCAAGATATGGTACTAGTGGCTAAAGGTACTCGCCTGAGTGTTCAGCCCGTCACACAAGAGCAATACCAACATATTATGAAACTAACAAACGTAGATTAATAACCTTGAATTAACCACTGGGCAGCTGGTCGCTAACAGGTAACCATCCTTTTAAAAGCCGCTTCCTAAAGACGGCTCAGACAATTAGCGCTAAATCGTCTGAGCATCTAATTACGAACGAAAATGAATAAGATCAGCCAATGCCCAGATTAGTTAATCATCCGCCCTATTCCACCAAGCACAGATCCTTCACCCTGATCTTTGCCACCACGAGATGGTGCATGAGCAATAATTCTGTCAGCCATGCGAGAAAACGGTAAGCTTTGTAACCATACTGTCCCATGACCTTGTAAGGTCGCAAGAAACAAACCTTCGCCACCAAACACCATTGATTTTAAAGAACCAGCGCGCTGAATATCATAATCAATCCCGGGCGTAAATCCGACTAAACACCCAGTATCAACTCGCAATGTCTCACCACGCAGTTCTTTTTTTATCAGTGTGCCACCGGCATGCACAAATGCCATACCATCACCTTTAAGGCTTTGTAGAATGAAACCTTCACCACCAAAAAAACCGGTTCCTAATCGCTTATTAAACTTCATACTCACTTGCGTACCTAAAGCCGCTGCTAAAAAGCTGTCTTTCTGGCAGATAAGTTCGCCTTGATGTTGAGCTAAGTCGATCGCCAAAATAGTCCCAGGAAACGGCGCAGCAAATGCCACTTTTCGTTTATGTTGACCTTCATTGGTAAAGTGAGTCATAAAAATCCCCTCACCCGAAATGGCACGTTTACCAGCCCCCAGTAGCTTGCCAAAAAAACCAGATTCAGGCTCAGAGCCATCACCCATTTTAGCCTCAAAACTAATATCTTCTTCGATATAGGTCATCGCGCCTGCTTCAGCAATCACTGATTCATTTGGATCAAGTTCAACTTCAACAAGCTGCATACTAGAACCGATAATTTCATAATCTACTTCATGGCATTTTCTGGTCATTTTCATTCCTTAAAAATTTATGATTGATTGTTGTCACCTAACATTGTTGTCGCCTAACAAAGCTAAATAATTTCCCTGTAACAATGTTATAAAATAACAAAAGGATCCGCAATTTAACACGACAACTTTTCACTGTGCTAGGCTGCCCAATAAATCTGTTGATGGCTCTCCAGACGTATGCCAATGATTAACCCAATCCTGCACCACTTAACCCTAATTGTTGCTGTTGCTGATATTGGGCAAATTCTTGCAAAATTAATTCAGTAAATAATTGCCCTGCTCGACCAAGTGGTCGCTCTAAAGTTGATACTAGTTGCGGGGTAAAACTAAACCTATTACCACCAATAAAATCAACTTCAATAAGTTGTCCTTGATGTAATTCTTCAGTAATTAAAAAATCCGGCATCCAGCCAAAACCTAGGCCTTTTAGTAAGGCATTTTTTTTCATGATAAAGCCCGACAAATAAAAGACTTTATCGCCGCCAAACTGCATTTCATCGCGGTCACGTTTACCAGGAGATGAATCTTCAATGGTCAACTCTACATGTTGCTGTAACTCAGGCAAACTAATCCTCTTAAGCTGACTTAATGGATGCTGTGATGATGCCACCAGCACACTGGTAATGGTAGGCAATGCTTTAGGATGATAAGAGGGCCCAGTACGATAGTCTTTCACTAGCATTAAGTCGGCTTGATCACGTTCAAATCGATGCTGTACTCCGCCTAAAAACTCCATATTGAGTTGAATTTTAGTGGGTATATTATGCTCCGACATCCGTTTTAAAGCCGTCATAATCGGTTCCATCGGCAGTGCGCCGTCTATCACTAATTCAAGTTTAGGTTCCCATCCTTGACTAAAGCGACTGGCAAGATGTTCTATATTGGCTAAATGCTGTAATAAGCGCTGCCCTTCGGCCAAAATCACTTTACCTTCGGGGGTTAATTCCGCTCGATAATGATCTCGATTAAATAATGTTACCCCCAGATGTTGCTCCAGTTTTTTAATCTGATAGCTTACTGCCGATTGTGCCTTGTGTAACCGTTCTGAAGCTTTTGCAAAACTTCCTTCTTCAACAAGTACTTGCAGTACATTAAAGGCATCTATATCTATTCGCATAAGATTTCCACTGTCCCGTTATCCATACACAAATGTAAAGCTAACATAACAATCAAAAAAGTTGATTGAGTTGAGTTATTTATTATTCTTTTTTTTGTTCATCTTTACCACTAAATTGTTAGTTAGATCACATATTGGTTTAGCCAATGAGATTAGGCCATAACAATAAATACTATAAACGCCACGACACTCGCAGTCGATTCACCATAGGACAATCACATGCCATTCTATGTTAAGCAAGGTCAGATCCCGACCAAACGTCACATTGCCTTCGAAAAAGATAATGGTGAGTTGTACCGTGAAGAATTATTTTCGACCCATGGCTTTTCAAATATTTATTCCAATAAATATCATCATAATATGCCAACCAAAGCGATCGATGTTAAACCTTATGCTCTGTCACATGGCGAACAATGGCAAGATCCGCTCATTCAAAATTACAAATTAGACTCGCGCCAAGCCGACTGCCAAGGCAATTTCTTTAGTGCTCGTAATAAAATATTTTTCAATAATGATGTCGCCATGTACACGGCTAAAGTGACTGAAGACACTAATGAGTTTTATCGCAATGCTTATGCCGATGAAGTGGTGTTTATTCACCAAGGTGAAGGGCAACTATTAAGTGAGTACGGTGTTATCAATACTCAGAAGTGGGATTATTTAATTATTCCGCGCGGAACCACCTACCAGCTAAAATTTAACGATTATCAAGATGTACGTTTGTTTGTGATTGAATCCTCGTCAATGGTAGAGGTGCCTAAGCATTTTAGAAATGAATATGGCCAAATGCTCGAGTCCGCTCCTTATTGCGAGCGTGATATTCGAACCCCAACCTTAACCGAGGCTGTGGTCGAAAAAGGCGAATTCCCGTTAATGTGTAAGTTTGGCGATCGCTATCAACAGATGACACTTCAATGGCATCCATTTGACTTAGTCGGTTGGGATGGTTGTGTCTATCCATGGGCATTTAACATCAGTGAATATGCCCCTAAAGTTGGCAAAATTCATTTACCACCATCTGAACATTTAGTGTTTACTGCACACAATTTTGTAATTTGTAACTTTGTGCCACGCCCATACGATTTCCATCCTAGATCAATTCCGGCGCCTTATTACCACAACAATATCGATAGCGATGAAGTGCTGTATTACGTCGACGGTGATTTTATGAGCCGTACCGGTATTGAAGCTGGCTACATGACCTTACATCAAAAAGGTGTCCCCCACGGCCCGCAACCTGGACGGACCGAAGCCTCTATAGGTAAAACTGAAACTTACGAATACGCGGTGATGGTCGATACCTTCGCCCCTCTGAATTTAACCGCTCATGTAAAAAATTGCATGAGTGATGATTACAATCGCTCTTGGTTAGAAAACTAAGACCACATTTATATCAACCCTAAGTCATCTAAGAGTGATGGTGTTGACATAAAATAAAGGAAAAAAAAATGGCAAGCGAACTAAACCCACTGGGCCTGTTAGGCATTGAATTCACCGAATTTGCCAGTCCAGATACCGAATATATGCATCAAGTGTTTATTGATTTTGGTTTTTCAATGTTAAAAAAAGCCAAAAATAACGACATCGTTTATTACAAACAAAACGACATTAACTTTTTGTTGAATAAAGGCCGCGCAGGCTTTTCTGCAGACTTTGCTAAATCACACGGCCCAGCTATTTGTTCAATGGGTTGGCGGGTTGAAGATGCTAATTTTGCATATACCGAAGCGGTGGCTCGAGGTGCAACACCGGCAGATGATGCCAACAAAGACATGCCGTATCCGGCTATTTATGGCATTGGCGATAGCTTAATTTATTTTATTGATATCTTTGGCGAACAAAACAATATTTATCAAACTGACTTTGTTGATTTAGAGCAGCCTATCGTCACACCAGAAAAAGGCTTTATGGAAGTCGACCATTTAACCAATAATGTCTACAAAGGCACTATGGAAAAATGGGCTAACTTTTATAAAGATATCTTTGGTTTTACCGAAGTGCGTTACTTTGATATTAGTGGCGCGCAAACGGCTCTAGTGTCTTATGCTTTGCGTTCTCCAGATGGCAGCTTCTGCATTCCGATTAACGAAGGTAAAGGCAACGACAAAAACCAGATTGATGAATACTTGGGTGAATACAATGGCCCAGGTGTGCAACATCTAGCATTTAGAAGCCGTGATATTGTTGCTTCATTAGATGCAATGGAAGGCACTTCAATTAAGACTCTGGATATTATTCCTGAATATTACGACACTATTTTCGATAAGTTGCCACAGGTCACGGAAGATCACGATCGGATCAAGCATCACCAGATTTTGGTTGATGGTGATGATGACGGTTATTTACTGCAAATTTTCACCAAAAATTTATTTGGGCCAATCTTCATTGAGATCATTCAGCGTAAAAATAACCTTGGCTTTGGCGAGGGTAACTTTACTGCATTATTTGAATCCATTGAACGTGATCAAATGAAACGTGGTGTGCTGTAATTTTATAGACACTAAGTGATACATAAAAACCAGCAAAGTGCTGGTTTTTATCATTTTAGGCCATTACACTCTGCCATCCATATTGCTAACCAAAGACGTTACCCATGCCAGATTATGCTGTTCTTGCGGTTTTTATCCCTACATTCTTTTTTGTGTCTATCACCCCTGGGATGTGCATGACATTAGCCATGACCCTCGGCATGAGCATTGGTGTGCGTAAAACATTATGGATGATGCTCGGTGAATTAGTGGGCGTGGCATTGGTCGCCATTGCTGCAGTACTTGGGGTGGCCAGCATCATGTTAAATTACCCACAAGTGTTCGATATCCTTAAGTGGGTGGGTGGTGCCTACCTGGCTTATATTGGAATTAATATGTGGCGCGCCAAAGGCAGAATGGCCATCATTACTGGCCTTGATGTGAAAACCAACCGAGTCAGTTTAATCAGTCAAGGTTTTATCACCGCCATTGCGAACCCTAAAGGTTGGGCCTTTATGATTTCACTATTGCCACCGTTTATTAATGTCGATTATGCCGTTGGCCCACAACTTGCGGTGTTACTCGGGATTATCATGATCACCGAAAGTGTCTCTATGTTGGCTTATGCCAGTGGTGGTAAAAGCTTACGTTTATTCTTAAGTCGCGGCGATAACATTCGTTGGATGAACCGTATTGCAGGGAGTTTAATGATCGTTGTTGGTATATGGTTAGCATTAGGCTAACCACACAATCCCACTGACTTAGCCATTTCACTACCGATATGTCTATTATTCTATCGCCTTATACGGCAGTTGTTCGCACATTTGTTGCATGTAGATGTCAATGTGCGCGCGTTCTTGCTGACAAAAATGACCAATCGCATCATTAAAACCTTCATGAGCAATAAAATGACTTGAGAAAGTTTTGACCGGACGAAATCCTCGCATAACTTTATGTTCACCTTGGGCGCCAGCATCAAATACCATTAATTGATTGGCAATGGCAAACTCAATACCTTGATAGTAACAGGCCTCAAAATGCAATCCATCACATTCAGTTAATGCTCCCCAATAGCGGCCAAATAAGTGTGTATCTGACACGAAGTACAGCGCCGATGCCACTAGATTTCCATCAACATCTTCAATAATCAATAAACGTATCGACGCGCCCATCGTTGCTACTATTTGTTCGAAAAAGGCAGGTGATAAATACCCTGTGTGACCGGAACGTTTTAAATAGGTATTTTGATAACAGCGAACAAAACCCTGCCACTGCTTAGGACTGGCCTTATCACCATCAATAAAACTAAATTGTAGCTTTTGTCTTGCAATGGTTCGCTCTTTGATGATGTTTTTACGTTTACGTGACGTTAATCTGGCAATAAAATCATTAAAATCAGCATAACCTTGGTTGTGCCAATGAAACTGGCACCCCAAGCGTTGCATAGCATCTGCCTGAGAAAACTGATGCTGTTGCGCCTCATGGATAAATAAACAATGCCAAGATGACCAGTTATGTTCAATGACAGTCTGCGACAAGAAGTGCTGAATGCTCTCGATTAAAGTTTGCTGTGCCGTGATCGACAAAGCAGCACTAAAACCTATACGCTGACCAGTGGTAGGCGTAAAAGGAATACTCGCGACAAGTTTAGGATAGTATTCAATGTGATTACGCTTATAAGCCTCTGCCCAAGCCCAGTCGAACACATACTCGCCCCAAGAATGCGTTTTAAGATATAAAGGCATTAAGGCGATAACATTATCAATATCCATCACCACAAGATGCATGGGAGTCCAGCCCGTTTCAGCACTAACACAACCGCTCATTTCGAGTGCGGATAAATATTCATGACGGGTAAAAGGATGGGACACCCCAAACATTTCATTCCATACCGAAGGATCTATAGTATTAATACTATTAACAAATTTATATTGATAACTTTGCTTTTGTACTTGTTCCACCCACACCTACCCTATAATAATTAACGTTGTAAAGTTAAAACACATACCAATTATTGTTATCATGTGGCATGTTCTATCACAATATCTTTTCCATTCACGCCAAGGATTAATCGTGACACTATTCCCTAAATTAACACCGCTTCTGTTGAGCTCAGCCTTAACACTAACACTTTGTTATCCCGCCATTCATATTGCTAACAGCCAAGCAAACGAAGCCTCAATTTTTAGTGAAATGGCAACGGCTCAGCCAATCTATGCTAAGCATGGCATGGTTTCAAGCCAAGAAGCATTAGCAAGTAAAATTGGCGTAGATATCTTAAAACAAGGCGGTAATGCGGTCGATGCTGCTGTCGCGGTAGCATATGCACTTGCCGTGACATTACCTCGCGCGGGTAATGTTGGTGGCGGTGGTTTTATGTTGGTGCATTTAGCCGAGCAACATAAAACTATCGCTATCGATTACCGTGAAACAGCGCCAGCTAAAGCACACAAAGACATCTTTCTTGATGAACAAGGTAATGCTGTCGATAAGCTCAGCCGTGAGCACGGTTTAGCTGTTGGCGTTCCTGGTACCGTCATGGGAATGGAACTGGCCCTGACAAAATATGGCACCATGAGCATGGAACAAGTCATAAAACCTGCTATTAAACTGGCTAAAGACGGTATTTTAGTCACCTCAGATTTGTCTAACTCTCTTGCTGGCCTTAAATCGCGCATTACACAATGGCCAAGTTCAGCAGAGGTTTTCTATCATGCTGATGGCAGTAATTATCAGGTCAATGAATTATTCAAACAACCGGAATTAGCACAATCGTTATCGTTAATAGCAGAGAAAGGCAGTAAAGGGTTTTATCAAGGTGAAACCGCTGAAAAAATTGTTTCTGCGGTCCAGAATGCTGGTGGGGTGATGAGCCTAAACGATCTTGCAAACTATAAAGTGATTGAGCGCCAACCGGTTCGTGGTCAATATCGCGGTTATGAAGTGGTATCAATGCCGCCGCCTTCTTCTGGTGGCATTCATATTATTGAAATGCTGAATGTGCTTGAGCAGTTCCCAATTGACAAATTAGGTCACAATACCGCTGATACCTTGCATCTTATGGCTGAAACCATGAAATATGCTTATGCCGATCGGAGTAAATTTTTAGGCGACCCTGATTTTGTTGACGTTCCGGTTAAACAATTGATCAGCAAAGAATATGCTAAGAGTATTGCCAGTAAGATCTCCATTAATAAAACCACCCCGAGCAGCGAAATACTGCCAGGAAAATTGGCGCCATATGAGAGCGATCAAACTACCCACTTCTCTGTTATCGATAAATGGGGCAATGCAGTTGCCAACACTTACACCCTTAACTTCAGTTATGGTTCTGGCTTAGTCGCTAAAGGCACTGGTATTTTATTAAACAATGAAATGGATGACTTTTCGGTTAAACCTGGTACACCTAACGGTTATGGTTTAATTGGTGGTGAAGCAAACTCTGTTCAAGGGAATAAGCGCCCTCTGAGTTCAATGAGTCCAACCATTGTAATGAAAGATGGTAAACCATTCATTGTGACCGGCAGCCCTGGTGGCTCGCGTATTATTAATATTACTTTGCAAATTATTATGAATGTTATTGATCATAATTTAAATATTGCCGAAGCCACTGCAGCAGCACGTATTCATCATCAATGGTTACCGGATTTTATTTGGGTAGAGCACACCTTGAATAAAGATACGATTTCATTACTTGAAGCTAAAGGTCATAAAGTCAAAATTCAAGAATCAATTGGCAGTACTCAATCAATAATGATGACAGAACAAGGTCTTTTTGGCGCATCAGATCCAAGACGTGCAGGCTCTGCCGCCATCGGCTACTAGAGCGTTAATCTGCAAGTATAAAAAGGCAGCGGCTTTACACCATCTAAAGCCGCTATTACATATAATTAATACCAAGATATGCATTGATATCGACTATCATTTTACGCTTAATATTCTACCACTGTACTGGTGAGCAAAATTTGTTCACAAATTCCAAACCTCATGTCCAATAAACTCGAAACCACTCCCCTGCAAAGCTCTTCCCTGCTCCGCAGGATAAACAATGGCAATAATTAAATATAAGCTTGAATGTTATTTAGTCAGACTCATGCTAATCCTCAAACTGTTTAAATATTATTAAGATTAATGAACCTCTTTGCTGCATCTGTTATTATTGTTAATAATTATATATCTCGAGTTAACCAAACGTTAATATTTATAAGTCACAATCTAAGTTGTTATTATCTTTTTTAGCTCAACTAAATTAACAAAAGGCCTCATGCAACTCATTAATTTAAAAATCAAACATAGAATTACCCTACTCACCTTTGTCGCTATCGTGTCGTTTGTCATTTCGATTATCATCAATAATCAAACGGGTAAGAATAATGAACAACGCTTAAATGGACTCCAAAATCAACTTTATCCAGCCTTAAATCTTGCAACGATCAACCAAGGCTTAATATTACAATTGGATCAAACAATCCAATCAGCAATTACTACAGGTGAAGAAGATGCGTTAGATGTGGCCAATAACATGGTATTGCAAATCTCAGCTAATTTACGCCAACTTATCGATCTACTGCCAGACGAGGCAGCTGCGGCGCAAAAAATGAACCGCGATATGAACATCTACTATGATAACGCTAGCAGTTTAGCCGCGGAGTTTATTAAAGATGATGTCGATTTTAGCAAAATACAGCTGCAAGCTGCTGAAAATGCAAAGCGATACCAAACATTGGTCAAACAATTTGCTGAAAAAAAATCACTTTTGGCAGAACAATTTCAACAAAGTATTCAAACGACGATTACCAGTTCAAAAAATGCGGAAAATAGTGTTCTGCTTATTGGCGTGATTGCTACTGCACTGATGATCATTATGGGATTACTGGTTAATCGCTCAATCATTAATACCATAGACAATGTCACTCAATCTTTGCGAAATATTTCACAAGGTGAAGGCGATCTTCGCGCACGGATCCACTATGCGGGCAAAGACGAAATAGCACAGCTTGTTTACTGGTTTAACCAATTTGTCTCTAAACTTCAATCGTCTATTGCCGATACAAAGAACACCACAGAAAACTTAACTGAAGTGGCTGCAACCTTACTCAGCGGCAGTCAGTACAGTGAACTCAACGTAAAGCAGCAAAATGAGGCTATAGAGCAGATATCACAAGCGATGAAAGAGATGTTTGTTAGTGTGACTCACATTGCCGAGTATGCATCCAGTGCAGCATTAGAGGCTGAAGATGCCAACACAGAGGCGAAACAAGGCCTAGTCATAGTTAATGATGCCGTTTCTACCATTAACACCTTGGCTGACGAAGTGCAGCAAACAGCCGTCGTGGTAAATCAACTCGACGCATTTACCCATAATGTTAATGACATATTAGACACAATCCGCAGTATTGCAGATCAAACTAATTTACTGGCTCTCAACGCTGCAATTGAAGCCGCTCGTGCGGGGGAACATGGTCGTGGTTTTGCGGTAGTAGCTGATGAAGTCAGAACATTGGCTTCTAGAACACAAACGTCGACCCAAGAGATCCAGCAAGTATTACAAGAATTACGTTCTACTTCTAAACAAGCGGTTGACGCTATGGATCGCGGTATTCACACAGCGGCCAAAGGGGTGCAATCAACCTCTTTAGCCGGTGAAGCATTACAACGTATCACAGGTAAAGTCAGTGCAATCTCTGAAGTTAATGATCAAATTGCTACTGCGACAGAAGAACAACACACCACTTCGGTGTTAATCCAGCAATATATAACTGAAATGGAAACCGGTTCGCAAAAAGTAAGAGTAACGACTGCTGATATGGGAGGTATCAGTGTTGATATTCAAAATATTAGCGAAAGACTGCAATCAATTACCAATCAATTTAAGGTTTGAGATTGATTGCATTGCTAGTATTAAAAACCAAAAAATATAAGCCTTAATGGCGTATTGATGAGTGATGTTCAAGGAGTAAAACCATGCAATTTAATTTAAAAGTGTTATCTGTTGCGATATCGATGGCAATGGTCCCTAGCCTGGCAACAGCTGATGAAGCTGCTGATGCTAAAATTGCTAAACTAGAGCAACAAGTACAAACCTTGCAGGCGCAACAAAATGCGAGCTTAGCAGACAAGGTCAAATTTAATGGCTTTATTAGCGGAGCCTATATTAGCTCTGATAATGATGCGGGTTATAACGGTGCAGACTCAAGCGCTGACTTTAGTGAAGACAGTAAATTAGGTCTACAAGGTACCTTCAACATTTCTGACAACACTCAAGCGGTATTGCAGTTAATGATGCGCGGTAAATATGACTGGGAAGTTGAAGCTGAATGGGCTTATTTATCTCACCGCTTTGAAAACGGTATCAAGGTTCGTGGCGGTAAACTGCGTGTACCTTTGTTCATGTATTCTGATTACCTCGATGTAGGATATGCACAACCTTTTGCTCGTCCGCCACAAGAAGTTTACGGTGCCATTCCGTTTTCATCTTACACAGGTGCTGGTGTATCTTATGATGTTGAATACGATGACTCAACCCTAACAATGCAAGCATTTGGTGGTGAATCAAAAGTTAAAAACACAGCGGTTGAACTCAGTAATCTTATGGGTGCTAACGTGAGTTGGACCGACGAAATATGGACTTTACGTGCCGTATACGCACAAGCCCAATTAGACGGACCCGTTGTGACAGAAGTAACCGTTCCTTTAGCGCCAGGGGTGAATACTCAAGCTAACTATACCCTATTAGAGCTTAACGATGATAAAGGCTCTTTTGTTGGTGTGGGTGCCAGTTATGACAACGGTGAAGTTATTGCAATATCTTAATGGACTCGTTCAGAAATTGATAATGCCTACCCTGATATTGATTCAGGTTACTTGACATTAGGCTATCGTATTAAGGCATTCACGCCTTATATCACCGTTGCTTACTCGAAAACTCAAGACAATGAAGATCGTTTACCGCTATCAACTGCTGCGGCAACACAAATGATCGCATTCAATGCTGAGCGTATGGCTTATAGCTTAGGTTTACGTTGGGATGCAATTGATAATGTCGCGATAAAATTTGATGTCACCTACGCTGATGACTTTGGCAATACATCAGGTGGATTAGATACCAATAGCTTCGACGCATCAACAGGTAAATTTGCCTATGATGACACCTTGATTTACACCGTTAAATTCGACGCAGTATTTTAAGGGGTATGATAATGAACAAGTTACTGACTATTTTAGCGCTAAGTTTAACAGCCGTTACCTCAGCTAATGCAGCGGTTGTTGTCATTGGCAATCCTGCTGCTGCAGATATTGCAATTAATGATGTTAAAAAAGCGTTTTTGGGTAAAGGGGATTCTTCAGTCGTCGTTTACGAATTAGAAGAAGGCAATCCTGTACGCAGTGAGTTTCATCAAGCAGTAACCGGTAAGACAGATGCACAACTCAAAGCATTTTGGTCTAAGCAAGTCTTTACTGGTAAAGGTACGCCACCACCAGCGGTTTCTGGTGCGGGTGCAATGAAATCTGCGATTGCAAGCAATCCAAATGCCATTGGCTACATTGATGAAGCTGATGTTGATGCCACAGTAAAAGTCATACTGAAGCCATAGATTGATTACTACTGTGATTAACTCACCATAAACGTGAGCACATAATCACCGATGTTAGTTAATTGGAAGATGAAATATAAACCGAGTAATGATATTTATTGCCCGGTTTTTTTATGACTAACCTAATAAAAAATCAGCACCAAAACTTGTTTGGTTTATAACCATCATTTATAACGTCGAATTAGATGATGACGAGCAAAAGCAATATATCGCACTCTATCCTTAATAGCTTATCGAGTTAAATTTAACAATTCAATATTAAGTAAATTCTGGCGAATATAAAATACTCAATTATTCGTTGCGTTATTTCGCCACATTTTTCCGAAGTAAAATAACACCACTTATTAACATTGACACCGTAACATTAACATTGCGTAGCCTGTTATCATTTCTGATGATGATTAATTGCGCAATCTCACTCACGAATAGATTTTATTTAGCCTTGTATCACAATTTATTCATTTACTATGCTTATAATCACCGCTGTATTTTCATCTTATTATCAATTAGATAAAAAGAAGTTAACACTACGTAAGAGGTAAAAATAACAAATATACCTCAGGGTCAAATAAAAATAGAGAGTAAAATATGTTAAATAAAAAACTACTTGCTGTCGTTATCGCGGGTGCACTAGGACTAGGCGGTTGCAACTCAAATAACGACGATAAAACAAGTACTGTTGCTGCAGATATTAATTTACGAGTGATGGAAACAACTGATCTTCATACTAATATGATGGATTATAACTACTACTCAGATAAAGAAGACAAGACTATTGGTCTTGTTCGTACTGCCAGTTTGATCAATGCCGCTCGCGCTGAAGTAACGAACTCAGTGTTAGTCGACAATGGCGATTTATTACAAGGTAGTCCGATGGGAGACTATATTGCCAATAAATTTAAAACTGACAGTAACACGCTTACCGAGACCCATCCCGTCTACAAAGCAATGAATACTTTAGACTATGAAGTCGGCAATATTGGTAACCACGAATTTAACTACGGTTTATCGTTTCTTGAGCAATCTATATCCGGTGCAAACTTCCCTTATATTAACTCAAATGTCATTTGTGCTGATAAAGACGGCTGCTGGGATAATGTATTATTTAATGAGAATATGTTCACACCGTATATTATTAAAGACAAAGTGGTCCTTGATGTCGACGGTAATGAGCACACAATAAAAATAGGCTATATCGGTTTTGTACCACCACAGGTTTTACAATGGGATAAAGCTAACTTAGAAGGTAAAGTTGAAGTATTAGGCATAGTTCAAGCGGCTAATAAATTTATTCCGCAAATGAAAGCTGAAGGTGCTGACATTATTTTAGCCATTCCGCATTCAGGAATTGGATCAAGTGAAAACCCTGGTGATCCATGGGCTGAAAACGCAACTTATGCACTCACCAATGTTGCTGGCATCGATGCTATCTTCTTTGGTCACAGCCACTCGGTGTTCCCTGCTGCAACCTACAGTGATTTACCTAATACCGACGTAGAAAAAGGTTTATTAAATGGTATCCCTGCAGTGATGCCTGGTCGTTGGGGAGATAACTTAGGCGTTGTTGACTTAGTGGTGCGTCAAGTTGAAGGTAAATGGACCGTAATCCATGAAGAATCAACGGCTAAAGCACGCCCTATTTACGACAATGCCAATAAAATTGCCTTGGTTGAAGGTGAAGCAAGCTTACGTAATGCGATTGAAATTGAACACCAAGGTACGATTGAATACGTCAGCCAACCTATCGGTGTTGCTGCCGCCAATATGTACAGTTTCTTAACACTGGTGCAAGATGATCCAACTGTGCAAATTGTTTCAGATGCCCAAATTGCCCGCGTTAAAACATTAATTACCGATGATCTAAAAGATTTACCTATTTTGTCTGCTTCTGCACCATTTAAAGCCGGTGGACGCTATGCTGAAGGTGATGCTAGCCAGTATGTGCAGGTTGATGAAGGTAATTTATCTTATAAAAATGCCGCTGACTTATATCTGTACCCAAATACCATGGTAGCAGTTAAAGCGACTGGGGCTGAGTTAAAAGACTGGTTGGAATGCTCAGCAAATCAGTTTAATCAAATTGATCCAACCGTGAGTGCACCTCAAAACTTGATTAACCGCGCCGGTCACCCAACCTATAACTTTGACGTAATTGATGGCTTAACTTACAAAATTGATGTGACCCAACCGAGTAAGTTTGATCGGGATTGTAAAGTCGTTAACCCAGATGCAAATAGAATTGTTGACTTGGCTTATACAGATGCAGACTCAAAGGTTATCACCGGTGATGATTTGGCTGCTATGTCATTTGTTGTAGCATCAAATAACTACCGTGCATTTGGTGGGGCATTTGCAGGTACTGGTTCTGATCATGTAGTACTTGAGCTACCAGATACCAACCGTGATGCATTGTCTGCTTATATTACTGAGCAATCAAAGCCTAATGCTACTGGCGGATATGATGCTAAGGTTGATCCATCAGCTGATTACAACTGGGACTTTAAAACCATAGATAATGCCACCGTGGCATTAGACATTCGTTTTGAAACTCAAGACAGCGATGTTGCCGACAAGTTCGTTGCTGATAACCAACAACGTAAAATGGTCAAGTTACCTAAAACAGCTGATGTAGTGTCAGGATTTGCTATTTACAGCATCGACCTAACAACGCCGGTTGCTGCTAAGTAATAATTATCCAATAAAAAAGGCGCTATATGCGCCTTTTTCTTAATACCATTGCAAGATATAAGCATAACGTTATCACATCAACTGTATAGTCAGACAATTATTGTTCAAATCACTACTCTTCAAACAACTGGGCCATTTTTTGAATCTGTACTAATGGAACATGATGCTGGTTTCGTTGAGCACAAAGCTGTTGATGCGGCTCATCTTTAGGTTGTCCAACTAATACTACATTAACTTTATAACCTAGTGCTTTAGCCGCTGCCTCATAAGCCATAAATTCCCACTTGGCGATATTGGTATTATCGCAAATCACAATCGGTTCACTTCGGGCTAATGCTTGGATAAATGCTGTTAAATTAGCCTGATGATACTGCGCAATTTTTTGCGGATTAAAGCGATATTCACCTTGATAATAAAAATAGCGATCTGTTGAAAAGTAACCGTGTTGTCGAATTTGAATCGCCTGCTCAATACCTTGAGATATAATAAATTGTTCAGCCCAATAAGACTTACCACTACCAGGTAAGCCACGCATGATAATGGCTAACTTTGGCACTATCACCTCATTGTTCGTCCCATCAACTAACACTTTACTCACTACCAATCACCTTACCCGCTAAAATATCTGCCACTAAACTTGGTAAAATATCACCTGCTTTACCGGTAAAATGATATTGGAACTGACTGTGGCGATCAGCAGGATCGAGATTAACTTCTACCGTCTGTGCACCGTGATGATTAGCGCTATCGACAAAACCGGCTGCAGGATAAACGGTACCAGAGGTGCCGATGGCTATAAACAAATCACAATTATCTAAGGCATCATGAATTCTATCCATACCAAAGGGCATTTCGCCAAACCACACAATATGTGGTCTTAAACGCTTACCTGGAATACAACAGGTACAGCAATTGTCAGCGCCAAATGGCTCACGTAAAATAAATGTTTGTAATGATTGTGGACAGCGACCTTTAGCAAGTTCACCGTGCATATGCAGCAATCGTTTAGAGCCTGCCCGCTCATGCAAATCATCAACATTTTGGGTTATAACTAACAACTCCCCCGTAAATTCGGTCTCAAGCTTGGCTAATGCTAAATGCGCAGCATTGGGAACAACATCATCACTGTGTAATTGTTGCCAGCGACTATTATAAAAACGCTCAACGAGTTCAATATCTCTGGTATAGCCTTCTGGAGTGGCAACATCTTCAATATGATGCTGTTCCCATAAGCCATGCTGATCTCTAAATGTGCTCATACCCGACTCAGCAGATATACCCGCGCCGGTTAGCACTACAATTTGCCGGTACATTGTTTATCCTTTAGTGTGATGATGTAAAATATAATGCCATATACTTTCAATACGATATCAAAAATACGCCCTTACGTTTCAAAATGTTGTGACTTGACGGCCTAAAAAGCCATTTTATCGATAATATAATCATATCGAATTAGCCAATTGGCACAATAATCCCTTAGTATAAGTAAGTTTATTGAGAGATTAGTAACAAATAATATCAACTTCAGCGAGTGTTTTGCTAAATATGCTCCATATAGGTTGATTAAGCACCTTAAGAGGTTTATGTTTTTAAACTCAAGACATATAATGATCAGAATATCCACCGATGAACCGATTGGTTCTGCAATCAAGAGATTAGCAATGACAGATGGAAATCAAGCGCTCAAAAAAGCCGGATTAAAAATAACCCTGCCGCGAGTTAAAATTCTAGAACTGATGCAAGAACCAAATAATCAGCATATCAGTGCAGAAGACTTATACAAAAAGTTACTCGAAATTGGTGAGGAAATTGGCCTTGCTACTGTGTATAGAGTATTAAACCAGTTTGATGATGCTGGCATTCTTAATCGTCATCATTTTGAAAGTGGCAAAGCGGTGTTTGAATTATCGACTCAACAACACCACGACCATTTGGTTTGTCTGACCTGTGATAAAGTCATTGAGTTTTCTGATGATGTAATTGAGCGTCGTCAAGACGAAATCGCCATGCGTCATAACATCAAGTTAACTCACCATAGCTTGTACCTTTATGGTCGTTGCACCAACGACACATGTGATCACGCTGACGAATAGTCTATGTGTGAGCAACAAATAAACCAGCAAATTTGCTGGTTTTTTATTGCTTGAAATTTATCATCTGCATCACTTTTTGGGATAAAAAGTATAAAACCGGGAGTCGTGTATAGCACACAAGTGCGGATGGCATTGTAAAAAGTCTTATTAAATAAATACGGTTAAATTAGCAGTGTTAACCATAGACTGAAACTCAGCACAGCTAACAAGGTCGATAATACCACTGTGCTGCCCAAGGTTGATTCATGCTGTTTAAGCTCTGTAGCAATTAAATAAGCATTAACACCTAATGGCGAGGCGCTAAGTAACACTAACATGGCCGTATTTTGTAATGTTAACTGAAACACAAAATGCGCCATCACATACACTAATGCGGGTAACAAGATAATTTTCAAGCTACTTGCCACTAATGCTAAACGCCAATGATCGCCAATTCGATAGAAACTTAAATTAGCGCCTAGAACAAATAATGCACAGGCTAATGCCGGTTTTGCGAGTAATGCTAGCCCTGCACTAAGCTGTTCCCCCAAGTTAATACTTATCGCATTAGCTAAAATGCCCAAGCTAATGCTCATCACCACCGGATTGAGTAGCATAGAGCGAGTAAATCGACGCCACGAAAAGCCTTGTTCTTGCGCGCGTGCCGCTAAGATAAATGTCAACGCAAACAAGGTAGCACTATGAAAAGTAATGATCATAAATACCTGCCCGATCATCGTGTCGCCCAAGGCGGCGGTAATGATCGGTAATCCGACCAATACAGTATTAGAATAACTGCTGCCTAGGGCAAAAACGGCACTGGCATCTCGGCTTTGTTGTGCTACGGGACTACAATATCGATTAATTAGATAACCAATGGTAAATACCACCACGACCGGTATATAAAAAGCCAGCAACGCAAGTGGATCAATACTTTGTGCCAGTGGCGCAGCTAACATATTGATAAATAAAAATGCCGGAATGCTGACATAAAAAGTGAATTTGCTGATGCCTGCAATATGCTCTTGAGTAAAAAAGCCCACTCGGGTTAAGCCATAGCCTAGGGTGACCATAAACATTAACGGGAAAATAATACTCACTATATGCATAACAACCTTATTAACGCTGAGGTAACCTAAACTTATAATAGGCGATAACAATCTCAACCGTACTGAGAAAAAAGCAATAAAAAAGGCGCCTAAGCGCCTTTTTAAGCCGAGTAAATATTACCAGCCAGTACGAATACGTAATGCTTTACCGATATCAGCTAAAGAGCGAACAGTCGTAACACCAGCAGCTTCTAAAGCAGCAAATTTATCAGCAGCAGTACCTTTACCACCAGCGATAATTGCGCCAGCATGACCCATACGCTTACCTTCTGGTGCAGTAACACCAGCAATGTAAGACACAACAGGCTTAGTTACGTGTGCTTTGATATATTCAGCCGCTTCTTCTTCAGCGTTACCACCGATTTCACCGATCATTACAATCGCTTCAGTCTGTGGATCGTTTTGGAACATTTCCAATACGTCGATGAAGTTAGTACCAGGAATTGGGTCGCCACCGATACCTACACAAGTAGATTGGCCGAAACCTTCGTCAGTCGTTTGCTTAACCGCTTCGTACGTTAATGTACCAGAGCGAGAAACAATACCAACTTTACCTGGCTTGTGAATGTGACCAGGCATAATACCAATCTTACATTCACCAGGAGTGATTACGCCTGGACAGTTAGGACCGATCATGCGAACGCCAGTTTCTTCAAGCTTCACTTTCACTTGCAGCATATCAAGTGTAGGAATACCTTCAGTGATACAAACGATTAGCTGAATGCCAGCATCGATTGCTTCAAGAATTGCATCTTTACAAAATGGTGCAGGAACGTAGATAACAGATGCTGTTGCACCAGTTTGTGCTACTGCATCTTTAACTGTGTTAAATACTGGAAGACCAAGGTGAACTTGACCACCTTTTCCAGGAGAAACACCGCCAACCATTTGCGTGCCATAAGCAATCGCCTGCTCAGAGTGAAAAGTACCCTGACCACCAGTGAAACCTTGACAGATCACCTTGGTATCTTTGTTAATTAAAACAGACATTATTTGCCCTCCGCAGCTTTAACAACTTGCTCAGCCGCGTCAGTTAGACTTGTTGCCGCGATGATATCAAGACCAGACTTAGCCAATACTTCACGACCTAATTCGGCGTTAGTACCTTCAAGACGAACAACTACTGGCACTTTAACGCCAACTTCTTTAACTGCACCGATAATACCTTCAGCGATCATATCGCAACGTACGATACCACCGAAGATGTTAACCAATACTGCTTTAACATTGCTGTCAGAAAGAATGATTTTAAAGGCTTCAGCAACACGTTCTTTAGTTGCTCCACCGCCAACGTCTAAGAAGTTAGCTGGTTTGCCGCCGTGTAGGTTTACGATGTCCATTGTACCCATTGCTAGGCCTGCACCATTCACCATACAACCTACGTTACCGTCTAAAGCAACATAGTTTAATTCAAATTTAGCAGCATGTGCTTCACGAGCATCATCTTGTGATGGGTCATGCATCGCTTTGATTTTTGGCTGGCGATATAATGCGTTGCCATCAATACCAATTTTGCCATCTAAACAGTGAAGGTTGCCTTCAGTAGTGATAACAAGTGGATTGATTTCTAATAATGCAAAATCATGGTCGTTAAACATGTTCGCAAGACCCATAAAGATCTTAGTGAACTGCTTCATTTGTGTTGGGTTTAAACCTAACTTGAAGCCAAGATCGCGAGCTTGGAAAGCTTGCGGACCCGTTAACGGATCGATGATTGCTGTATGAATAAGTTCTGGCGTTTCTTCAGCCACTTTTTCAATTTCAACACCACCTTCAGTCGACGCCATGAACACAACGCGACGAGTGCTACGGTCAACAACTGCACCTAAGTACAATTCGTTGGCGATATCAGTACAGCTTTCAACTAGAATTTTAGCAACTGGCTGACCTTTAGCATCAGTCTGGTACGTTACTAAGTTCTTGCCTAACCAGTTTTCAGCGAATGCTCTGATTTCGTCTTTACTACCGGTAACTTTAACGCCACCTGCTTTACCACGGCCGCCTGCGTGTACTTGACACTTAACAACCCATAAATTTCCGCCAATGTGGCCAGCTGCTTCAACTGCTTCTTGAGCAGTATCACATGCAAAGCCTTCAGAGACTGGTAAACCATATTCGGCAAATAAAGATTTTGCCTGATACTCATGCAAATTCATGATGATCTATCCATATACTTCTAATCAAATCCAACTGGCTCAATATGAGCCAGCGACGAGGGTTTATCTACTGACTTATAGATCAAGCAGCAGACGAGTTGGATCTTCTAAGAAGTCTTTAATCGCAACTAAGAAGCCAACTGACTCACGACCATCAACAATACGATGATCGTAAGAGAGTGCTAGGTACATCATAGGCAGGATTTCAACCTGACCATTTACTGCCATTGGGCGATCTTTAATAGCATGCATGCCTAAGATTGCGCTTTGTGGCAGGTTCAAAATTGGAGTCGACATTAACGAACCGAACACACCACCGTTGGTGACTGTGAAGTTACCGCCAGTCATATCTGCAACAGATAGCTTTCCGTCACGGCCTTTGATAGCCAATTCACGAACTGCTTTTTCAATTTCAGCAAGACTCATGGTATCGGTATCACGTAATACTGGTGTTACCAGACCACGAGGTGTCGATACTGCAATGCTGATATCAAAATAGTTGTGATACACAATATCATCACCGTCAATAGACGCATTCACTTCTGGAAAACGCTTTAACGCTTCTGTTACTGCTTTGATATAGAAAGACATAAAGCCTAAACGAATACCATGGCGTTTTTCAAAAATGTCTTGATACTGTTTACGAATATCCATGATTGGCTTCATGTTGACTTCGTTAAACGTGGTCAACATTGCCGTTGAATTTTTCGCTTCTAAAAGACGTTTAGCAATGGTTTTACGAAGACGTGACATCGGAACACGCTTCTCACTACGACCTTCAAGTGGTGCAACAGGTGCAGCTGGCGCGGTTTTAGCTGGTGCAGACTTAAGAAATGCATCAACATCATCCTTAGTCACACGTCCGCCAACACCAGAACCTTTAATTTTGCTGGCATCAAGATTGTGCTCTGCAATCACACGACGTACTGAAGGACTCAATGCATCGTTAGATTCATCAGTAGCCGCTTCAGTAGATGCCGCAGCAGAAGGCGCTGACGCTTCAGCTTTAGTCACTTCTTGGCCAGAAACTGCACCAGCGACAAAATTAGCAATCACTTGCTCGCCTAAAACGGTGTCACCTTCTTGGAATAACAATTCAGAGATTGAACCGTCTTCAGGTGCAACCACTTCTAAAACAACTTTATCAGTCTCGATATCAACTAAGTTTTGATCACGAGTCACCTGCTCACCAGGTTTAACATGCCAAGTAGCAATAGTTGCATCAGCAACAGATTCTGGTAATACGGGTACCTTAATTTCGATACTCATGGAAAGCTTCCCTTATATAAATTATCTATTACGACAGTTTTAATGCGCTATTAACTAATGATTCTTGCTGCTGTACGTGCAAGCCAGGATAACCACATGCTGGTGCAGCAGACGCTTCACGACCGGCATAAGTTAATTGACCACCTGCAGGAATATTAGCCCAGAAATGATGCTGACTACAGTACCATGCACCTTGGTTTTGCGGTTCTTCCTGACACCAAACAAAATCAGTAACATGTTGATAAGTTTCTAATGCTGCACGAAGTTCCACATCAGGGAACGGATACAACTGCTCAACACGCACGATGGCAACGTTAGTGACATTCTCTTTGCGACGTTTTTCAAGTAACTCGAAATACACCTTGCCACTACAGAATACAACACGGTCAACTTTACTTGCGTCTAAGGTATCAACCTCACCGATGATATTTTGGAAAGTACCTTCAGCAAGCTCTTCTAAGCTAGACACAGCTAATGGATGACGCAATAAAGATTTAGGCGACATTACCACTAATGGACGACGCATCGGACGAACAACTTGACGACGCAGCATGTGATAAACTTGCGCCGGAGTTGATGGCACACACACTTGCATATTGTGGTTAGCACATAATTGCAAGAAGCGCTCTAAACGGGCACTTGAATGCTCAGGGCCTTGACCTTCGTAACCATGAGGTAGCAGCATAGTGAGACCACATAAACGGCCCCATTTTTGCTCACCAGATGATAAGAATTGATCAATTACCACTTGGGCACAGTTAACGAAATCGCCAAATTGCGCTTCCCAAATGGTTAAACCACCTGGTTCAGCTGTGGCGTAACCGTATTCAAATGCCAACACTGAAGCTTCAGACAATACCGAGTCAATAATATCAATTGGCCCTTGCTCATCTGCCACATTACGCAAAGGTAAATAGGTAGTGCCGTCTTTTTGGCTATGCAATACCGCATGACGATGGAAGAATGTGCCACGACCAGAGTCTTGACCGGTAATCCGCACACGCTTGTTGTCTTCAAGGATAGAAGCATAAGCTAGCGTTTCTGCGAAACCCCAATCAAGTAACTTCTCGCCTTTTGCCATCGCAGTTCTGTCGCCATAAATTTTGGCAACGCGAGATTGCAGCGGATGATTATCAGGAATATCGACTAACTTATTGGCTAAGTTTTGTAGACGGTCCATCGACATCGCACCGGCATAATCTTCATCCCATTCACGATTGAGATAAGGTGTCCAATCAACCGTATGCAGCGTCATTGGACGCCACTCTTTAACAACACAATCACCGGCATCTAATGCATCACGATAATGATTAATCAAACCAGTCACTTCATCGGCTGGAATACTATTTTCAGCGATTAACTTATCTGCATAGATTTTACGTGGCGTTGGATGTTTTTTGATTTTAGCGTACATTAGCGGCTGTGTAGCACTAGGCTCATCAGCTTCGTTATGGCCATGACGGCGATAACACACTAAATCAATAACCACATCGCGTTTAAACTCATTACGATAATCAACTGCAAGTTGCGAAATAAACGCCACCGCTTCTGGATCGTCAGAGTTGACATGGAAAATTGGCGCCTGAACCATCTTAGCAATATCAGTACAATATTCGGTTGAACGAGTGTCGGCATGGTTAGATGTGGTAAAACCAACTTGGTTATTGACCACAATCCGAATGCTACCACCAATGGTAAAACCACGTGTTTGAGACATGTTAAACGTCTCTTGCACAATGCCTTGACCCGTTATAGCAGAGTCACCATGAATAGTAATTGGCATCACTTGCAGGCCATCTTTACAACCACGACGATCTTGACGAGCGCGAACTGAACCAATAACCACTGGATTAACGATCTCTAAGTGAGATGGGTTAAAGGCTAACGCTAAATGGACATTACCACCTGGCGTTTCAAAATCTGATGAGAAACCCTGATGATATTTAACATCACCTGAACCATGGGTATCAGCGTGTTTACCAGCAAATTCGTCAAACAATTCAGCAGGACGTTTACCTAACACGTTAATAAGCAGGTTTAAACGACCACGGTGAGCCATGCCAACAACGATTTCTTTGGTACCAGCTTCACCGGCACGGTAAATGATTTCACGCATCATAGGAACGAGCGAATCACCACCTTCTAAGGAGAAACGTTTAGCTCCAGGGAATTTAGCACCAAGGTATTTTTCGATACCTTCTGCAGCATTCAACCCTTCAAGAATACGCTTTTTAACATCGTTACCGTATTGGGCTTTACCTAATGTCGGTTCAAGACGTTGTTGGATCCAACGTTTTTCATCGGTATCAGTAATATGCATGTATTCAGCACCAATAGAGCCACAGTAGGTGCTCTTTAATGCATGAATAATATCAGCAAGCTTCATGGTTTCACCGCCGAGGGCGAATGAACCAGTATTAAACTGACGCTGCATGTCTTCTACAGTTAAGCCGTGATAAGCAGGATCTAACTCCTGAACAACCTCACGCTTCCACAATCCTAATGGATCTAAATTGGCATTTTGATGGCCACGGAAACGATGGGCATTGATCAATTGCAGGACTTTAACTTGCTTCGCGTCTAGCTCTGGATCGGTTACGCTGTTTGCGTTTTTAAAACGACCTTCTAGGGCTAAGCTACGGAAATAGTCACGGACTTTAGAGTGGGCTGTTTCGGGTACGTCTACTGAAGCACCGTTAACGGGAGGGAGATTATCAAAAACAAGCTGCCAATCAGCAGTAACTGATTGCGGATCTTCTTGATAGGCTTCATACATCTCTTCTACGTAGGTCGAGTTCGAACCACTTAAATACGACGACTCGAGCCAAGCTTTCATGATGCCTTGGTGCATTGTTATTCCTTTCAAACTTGATACACGTGCTAGCCATAAACATAACAGTGAGTAACATAAGTTACATCACACGTAGACTGAAACTATCTTAAAAAACCTAATTTCAGGAGGTATTGCATAAACACACAAAAGAGCCATCCCCGTTATTGGAGATGACTCTTAATAGAGCTAATAAGTCAGACTATTTTGCTCTTCTTGGTGCATTAAACTGCCCGCTTTAGCAGCATCGACTTAATATGACCAATCGCTTTCGTTGGGTTTAATCCTTTAGGACAAACATCAACACAGTTCATGATGCCATGACAACGGAACACACTGTACGCATCATCTAGATCAGATAAACGCTCTTCAGTTGCCGTGTCGCGGCTGTCAATTAAGAAACGATAAGCATGTAATAAGCCACTTGGTCCGATAAATTTATCCGGATTCCACCAGAATGATGGACAAGCAGTTGAACAACATGCGCACAAAATACATTCGTATAAACCATCTAAATGAGCGCGCTCTTCAGGTGATTGTAAATGTTCGCGAACAGGTGCCTTTTCATCATTAATCAGGAAAGGCTTAATCTTTTCATATTGCTTGTAGAACTGAGTCAAGTCGACGACTAAATCTCGAACTACTGGCATGCCTGGTAATGGACGGACTTCAATTTTCTTCCCTTTAAAGGTTGAAATTGGTGTAATACACGCCAATCCATTTTTACCATTCATGTTAACACCGTCAGAACCACACACACCTTCACGGCATGAACGACGGAACGCAAGCGTTGGGTCTTGTTCTTTCAGTTTAATTAACGCATCTAACACCATCATATCAGAGCCATCTGGCACTTCTAGGGTGTAATCCTTCATATAAGGCTTGGTATCTACATCAGGATTATAACGATACAATGCAAATGTTAATTTCATCTTTTGCAACTCCTGCCTAATAGGTACGTTTTACTGGTGGAAACGCATCGCGCAATTTAGGTGTCATGTTGACATCACGTTTACTCATAGCGGTAGTGACTGGGTCAAATATGCTATGACATAACCAATTATCATCATCACGATCTAAATAATCTTCACGAGAATGCGCACCACGGCTTTCAGTACGGAAGTTAGCTGCATAAGCCGTTGCCAGCGCGGTGGCCATCAAGTTGTCTAATTCTAAGCATTCAATACGTTGAGTGTTAAATTCTGTTGAATTATCAGATAACTTGGCATTTTCAAGACGCTTTTGAATTGCTTGAAGCTGTTCTAAACCTTCTGCCATGGCTTCGCCACTGCGGAAAACAGAGAAATTTAACTGCATGCACAATTGAAGGTCTTTACGGATAACCGAAGGATCTTCACCGTCTTTGTTGCTTTCCCAACGATTAAGACGTGTAAGTGATGCACTTATTTCTTCGTCTGTCGCCGCTTTAGGCTCAGGTGTTTCGTCTAACGCTTTACCTAAATGCTGACCGGCAGCACGTCCAAACACCACTAAATCAAGTAGTGAGTTACCACCTAAACGGTTTGCACCATGTACTGATACACAGGCAATCTCACCCACAGCAAACAAACCTAATACATCTTGCTCGGTGCCATCGTTATTCTGGCGAATAACTTGTCCACTCACTTTAGTCGGTAAACCGCCCATCATATAATGACAAGTCGGGATCACAGGAATTGGACCATCAGCTGGATCAATGTGGGCAAAAGTACGGGATAATTCACATACACCAGGAAGACGTGCTTCAAGGGTTTCTTTACCTAAATGATCAAGTTTAAGCAACAAATGCGGACCTAATGGACCGTCTAAACCACGGCCTTCACGAATTTCAGTCATCATTGAACGTGCTACCACGTCACGAGATGCCAAATCTTTCGCATTAGGAGCATAGCGTTCCATGAAACGTTCGCCATCTTTATTTAAAAGATATCCACCTTCACCACGACACCCCTCAGTCACCAATGTGCCTGCACCAGCAATACCCGTAGGGTGGAACTGCCACATTTCCATATCTTGTAACTGAACACCAGCGCGAGCTGCAATACCAACGCCGTCACCGGTATTGATATGAGCATTGGTGGTAGAAGCGTAAATACGCCCTGCACCGCCGGTGGCTAAAATAGTAGCTTTGGCTTTGAAATAAACAATATCACCGGTTTCGATTTCAATCGCTGTACAACCGACAACAACATCATCTTCATTTTTAACCAAATCTAAGGCATACCACTCAGAATAAACGTCAGTTTTATGTTTAACGTTTTGTTGATATAAACAATGAAGCAGTGCATGGCCTGTTCGGTCAGCAGCAGCGGCAGTTCGAGCGGCTTGCTCGCCACCAAAGTTTCTAGACTGACCACCAAACGGACGTTGGTAAATGGTGCCGTTTTCAAAACGAGAGAAAGGTAAACCCATTTGCTCAAGTTCGATGATGGCTTCAGGACCTGTTTTACACATAAATTCGATGGCTTCTTGGTCACCGATAAAATCGGAACCTTTAACCGTGTCATACATGTGTTGTTCCCAATGATCTTCGTGTGCATTACCTAATGCTACGGTGATACCACCTTGAGCAGAAACGGTATGTGAACGAGTAGGGAATACTTTAGATAACAGCGCGCAGCTCTTACCTTCTTTAGAAATCTGTAATGCTGCTCGCATACCTGCGCCACCGGCGCCGATCACAATTGCATCAAATTCGCGTACTGGAATACTCACTTAAACACCCCACACTATTACTATGCCTGAAGCTAAATAACTCAATGCGATAACAACAAAAGTAAACTGTAGTACACCACGCAACGCTGTATTTTTGACATAATCAGTCAACACTTGCCATACACCAATCCAAGCATGGATAAGCAAAGCAACCAACGTTATAAGAGTAAAGACTTTCATTGGAAGTGAACTGAATAAGCCACTCCAAATTTCGAAAGTTAACGGGGCACTACACGCGATAAAACCTACTAAGAAAATAGTATAACAAGCGAGGATCACTGCACTTGCGCGTAATAGAATATAGTCATGAACACCACTACGTCCAAAACTTGCTGCATTTGTTACCATACCCAAATCCCCGCTATGATTGATAGAACCGCTGCTAAAGCAAACGTAGCTTTAGCTGATGCTGTACCCGAAGCTAACTCTTCCCAGCGACCAGTATCCATAATCAGATGACGAATGCCACCTAACAAGTGATAACCTAACGCGGTTAGAATGCCCCAAAGGATGAACTTCATCACGAAACCATCGAACAAGGATTGTACGCTAGCGAACCCTTCTGCTGATGTTAAAGTCGAATTTAACAACCATAGAAGAATACCAATAGCAAATAGCATGATAACACCGGAAACACGGTGTAGGATTGACGCGATCGCTGTTGCAGGAAAGCGAATCGTCTGCAGGTCTAGATGGACAGGTCTTTGCTTTTTCACGTTCTGCTCACTCAGCTCCGTCGAGCATTATTTTTGTTATATATCTGTTATTTGTTTAACCACTAACGCTAACACTTAGCTTACGTTTTAAAACAAATAACAGATCACTCTAAAACATCTAATCAGTTGAGAAACCACTATTTAGTGCGTAAATTAATCGTTTCTAAACTGTGACGTTAGTCTCCCTTAGGGACGCAGGCAAGTATACTCGCGGGAATTGTCAAATACAAACATCACATTATGCAAAATAAGTTTTTTTACTGTTTTTTTAATTTAATTCAAGCCTAGAGCGGTTTACAGCAGACATATACCTTGGTCTAACGAATTTAAACGCTTATTTAAATTGATCTGTGATCCCGATCCACTGTAAAGTAATGACCGCTTAACATGCCGCACTCATATAGAAGAATGAAGTAAGGAGAACGGGGTATGGCTGATAATATAGCCAAATTAGAGTTACCAGGAAACGATTCAATCGACCTACCTATTAAGAAAGGTACTGAAGGTTTTGACGTTATCGACATCAGTACACTTGGAAAAAAAGGGTATTTCACCTTCGATCCAGGCTTTTTAGCTACTGCATCTTGTGAGTCAGCAATTACTTATATCGACGGTGAGCAAGGTATCTTGTTGCATCGTGGTTATCCAATTGACCAACTTGCTACTGAATCGACATACTTAGATTTATGCTACTTGCTATTGTATGGTGAATTACCGTCTAAAGCTGATTACGAACAATTTGTTTCCACAGTGAAAGAACACACTATGGTTCACGAGCAAATTGCATTCTTTTTCAGAGGTTTCCGCCGTGACGCACACCCAATGGCAATGCTATGTGGTGTAACGGGTGCATTATCTGCTTTCTATCAAGATTCTCTTGATGTTAACAATCCAAAGCATCGTGAAATTGCAGCTTACCGCTTAGTGTCGAAAATGCCGACAATCGCAGCGATGTGCTACAAGTACTCAATGGGGCAACCTTTTGTTTACCCACGTAACGATTTAAGTTACGCAGGTAACTTCTTGTCGATGATGTTTGCTACTCCTTGTGAAGAGTACAAAGTCAACCCAGTTGTTGAAAAAGCAATGGACCGTATTTTTGTATTACATGCTGATCACGAGCAAAATGCATCTACATCTACCGTCCGTTTAGCCGGTTCTTCAGGCGCTAACCCATTTGCATGTATTGCAGCGGGTATTGCTTCGTTGTGGGGCCCAGCTCATGGTGGTGCTAACGAAGCTTGCTTAGAAATGTTAGAAGAAATCGGCAGCGTTGATCGTATTCCTGAGTTTATCGAGAAAGCGAAAGACAAAAACGATCCATTTCGTCTAATGGGCTTTGGCCATCGTGTTTATAAGAACTTCGACCCTCGCGCTAAAGTGATGCGTGAAACCTGTCATGAAGTGCTTAAAGAACTGAAAGTGGTTGATCCATTATTAGACGTGGCAATGGAACTTGAGCGTATCGCTCTTGAAGATGAGTACTTCATCTCTAAGAAGCTATACCCGAACGTTGATTTCTACTCTGGTATCATCATGAAAGCCATTGGTATCCCTAACGATATGTTCACAGTGCTATTTGCATTGTCTCGTACTGTTGGTTGGATTTCACATTGGAAAGAAATGTTAGATCAACCAGGCCATAAAATCAGCCGTCCTCGTCAGTTATACACTGGTGAATCTGCGCGTGATTTTGTGAGCGTTGATAAGCGTTAATCATCTGATTAACCAAACAGAAAAAAGCGCCGAAAGGCGCTTTTTTGTTATCTAGATTTAAACATCAGCTACTATTCAACGCATTGTATAAATCAACACTAAACACCTTCTGAAAATTTATAATCTGTTAGAAGCTATGTTTATTAGAACCTATATATTACAAGTGTTAACAGATCAAAGTCGTATTACCGTAATCAGTTTGAGTTGGTGGTAATTAAACTCAAACTAGTCTTTGTTGATGACTCTATTACAATCCAGATCACCTGTGTGCAAGCTAAGAGGTACTAAACCTCTCCAAGAACCCATATTAATGGCTTTTTTTACACAATAGCTCCAGCTTTTAGGAGCATTAATTAAGTTTTTTTGGCACTGTTGAACTGCAACATTAATTGTTAAGTTGTGATCATCTATATCAATTGAATTATTCCACCTCGGACCTGCTGCGTTGGTGAAAGATATAACAATGACAAAGCAAACAAAAATGTTTCCCCCACCCCATGCCAAAGTCTCTTCTGAAGAACTCTTTTTTGAGAAATATAAACTGTAAAAGAAAGCATAGGCGAAGGTATGAATGAGCCTGTTCAGCAAAATAGACCTGCTTTTCTACTTCATCATCTTTGTACATTTATTCCAATTTAACCACTTTGATTTTAGCAAGATAATGAACATTTTTAATTTACTAGAAATCTTCAACAGAGCCCAACTTACTAAAACCTGAATCATCACAAAGCCAATATTCTTTTTTAGCAATTTTTTGTATTGTTACTGATGTTTCTTTAGTAATCATATTAAGTTCTTCGCTGTAGTAGTCACTCACGATGAATTCACTATCGCCGTGTGTAAAAGTCATACTGTGCTCAGTGACTAAAGAGCGGTGGAAGCTCGATTTACTCACATCACTAATTAGCTCTGCATTAGCAAGCTTTGAACTTGCAATGTTAAATTGCTCTAATTTAAACGTGTTATCCATTTTACTAATAACAACATCAATCGATTTGGGCTGCTCAGCGTGGCATTTAAATATAATCTCTGCCTCATCACGCTGAGAGGCACTACACGATGCAACTAAAAATAAGGGTAAAACCCGCAAAGCGTTAGAGAGTTTACTTTTTGTCATATTTTTCAAATGCCTTCTGTAATTTAACATCATACTTATTCTGTTCGTACTGCGACCCGTTATAACCTTTAGCAAATGAAGCCCAGTCTAGCGTTATTAGGTACTTTTCTAGCCCTTTATTCTTTACAAAGCTAACGAAAGCATCAAGCTGTTTTCTTTCTCAGCTGAACATTGCTTTAACAAATGCTTCTACGCTAGTAAAACCTGACTCACTATAATTAAAGCCCATAATTTGAAAGCGCCCCCATGAAGTCGACTTCAAAGCCTCTGAAGAATCTAACGTCATGGCAATTTCAAGCCTTGCATACTCCTGGGAGCCACCGTTATATAAGCTTCGATTCCAAGTTCTGCTGGATACAGATGGGTTACTCTGATCATACTTGTGATTTGTCAAATGAGAAAAAATATGGGCTTCATATAAAATTTTTGGCTTTCCGTTTGAAAAAAATGCATCACCAGAAGACTCAACGTCCGCAACAGCTTTGACTGCAGCGACTTTACAGCCAAGTTGATTCGCAATATCTAGATAATCAGACTCTGATAATGTTGGAATATCAATAGATGCTATCGGTAACTTATAGTTAAACTTGCTTGATACGGCTATTAACTTTTCATTTATCTTTCGATGAGTTCGACCATTCGCGTCAATTTTGCCATCTGGACGTAGCATATTAAGTACTTTGCTTTGAAATAACTTAATCGCTGCAACGGTTTTAGAGCTTTCAGGCCTAGAGCCTAAACGGCCATCAGCAATTAATGATTTTGTAGGAGGAATGAATTTAAGTAGTTTGTTTAAACCGCTTTGAACTGTTTTTACATCGTTTACATTGTTAGCTCCACCCAGCCCGACAGCTTGAGTTATTTTTATCGATGACATCGTATTATCCTTGTCATTAGTATAATAGCTACAGTAATACATTCATGAGTATTTATCGGCTATTATTTTTAGTTTATCTAACAAACCATCTTTCAACATATAATTAGGAATATTCCACTCGTGAGGTGTTATATTAGAAATATAACTTTTCCTATTACCATTCCAAATATTTAAGCCAGGTAAGTTTTCAGTGCAACAATGTGCCATGGCATTAATGCCAATGGTTTCGGTTTCAAATTCCGCAGTAGTATTGCGTTCAAAGTCTGAAAAACCTCCTGCATCCGGATTTTTAAAAAAACCATTTTCTATTCGGTCAATAATCCACGGCAATGCGGTTAACGGATATTCGGACTGTGAATATCTTCTTTTCTTTTTCATTTTTGAATAAAAATCAGTCGATATAACCAAGTGGCTACCCTTTTTAATGAGTAAAGTTGTCTCATCAGAAAACATCTCATAATCAACCATTAACAATACTTCCTCATCACTTTTAAGATTACGATGATCTATTAATCCCAATGGTTTACATATTACATTGCTCAAGTGTTTATCCTTTAATCGATGTTAAATGAATAGTGGTCACATTTTTCATTTCAGCAATGGTTGGCGAATTATTTCCCCTAACAGACCAAATATTTTAGAAAAACCACCAGAACTTGACTAAATATGATTATTTATCAGTTATCTCCTCATTTTTTAATTGACTTTTATGTTATATTTATTGAAGAGTAGGTGTTAAAACAATCGATCGTCTGATTTTTTTCATTTAGTTTAATACTCTCAGGAAAGTCGAATACTTTTTTTAATTCATTAAAATCGATGTCATATCGTAAATGACAAAAATATCCCGTTCTATTATTACCCCAAACATATGTATTTACTGACTTATTACCATTGTTAATTAAGTAATCAACTACAGGCTGCAAGTGAGAACAGCTAGGTTCCCCATCTCTAGGATAAGGCAAAACTTTTGTTTTATTCATTATTTATTACCCTTTGCTCTTAGTATATTTAATTTTTGACTTATATCTGGAGCATTAATATCTTTCATTTTTTCTAGTGAGTTTCGAACCGGAGCCAATTTACTCAACTGACTATCTTGAATAAAGTACTGTTCGTGTGTTTAATAACGTCATGGGTTAAATTGTGGGTTTGCTTTTATCGACCCAACAGCGGCAGCCCCGAGAGGAATATCTTCTTTAACTTCAAATATCTGTACATATTTTTTATACTCATCACGACCATCACCCGCATAAACTTGCACTCCCTGATTCAACGCTTTAGAGCTAACAAAACCATCTTTAGCCCTTGCTATTTCAACAGCACCTTGAGTTGTAAAATAATTTCCAGTGATCCCACCTTGCTCTTTCCAAGTTATATGCGCTAGTAACATTCCTTTTGGAATAGCGATGTTTTCGAGATTATCAACTCCGATATATGGCTCTTGCCCTTGGTAAGATGCTGATTCTTCAGAAGCAGTAAACTCTTTACAGCTTAAACCAAACGGATCCACCCAATTCACTGAATTTGGGGCATATTGATAATGGTTTATACCGCCCACCAAACGAATAGGGTCTTGGTGTATAAATCGAGCTTGCTGAGGGCTGTAGTACCTAAAACGATTGTAGTGTAACCCTGATTCGTCATCAAAGTATTGGCCTTGAAAACGGATTGGGTTAGTAATTTTGTCTTGCAGAGCTGAATAATCAACATGCTCATTATCCCCACCTCAAAATCTAAGCCTTCAATAGTTTGACCAAACACGTCTTGTTGGCTGCGCCAGACAATTTGGTTGTTTTCATCGGTCAAGCAAATCGGCGTGCCGAGTTGGACTAAATGGTAATAATAAACCTGCCCGGACTTAATTAGTGCTACAGGTGTGAAAGTATCAGGCTGATAAATAAACCAGGTGTATTCAGCTAAGGTGCATTCGCCAATCAGCTGATGATTATCCCAAATAAAGTCGGTTCGACCGAGTTCGGTGATTTTTGCACTGCGACGGCCTAAGGCATCATATTCGTATTGCGTCAGCTTGCCGTTAACGTTGATTTGCACCAGTTGATTTAAGCCATTAAAGCTGCGCTGTTGTTTATCGACAGTGCCAATTTGGCTGATTTGATTGCCACTAGCGTCGTAACGATAATCGAAGTAATTGATGTTGCTTATCATATAGATAACGTCTGGACACAAATAATTGAGTCTCTTTTTGTACATGTCGCCATGTCTGCTCAATTAATCTTGAATAGCTATCATAGGCATGACTGAGTTCAAGTTGATTACCCTGTATCGTTTTATGCAATAAGCCTGATGACAGATAGTGATAATGAGCCAGCTGCACAATCGGCTTCGATGGGCCATGGCCTGTAAAGCGACTGTCTATTAATGTAATGCCACTTAATTGACAGTTTTATTGTTGAAATACTACTGCCAGTAACTATGAGCTTTCATACATAAACCATAGGCATGAGGTAGAATATTGCCCTCTTTAACGACTAAACAACAACCTTCGACAGGCGTATCATCTAAGGTATAGCCAAGACTTTACCCCCAATTAAAAGCAGGTGCGTTAACCAGTAATGCACCTATATTTTGGCTATCCATTTTTAAAGAACTAAACAGGGTTTCACACTAAAGGAATGATTCAATCTTTAAAGTACAGTGCCGTGGGTCCATCAATCACTAAATTGATAATCTTGACCCCAAAACGACATTTAGCTGCGTATTCCTTCATCTACAATTGGCGATAGCACACTTCGTAAGGGTGGATTATGCGTCACAATCGATTTTTGAAAACTCACATTTAAATCAGCTAATGACTCAATACCAAATTCTTTTAATGCTGACATCAATTGCTCTCCCTTGATATTTTTATCACGTAAATCAATCACAAAGCTTTGTAAATTTTGCAGTTCAGCCAATATTTTACTGACTTCTTTACTTAATGGTGCTTGTGCTTCTTTTAACGCGTTATAAGACGCTTCCCTTGCGCTGTCTGATGATGAGAAAAGTGTTATTTTTTCATCAAATGCAGAGTGTAATTCTGCTTTATACAGTGCTAATTTTTCAACAATATCAGCAATAGTCATCTCTTTTTCACGGCTGAACTCCTGCTTAGCGTCATCTATACGCTCGAATACTTTTTCTAATCGTTCTTCATAGTCGTTAAAGTCATTCACCACTCGCCATAAATCAGCAACCGATTTCTGCGGATAATCCGCCTCTTCAATCATGCCAAAAATCTCCATACGAATAGCGTTTACCGCTAACATCGCAGGTTTAATGGCGGCTATCGAAAATACTCCTATAACAGCATACAATTGATATTCTGACGTCATGCCAGGTACGTGACCGGTAACAAAGTAAACAACGCCAGCATTGATAATATGCGCAACAACTGCAATTACTCCGGCTTTAATCTTAATTTTTTTAACTCGGACTAAGTCATTGGTTAAATCAATACTGTCAGGCTTTTGCGGATGTGTTGCTCGCCTCTCTAACATGGTTTGGGCATTACGGGCGATAAAATAGGTGCTACCGATTAATAAGCTAATGGTAGAGACATACCAAAGATAGAGAGTTGCTGATACCCAAACATGGAATTCAAATTCTGGGACGTCATATTGTTGAGCAAACCATTTAATCAACACGACCAGTAAAAATGTCCCCACAATCCAACCTAACCACTCCTTGATTGTTTGAGTGTAAAATTCGCGTCTAATCTCGCCAAATATATCGTGCATAGTATTCCTTTACTTTGTTAATGATGTTAATTCCACCTAATTTCTGTAGGAAACTAGGCGTCAGATATTACGGTGATAAGTTTATTATTTAATGTGGGTAATAAGACCACTAATCACCAAGACAATGAAATAATTAATAGTTGAAAAGATAAAAGAAAATCTTTGTTAAATTTACCATTCTTTATAGAACCCTATGTGTGTCAACGTTATTCTTCGAGTTAAATGCCACACAGAAAAGCGTTAACCACCACTCGCGAAAAACGGTGATAATAAGGAATATATTCTACGCTAACGATGGTGCCTTTGGGTCTGAAAATACTATTCAATTCAGTAGCCTTATCGGCTGACAGTACAGCAACTGAGATGAATGCCAATGATATTATTTTAACGCTTTTTATGTATACCCGTTAGGTCAAAATCATAGTATGCTAATTGGCTTATTACCTTATTTTTAACTAATTCGGTATTGTTAACTTCAATACTTCCATTAACGATATTGATTTGGCTTAAATTACTACTTAAGGTAAAGTTTGGAAGTTCAATTAAATCAGAGTCTACATATTGGTACCCTTTCAATACCTGAAGCTTGTTCCCCGTATGATATTTAATCAAGGCATACTCAATATCATCTTTTTTTATCAATGTGATATTTGGCGTGTGTCCCTTCAAACGAGCAGCAATAAATGGAACACCTTCATTATATGCTAAAACATAGGTGTCAAGAGTCGGTAAACAAATGCCCGATTTATCTTCATGTAAAAGTTTAACTTGATCAAATCTTTTTGACTTAACATCATCACTACTAAATTGCACTACTATCGGCTTTATCACTTTTATTTGAATACAATCTGACGCTGCAGCAAAATGGCTACCGGTCAATAATAAGACTGCAAAAATAGATTTATATAACTTCATTACTTAACCCCATAGGTTTGCCAATTATGAACATACTCTTGAATCGTTCCCTTACCTAACGGCGTATTGTAATAGGATTTCCAATACGCTGCCTGACCATGAAGATCATCCTCTGATGGTAACCCTGCTTGAGCCCTTAAATAATGCACTCTTGCCATAGCACATGCATATAGATCATTATCTTTTAGCTCTTGTAATTTGTCATCATTGTTCAACAATTCGCTGACTTTCTTTGCAAGCTCAGGTCTGTATGCTAGATAATTATCCCAAATATCATCGTGTGTGGCTGGTTCTATTTGAAAATAACTTAAAGCAGGCCCGCCACCTAATTGTTGTCGGTATTTTAAACGGCTCTCTTGGATGGCGGTTCCTAGTAGTAACATTTCTGCTTTTCTGGAGGCTAAATCTATTTTCAAAAGAGCCGGCTTTATTACATTTGTCATGAAAAGTTTAGGGTCTTGCATGCCCGCGATCTGAATGCTCTTTACTATCAACATTTCATTCATCTTTCGAAGAGTTCGACCATTTAAATCAATTTTGCCATCTGGACGTAGCATATTAAGTACTTTGCTTTGAAATAACTTAATCGCTGCAACGGTTTTAGAGCTTTCAGGGCTAGAGCCTAAACGGCCATCAACAATTAATGATTTTGTAGGAGGAATGAGTTTGAGTAATTTGTTTAATGTCGTTTGTACAGCTTTTACATCGTTTAAATTGTTAGCGCCACCCAGCCCGACAGCTTGAGTTATTTTTATAGATGACATCGTAACTTCCCTGTTTTTGTTATATTTAGATCTAAAAAAATAAGATCATTAACTTTAAAATTATGAATAATCATGACTGTAATTAGGTATAGGGCAAGATCTTGAACGTTTTCCATACAGATTGAGTATGTTTTTAGAGCTATATTTGTTCAGTACGTTATCACTTCATGAATGATTGGAAGTGATAACGTACTGAAATCATTCGTAGTGTTCAAAAAACGCACACTCATGTGGTTGCCCTAGTATTAGGTAGTTTATTATTTTTCAGTTCAATTCTGTTTCAATAAAACACATAGTTCTTCGTATAAATCTATAGCTAATTCTAATAAATATCCTTTCTTTCTACATTTTTAAGTTTTGTATTAAGTTCAGATAGAAAGCATTTAGTTTCAACATACTCCCCATTAACTGAGACTAACAAAATCGCTCCTATTGCTTGCAAAGCGTCAATAATTAAAGACAATTCTGTTGAGCCTCGATAAATATCTGTGCTAACAAGGTTTACTTCAAAAATTGAATCCTTATTTTCAAGGTTTTCAATAATTGTACCAATAGAACTATGAGTAAATTTACGAAGTACCTCTATAGTTTTATTTTTATTTATATATCGATTGATCACAACCTTAACAAATAAATCAGGGTTAACTCTTTCCATTTTTTATATGTCCTGTTTTAGCTGGGTTACCATCTTTTTTCCGCCTAGTAATTAAGCTTACTGAATCGTTATTTTGAAGTATAGGTTTTTCTATACGCCACCATGTACGCTCACCCCAAGGTCCAAATCTATTCGCGCCTGTATTAAAGACATTGATATCACCACTAGCACCTTCAGCAAACTTGGTTGATGCCATATTCCATATTTTTGCAGCCCTCCAAGCTTCAAATTTATGATTAGGCGAAAATAAATCAAGTAACTCTAGTACTTGACCTCCAGTTGTTTGTTCTAAAGTAGTTTTACCACAGCGTCGAGCCCAATTCTGGGCTATCTCCATATTATTAATATTTTTATGCATAGAAGTTCCCCAGAATACAGCACCATTTTTACTTGTTGAAAAATCAAAGGTTCCATTACGAATTAAAGCTCTAATCTCATAAAAAGCTCGCTCAGGACTATTCTCTATTAACTCTTTTAAATGCGCTGTATCTTCTGAAGATATTTCTTTACAACTCAACCCAAATGGATCCACCCAATTCACTGGATTAGGCGCATATTGATAATGGTTTATCCCACCCACTAATCCGATAGGGTCTTGATGTATAAATCGTGCTTGCTGAGGACTATAGTACCTAAAACGATTGTAGTGTAACCCTGATTCGTCATCAAAGTACTGGCCTTGAAAACGGATTGGGTTAACAATTTGATGCTCGCTATCCACATGATCAATGCTTTGGCCAAACACGTCTTGTTGGCTGCGCCAGACAATTTTAGCGTTTTCATCGGTTAAGCAAATTGGGGTGCCGAGTTGGTCTAGGTGATAATAATAAACCTGCCCTGCTTTAATCAGTGCTACTGGTGTAAAAGTGTCGGGCTGATAGATATACCAGCTGTATTCACCTAAGGTGCATTCGCCAATTAGCTGGTGATTATCCCAAATAAAGTCGGTGCGACCAAGCTCAGTGATTTTTGCGCTGCGACGGCCTAATGCATCATATTCGTATTGTGTCAGCTTGCCATTAACGTTGATTTGCACCAGTTGGTTTAAGCCATTAAAACTGCGCTGTTGTTTATCGCCAGTGCCAATTTGGCTGATTTGGTTGCCACTGGCATCATAGCGGTAATCGACACCAGCCATGCTCATTAAGCGGTCATTGTTTACCACTACATCATGATTGTTTTTATTGGGCCTTAGAGTATCGGATGATAAAGCCGATGACGCTGAGTGTTGAATGTGTTCTGCACGCTCTAAGCCAGCTGTTGGGCTGTTAACACTGGCATCTGCACTGTTATTGTCAGCACGAAGTGAATGGGTAGGATTACCGAATCCATCCCATTGGTATTGTTGCTGAACACGGATTTTGTTACCAGTAGGGTTATCCGATACACGAGTATGACTGTCACTGACGAGTTGGCTGATGTTGTTATAGCGAAATTGCTTAACATCTGGCGCGCTTTTGGTTTCAGGCCCTTGGGTGGTTTGAACCTCACTAGTTGCGCCCTGCTCGACTACTTCGCTCTCACAATGAAGTAATTGATGTTGTTTATCGTATTGATAACGTCTTGATGCAAATAGTGCTGACTCTGATGAGGCAAGCTCTGGTGCTGCGCTATCTGAGCTCGCATGTCGCCATGTCTGCTCAATTAATCTTGAATGGCTATCATAGGCATGACTGAGTTCAAGCTGATTACCCTGTATCGTTTTATGCAATAAACCTGATGGCAGATAGTGATAATGAGCCAGCTGTACACACTGCTTTGATGGGCCATTGCCTGTAACGCTAATGCCACTTAATTGACTGTTTTTATTGTATTGATAGTCAATCTGTTGCCCGTCAGGTAAGGTTAAGCCACTGCGGTTACCTGAGTCATCATATTGATAGTCAAGTTGCCACTGGCTTTGCAATACCCGTTTTATTCGCCCTTGTGGGTCAAGGTGTCGCTGCACAGTACGGTGTTGGTTATGGGCACGAGTGATTTGCCCTATAGGATTATATTGATAAAAGTTCTGAGTGTTCAGTAGCGCTGATGTGGCACTTGGCTCAAGTTTGACATGGCTACTTTGCTGACAAATTCGCCCCATGGCATCACGTTTAAGCTCAACAAACCGAATATCACTGTCGTTCACGGCAACTAATTTGTCATTAGCGTCATATTGATAATGTTGCTCGCGGCCATCAAAACCAATTAAGGTTCTAGGTTGCTCTGTTGGCGTGTATTCAATACGGTATTGCGCCCCATCACTGCGCTCGATGCGGTTTAAGTTACGTTCTTTATCATAAAAAAACTTCAGCCAACTACCATCGGCAAACGTTTGCTGGCGCGGTTGGGCTAAACCGTCATAGTCGATGATGTTTTCAATGTACTCACTATCGTTACTAAGTTCGTGATCGCCTGCCAGATCAGCCTGTTGACGCTGACGAATAATACGTCCGGCATCATCGTACTGATAATAATGACTAATGGCTTCTTCAGGCTTGTCTTGATTATCTTGTGGGTAAGATTTACTTTCGATAATCTGACCTTTATTGTCACGAATAAATTCAGTGACTAAGCCTTGGGGATTAATAGTGGCATTAACACGCCCGAGTCTGTCATGACTAAAACGGGTAAGCGCATCACCGACTTGTGTAGCAAGTAACTCACCGTCGCGGTCCCAATGGTAGCGATGTGTTACACCATTAACATCGATTTTTTGGGTTAACTGCCCAGCATCATTGTATTGATAATGACTTGGACGACCATCAAAACCTGTTTCAGACAGTAATCGCCCAGTGGCATCATAATGTCTTTTAGCTGTTCGGCCGATGGCGTCTCGGGTAACAATTCTTTGACCTAAACGATTATATTCAAACCGCGTAGTGCCGCCATCGGCTTGAATAACAGCCAGTAACTGTCCTTGATGGTTATAGTTATATTGTATTTTATTATCACAGGCATCAATGGTGGCCACTTTACGACCAACTGCATCATATTGATGACGTATTATGCTGCCATTCGGGTTGTGGTGTTCAGTCAACAGCCCTTGTGTATTGTGAATAAAAGTTTCGCTATGACCTAAAGAGTCAGTACAACGGCTTTTTACGCCGTGAACGAGTGCTGTATATTCAAAATGATAATGATAGATATCATCATCACCCCATTGCTCAATGCACTTGGCTTGGTGATCTTGTCCGTCCCATGCAAAGTGATGGCTAAAGCCAGATGCGCGTGTTCGGCGCTGCAATAAATAAGTGGTACTTTTAGGGTTATATTGATGATCACTGTCAGATGTGATGTCGGCTGACTTGACCTTGACATAACTGTAGCGCTCTACTCGGCCATTAATATCAGTGGCGGCAATAAGTGCTTGAGCGTCGTCATATTGATAACTGGCTAACAAATTTTGATGAACTTGTTTGTTACCTTGGTTATCTAACATGTACGAAGCCACTTTTAATAAGTTGCTCTGTGCATTATAAAATAACAATACGCCACGTTTTGGGCCTGTGGTTATTTGGGTTAAACGACCTTGATGATCATAATACAGCTGAAAATATTGGCCTTGATGATTACTAATGCTTTCTAATTGCCAAACATCTTTGCCTCCAACCTGTTGCTTTACAAAAGCCCAATGACTGTCATCTGGCTTGATGAGTACTTGACGACCATCGGCTTGATGAACTAACGACCAACCTGTTGAAAGTTGAATGCTGGTCTGGCCACGTTTGACCGAATCAAAAACATGCACTCGGCCTTCATCGTCGGTTAATTCAAACCAATATTTACCCGGTTTTTTAGGCCCTACTTTCGCAGGTGCTTGATATTGATGATCTAGCTGTACACAAAAGTTATGACGCCAGCCGTACCCCATACCAACGTTAGTACCAACTTTACTCGAACGATACAAACGGCGCCATGTTAGCGGCATTAAGCCATTAAGCTCAAAATCGACTAATGGTAAAATTTCTTCGCCACTTAGCATCGACACCGGATCGCTGCGGCACTCTTGTTTATCGATGCTCACTTCCGTCGGAGAATGATTGGTCACAGTACCAGACTGAACTGATACAGAGGTTTGTTTACCCTTGCTGGCTTTGGGGGATTTTTTATTCGTCGAAGTCGCCCCAACGCTAGCGATTTCTGTTGAGGATTGAATCTGTTGTTTGGGCATTTCGAGATACACTCGGAGTAAATTACGCCCAATAATGTCACTGAGTTTATGAGTAATATCTCTGGCAGATAAAGTCACGTTTACGCCGGCGTTCATCACCAAACTTCGGGCATGAATTAAAGCGTTACGGTCGCGGACTAAATGAGGCGAGATTTCATTAATAATGGTACTAATATTATTATTTTGTTCAAACGTAGATAATTGAAACCCAGCAGGGGTTGACGCGCTGGCAGGCGCGATAACAATGTAACGGTTATGACCTTTAAAATAGAAATTACTGACCGCCATGTTCGTTTATGCCTTCTCTATCCATGAGTACATTGCCACACCAAGATGAAGTTGTTGAGACACTTCAAGTTGTAAACTTATTCCTGTAACTGTCTGTTGTTGATAGCGATTATAGATGTGTAAAAAGTTATATAATCCTACCACGCAACCTATGTCGCCAGTAAAATAGCTGGATTGGGTAATTTGTGTGTCTTGATTAATTTTGCCCGCTAATTGCTCGTAAGCATTAAGCCAATTGTCTGTCACTGTCGAATGGTTACCGGGTAAATAAAGCTGCGACAGTTGATCAATATCATCGACTTGGCAAGCTCGGTTAAATAAGGTTTTTATGGCCTGAGTTTGCTGAACCAAGCTGCATGACTCTTGGAATAAATCCAAAACGTGCATACCATCAGTTGCAACATTGATGTTGGCCATGATGACCGCTTCAGCAGGACAACGACCACTATCTTGTTGCTGGGTAATCAGCTCTTGCTCATTTTGCAAATCTGAAAGCGCAAAATACAGGCTGTCTACAGCAATAAATATCGCACTTTGACTATCGACTGGTAATGCCTTTAATGCGCTCAATGCAGAGAAAAACCCAGCACTTCCCATAGGAAAAAATCGGCTATGAGGATGTTCAAAGCAATGTGGGAAAAGTGCATGTAAACGACTTACCCAATCCACAAGTTGTTGTTTTTCTAAATGGGGTAAAATCCAAAAAATCGGCTGAGTTCGGTAAGGCTGCCACTGAGCTTCGTCATGGATCGGCAACTTGTGTAACATATCGATGATACGGCTTAATTGAGACTCAGTAGCCAGGCCTTGAGCCATTACCGCAGCGATGTGTTGACCATCAAATTGATACTCGAAATCAACCGCCTCAGATAAAGGTAGGTTGAGCAACTGTAGTGGATTTTGATAGGTCCCCACAACGATTTCAATGGCCTCTGCATGCATAATCATAAGGCGACTTTCACTCGTTGTGGGCTGTGATTGACTACATTATTGAGCCTAAGCTTGTGTAAATAAGCGATTCGTTGGTGAACAGGACTAGAGTAACGAATGATTTTATCGATACTAGCAGGATTGACTTCAATACCATTAATCAATCTAACTTCAGGCATTTTAAGGGCTAATAGCATCCAACGATGCAATAATTTAGCACTGTAAAATTGTAAATATTCACAACGTTCGGCTTCATCTTCCTCAAACTGCCATTGATAAGGGACCGATTGATCTAACTCGGGGCCTAAAATAGTTCTCAATGCGCTAAAAGCCACTAAAGTTTGATTTGGTTGCTGCATAGCTCGAGCTAAAAAAGGCACAAATTTACTAAAACCTGAATAGCCCATTAGCTCGATGACCCTTAATGTCAAATCAACATTCTGACTCATTAAATTGAACACTTTGGTTAATATGGCTTCGTCTAATGAAATAATAAACACTTCAAAAAGAGCACTGTGGCAATAATCTAATTGACTGAATAAGCCATAGAGCTCTATTGGTTCATTAATGCTAGACATCAGCATTTCAATGTATAAAGACGTCAGTGACGACCGAGGGATGTTCAGTGAATTAATGCCATCGTTACGCTTTAAGCGTTTACCACGATAGATGCACAACAAGATATATTGCTGAATTTGCTCAGGAGTCTTATTGCTTGCAGTAAAACTGACCTTATCAAATTGAAGTTGGCTGGCCATTAATGCAAATGCAGGGCTATATTGGCTAGCATCAACAAGACTACTGGCAAATAATGCCTCAACGATATGTGATTGCGCTGTAGGCTGAGCCTTGTAGTGCAGTTGTAACAACAGAGATAAAATGACTACCTTGTCAGTTGGGCTAAACTGCACATCAGTTTCAAAAGCATCAACAATTTGCTCCTGAGTATTGGCACAGAGTAACGGCCAATTAGGATCTTTTTTTTGCTGGATCATCTTTAAAATGACCGTTAACGATTGAGTATTATCTTCAATGTTTTTTGGCATGCACTGAAACGACGACAACATAACTTGTCGTTGCGCCAGCAGAAGATTAAAACTCTCAATCAAATTCATTTACCACAATCCTTGTTCGTTCTAGCCAATCATCACTGTAGGATTACCTACAATAATCTTCCCACCGTGAGCGGTACCATCTCCCATTCGGGCTGCGGGTTTGCCATTAATCAATACCGAACTTGAACCTGCATTAATCGTATCAGGCGGCCCAACACAAATTAACTTGTCACCTTTACGTGCTGCGGGTAATGAACCAATAAGAACATTGCCAGACCCCATTACAATAGGACCGCCAACATGAGGTACAGGACCGGGATTGGTTTTAGGACAAAGATGCATGCATGTAAGCGTTGCTGCGGGCATTCCCATCAAATATTCCTTTATTTGTTGTAATGTGTTGTTCCAGAGGTTTATTCGTTATCTAAAGGGATAACCAATAAAGCACGCTGTTCCAACGCCAATGCAATGATACTGATAATTTGCGCTTCAGATTGTTGAACAGCCAAATAGGTATCATTGTGTAAATAGCAATAAATTAGATACAACAAATCTGGTGAATTCTTCCAGCTGTGTCGATTTACTAAAAACTGTTCTCCAAATGTTGCACTAACCCACAAGGTCATATTCGGTGTATTAAGCAGTGGATCTTGCGGTTTATCGACCGGTTTACAGATTAAGTGTCGATACCCAAATTGACAGGTAATTTCATGGCCTCGACAAAAAGGCCCTAACAGGCCGACTCCAGGATAACGAGATGATGACATGACTAATTCAACTTAATTTGAGCAGCTTTTAAGGCAATGCTGGTGCCGTTAACCTTAACATTGGTGCCTTTTATGGTGATGTTTGTCCCTTCGATAGAAATAGAACCATCACTGCTCATTTTGATAGATGCACTGCCCGTTTTAATCACAATCTCTTTGCCAGCTTCAATATTGAGCACTTTGCCAACGTTTAAACTGTCATTATTACCAATATCTTCTAAGCGATCGTTGCCAATTTTAACGTTATCGTTATTAACCACTTCAGTAAAACGGTCATTACCTATGGTATCTTTTTGATCATGTTTAACATTGAGATGGTGATCTTTTTCTGCTTGAAAAAATAGTAACTCTTTACCCTTTTCATCATCAAAACGTAATTCATTAAAATTGTCTGCACCACCGTCTTTAGTACTGTGTGTTTTAATACCAGACTGGGTCTTTTTAGCTGGTAAGGCATAAGGTGGCATTAAGTCTGCGTTATACACAGCACCACTAATAATTGGTTGATCCGGATCACCATTAATAAATTCAACCAGCACTTCTTGACCAACGCGAGGAAAGAAAAATGCGCCCCATTTATTACCCGCCCAACTCTGTGCGACACGGATCCAACACGAGCTTTTACTGTTAAATTCACCTTCACGATCCCAGTGAAACTGCACTTTAACGCGGCCAAATTTATCAATATGTTGCTCGTCACCAGGCTCACCAGTAACCACAGCAGTTTGCACACCATTAATTAATGGTTTGCGCAAATGAAGTTGTGAACGGTATGGGGTACTTTTTGGAACACATTCAAAATCATTTTGATACACGCACCCAGACATAGATTGACCTGCGCCAGACTGATTAGGTTGTGTCGCTGAGGTTCTTAAAGAACTTATAACAAAGCTCTTACCTTTATAGCTGACGTTTTCGTGATCTTTAAATGTAAAAAATTTGCCTATCATGAAACTGCGGCAATCACCTTGACCACTGCATTTGTTCATATCTTTTTGCAGGGCTTCAAGCTGATTATTGGCAAAGGGCTGAGCACGTTTATTAAATTCTGATTCACCTAGATAGTCATACACTTCAAGGGCACTTTGTTCTGGGAGATCCGCTTTATTATGATTACCTGATGGATAAAGCTTAGGTTGTTCATAGTCATAGCCTTTTTGAATAAAGCCACCGCTGACCATGCTCATTCCACCTTGCCAGTTTGATACATGTGACTCAGCTAAATGTCCTGAAAAACATCGGACTTTCTCTTCTGCGCAAGGTTTATAGGCGTTAATATCATCAGCAAGTACAAGGGTATGGGCACTAAGACTGTGCTCGAAGAAGAAGAAAATACCCTCTTGTTGCAATAAGCGACAAACAAAATCTAAATCTGATTCTAGATACTGCACGCAGTATTCATACTGAGGATAAGTATTGGTAGTTTTATTTTGAAATTCGACTTTATGTTGACCAAATAAGTCTTTAATAATGTCAATTACAGACTTATTTTGAAAAATTCTACAGTTGCTGCGTTTTTTCATTAGTGCCATTTGAGGCACAATAACAGCTTGATAATCAATATAATTTTGCGCATCATCTGAAGCAGCCGTCCGCATACCTGCAGACTCGAGATGACTTATGACCCCATGAAAGTACCGAGCAGCACCATCACTTTCGGCATTACGTAATGTAATACAGACGTTTTTACCCACTAAACTATCGAGACTAATCTGAGTACCAACAGTAAACATTGATACACTGATTGAAAATAACTGTGAAATAGCTTCAGTGGCAGTAAAATGCGTTAGGTACAGAACATCCTTACCTAATGGCGTAGTGATACTGATGATATTATTTTTTTGAGTGGCCTTAAGCATTCCTTGCCTCAGTCGTTAAGAATAAAGATCTTGGGGGAAACAAGTTCCCCCCAAGATTTAAGATCACAAACAACTTACATTTGTTGACCTTTAACACCGCTGTAGCCATAACGTAGCGCTGCAGTAATGTTGTTTTTGTCATCAGTAGGTGTAACAGCCATCATCATTTCAGTGTAACTGATAGTGATAGTCTCAACTGGACGGTCACCATGAACTGAAACGCTGTAGCTAGAAATCATTGCATCGGTTAATTCGATTTGCATGATTTCTTCGATTTTGTCACCTTGTTTAGTGATGTGAAAAACCGCTTTTTTACCTTTACCGATAGTTGCTTCTTTGAACAAGTCAGTTGAAGAATTATCTTGCAATTTAGTAATGGTAACGTCACCTAAACGAGTAGAGCTTGCTTCACGGTCTTTAGCAGTACCAGTGAAAGAACTGATCTCACGGCTAATATTCCAATCGACTGATAACACAGTAATCATGTCTTTGAATTCTTCAGCAGTGGTTTCGCCTTTAATCCCTTCATAGTTTAAATATGTATTCGCTTGCATTATTAATGCTCCTTTTGCGTGGATGTCATCCATTAATGGACAGTTTTATAAGTTCAACAATTCAAACTTAATATTTCAATTTATTAAAAATGCACATATCGACAAATAATACATAACTGTATTATTCATTTAAATATAGTGAGTCCTCATTATTAAGCATGAGGATTATATCAAAGGTTCTTTGATAATCAACTAATCGTTTAGATAAATAAAAAATATAAATATTATATAGTTATTATCACATCAGTAATAACTACATAACATCACAAAGGGTATATACCTTATTATATAGACCTCAAATGTAATGTTGAAAATCTAATTAATAATACTAAATGATTATTTATATTTCCGGTTATATACCCTTTATGTTTACCTAAATTTTATATACAAATTCTTCTTTTACGACATTAACTTTTACATTAGTTGTTTTTTTATTATTCGCCATATTGTTTAAAATCTTAACAGAAAGATCTGGCAACATTGTATTCTGTAAAATATTGTGCACATTTCGAGCGCCAGAACCGGCATCTTGGCACATAGACACGATTTGGCTAACGACATCATCACTGTAAGTGAACTTAGCTTGATAATGCTCTGCTAAGCGATGGGCAACTCGCTGTAATTGTAATTTCGTGATCTCATTAAGCATATATTGAGTAAGAGGAATATAAGGAATCACATTCAAGCGGCCTAAAAATGCGGGTTTAAAGTAGCCCAATAAATCATCTTGAAGCGCCTTACGCAAACCAGTAATAGAGGGCGCAATTTGTTCATCTTCAAACAACCCCATGGTGGTTTCAGTTCCAGCATTTGAGGTCATAATGATAATAGTATTTTTGAAGTCGATATCTCGCCCTTCTCCATCCTTGATCATACCTTTATCGAAAACCTGATAAAAAATATCTTGAACACCAGGATGCGCTTTTTCCATTTCATCCAATAAAATAACGCTATAGGGCTTACGGCGAACAGCTTCGGTTAATACTCCACCCTCGCCATAGCCGACATAACCAGGAGGTGAGCCTAATAGTAGGGATACTTTATGCTCTTCTTTAAACTCTGACATATTGATAACGGTGACATTATCTTCACTGCCATAAACTTGCTCTGCTAGGGTTAGTGCGGTCTCAGTTTTTCCTACACCGCTAGGTCCCGTCAGCAAAAACACACCGATTGGGCGTTTTTCATCACCTAATTGGGCGCGCGACGTTTGTACCGTTTTCGCAATTAAATCTAATGCATGATCTTGCCCGATAACCCGCTTAGACATGGTTTCTTTCAAGTTCAAAATCGTTTTAATTTCATCACTTTGCATTTTTCCTGCAGGAATCCCAGTCCAGTCGGAAATCACTTCGGCAACAAGTTGTTCATCAACTTGCCAATGCACCATAGGCTGTTTATTGACAGCTAAATTAGCCTTCAACTCTGTCAGTTCCTGTAATTGAGCAACAGTATCAGTCTGTGATGATTGGATTTGCGTCACTAAATCAGCAATTTTCTTCACCGTGCTCAACTCTTCCTGCCACTGGATCATTAATGGCTCAAGTGCTTTTGAGAGTAACTTATGCTTCTTGGTTAATTCAGTAATGGATTTTTTATGATCTGCACCGGTTTTTTGTTCGCGAGTGAGAATATTAATCTGGGTATCGAGTTGCTGAATTTGTCGCTGTAAGGACTCAACCATTCCCGGTGTCGATGCTTGGCTCATAGCCACACGGGCACAAGCTGTGTCTAATAAACTCACGGCTTTGTCTGGCAACTGACGTCCAGTAATATAACGATGAGATAAATTTACCGCGGCACATAACGCTTGATCTGAAACCAGAATCTTATGATGGCCTTCCATTACAGGTAATAGTCCTCGCATCATTGCAATCGCCTGTAGAGGAGATGGCTCATCAATTTTTACAACCTGAAAACGACGAGTCAAGGCTGCATCTTTTTCAAAAAACTTTTTGTATTCAGCCCAGGTTGTTGCCGCAATAGTACGTAATTCGCCGCGGGCTAAGGCGGGTTTTAATAAATTAGCGGCATCATTTTGCCCTGCTTGTCCACCACTACCGATCATAGTGTGTGCTTCATCAATAAATAAAATTATTGGTTTAACCGATTGTTTAACTTCGTTAATAAGCGCTTTTAAACGATTTTCAAACTCACCTTTTACACCAGCTCCAGCTTGCAATAAAGCCAAGTCCAGCACATGAATACGGACATTCTGCAATGCAGTTGGCACTTCTTTTTGAACAATTTTAAGTGCTAAACCTTCCACTACGGCTGTTTTACCGACGCCGGCCTCACCGGTTAAAATAGGATTATTTTGACGACGGCGAGTTAAAATATCGATCATTTGCCTTATTTCATTATCACGACCAAGGATAGGATCAATCTTGCCTAATTCAGCTTGTTCGGTTAAGTTTTGCGTAAATTGATCTAGATTTGGTGTTTTGCTTGGCGCAGATTGCATTGCCTGAGTTTCTTCAATATCGGTACTCGACACTTTATGCTCTGTAGATTGACGCGCAAGTTGTGGCCAAGCATGTTTTAGCTGCGCAGGGTCGATTTTGAGTAACTGTTTAGCAGAGCGTGATACTAAGGAGTTTAACGAATCATCCGTCAATAACGTAAAAATAAGATAGGCCGTTCTGGTCTCATTATCATTAAATTCAATGCTGGTATTTAACCAGGTTTGACGTAATAAACTGACAATGTGTGGCGATAGACTCGGAGCCGCACTATTACCCGTTTTAAATTTTTCTAATCCCTGACGAATGTCGTTGATCAACTGATCTTTTTGCACTGAAAAACTGGCCATGATGATGTCTAAATCACCAGAACCATTTTCTAATAATGCTAGTAACCAGTGCTCAATTTCAACACTAAATTGACTGCGGCTATGGCATACACTGGCAGCAGTTTCTAAAGATTGTCGACATACTGGATTAAGTTTTCCAACCAATTTACTCAAAGTCATCGCTGACATATTCATAGTCCTTTATTAATTAAATCATTAAGCTTTTTATTTGCTCACCATACTCTGCACGGCTGATCAAACCACAACCAAGCCCCAAGCCAATTGCAGACTTGGATAATTGTGCTTTCGGTGCATCTTTTTGTTTTATTTCTAGAAAAATCTTATATTTGACTGACTGACCTAAATAGCTTGAGACCAGTTTTTTAAGTGATTTACAATTTGCTGTCCCTGGCATAAATGCATTAACCAACGCACCTTCTTTAGGCTTAATATGAATACTGATACTGGAGTTGATATCCCATACTCGGCTGCCAATACTGGCATCGATACCTAAACGCGCATATTGGCCTTCTAGCATGCTTCGACTAGCCAATCGGGTTTGCTCTGTCTTAGCCAGAGATTGCCAACGACCTTGAAAAGAACAAACTTGGACATTACAGCCAGTAAAGTCATTCAACATGCTTCGTAATGACTCTGCCGTAGGAGTTTTATTATGATAAAAACCAGCGTAATAGCGGTTTAATGATTTATTACCACTGAGTAAACTCAAAACATGAGTAAAACTATCCGTAGCGCCATCTTCATGGGATTGATAGTTAGCTGAGAAGCGATACTTTTCCCATGACCGATAAAATAGTGAAATAATTCGATGATTAAATAAATCATAAAAATCACGCATACCGCTATCTTTATGACGTAAACGCTCTAAGACTAACTCAGTATAGTGCGAAGGTAATACCCCGCTTGGCCCAGTCAACCCCATAAATGATATATGCATATCAGCGGCAACTTTAGCCTTTTGACTGGTATGTTTAGCCTCTACTTTACTGATGGCTTGCCCCGGAAAACCAAGGTGCTGATCTGATTTAAACCGCAACAGCTCTTTGCTTGGAATCGTATCGTAACCAACTTTAAAGCCTTGCTCGCGACCTTGAGATAACTGCTGTTGAAACTGATAAACAGCTTGATAGAAATCATGCTCAGAGGGCGCTTCAATTATGGCCTGCAACTGATGATGCATCGCATTTTGGGTCATAACAACGGCCTTTGTCCTGAACGTGCAGGCCAGGTATAAGCGACTGAATTATGGTCTTTAAAGCGCATACTTAAACGGGTAAAACTATTGATTGCAGCAAATTGTGCAAAGAAGTGATCTAATATTGTGCAAAAGAAGAACACTCCGCTGCCAGAGTAATGATCTTTAATAAAGGTTATTTCAATATGGCTGCCACTGCAAAAGCTAATCCGACCATGTTGGTTGACTCGTGCAGTATCAGGAGTGACTTCAACAAAGTGAATATTCTCGATTAAATTTTTATTTTCTGGTGAACACTTAAAATCGTATAATTTAAGGGTTTCTTTTAAATTATGAAGTGCATCTTTTCCACTAAAACTGTCAATTGATAGATGAGTCACTAACTGCCATCGAGAAGCGTCACTAAGGGATGCGCGAACGGGTAATGTTGGCGCAAGCAAACATTTTACATGCTTGATGATATCAGCGCGTTCAGGGACAAACATTTTCGGTTCATTGTTGCCAAACGGAAGATGGGCCGGTAAATTTCGATTACTGCACTGAGCGGTAATACTTAATATCCAAGCGCCATAATCATCTTCCGACTTAAAGCCTTTAAAATTATGATCAACTAAAGATAAAAATGATTCAGTTCCTAGTTCAGCATAGCCCCCTGACCAACTCGCCGACTCTCTTCTAACATGCCAAAATAAATTATTGTGACCAAGGTACTGCGGATGTGATTCGCCATAAAATGGTGTGACTTCAACTTTATTGTCTTTCGGATCATAAGCAATAACCTCTTGGATATTGATGATCTCAGTCACTTCAGAGTCAGAATAACGAGCAGCTAATTTATATTCGTATTGCGAAGCATCGATACTTACTGGTTCTAATTTTTGCTCAAATAAGTTGATTACTGGAGTGCAACCGAGTAGAAAATGATTTGCACTCACTTGCTTCTCTAAATCTTGAGAGCCTTCCTTTAAATAAATATACAGTGAGAACTTACTGTCTATTCCTTGCCAACTTCCCTCTAAATCATCTATGTCAAAAAATAAGAATTTTTCAGGGAAAATAAAATTCTCCAGCAATAACCGGTAACCAGAACTGGTCCGTTGGCTATAAGGAATAACTTGTTGCTCATCTTCAAATCCAACGGCTTTTAAGTGCCGTTTAGTTAAAAATTTGCACACAGTTTGCTGCTCGTTAACTAAGGCAAAACCCAGACTATGCTCAAACAGTAATTGATAAAGTTGAAAAGTTTGATGGTCTTGGCCATTTAAGAAAAAACGTAATTTATCTACACCAAGGCTTGGCATACTAATTTCGTCAAACTCACACGCGATATCCAGCTTGATTATTGCCTTTGCCCGTTCTGGCCACTGAGGTTCAGGCGCATTAAACGGTGCATTTTGAAACTGAGCCTGTTGAACTTCAATAGGCCATAACTTCATGTCGTATGACGTTTGGAAATGACAGGATTTCATCCCCTCAACTTGAGTATCGACTTGCGTTAGCCTGGGCAATAATACCCCTGTGGTCGATAAGTTTTCAGTCGTCACCTTAATCACCGTCATTGACGGAATAGGCGCTTGATAATCAGGGTACAATTGACCTAATAGCGCTTCAGTGAGTTCAGGAAAGCTATCATCAAGTTTCTGTCTAATTTGTGCGGTGAGCAGAGAAAATGCTTCAATTAAGCGTGATACATGAGGATCTTCAACATGCTCATCACTTAATCGTAAACGACCTGCAACCTTAGGATATTGCTCAGCAAATTCGGCCCCCATATGACGAATGAAAGCCAATTCACGATTGTAATACTCCAATAATTCCTGATTCACACAATTCCCTCATTCACTATCATCGCTAAATGGACCGGCTCAACCTCTGAGTCAAATGTAATATATTCAGGCTCAGGTTCTGCATAAAGCAGTGCATTGATTTTTAATCTTAAAACACGATCCAAAGGCTGTTCATTATCGACCGTCTCAACCATCACTTCGATAAAACGGGGTTCAAATCGCTTTATGGTATCGGCGACCTGTTTACAGAGGATCTGTCGACCGTCTAAACTCGCTACTGGCATGGATGAAAAATCACGCAAACCATAATTCATCAATGAATTGTCAAGTTCAGTTAAATGTTCCGGCCAAGTTTGCCACTGTAATTTAGCATTAAGAAGATTCTCTAAATCACGACGAACATTAGACCTTAACTGACGTAAGTTAAGGCCTCGATGGCTATCTTTGACATCCTGTTCACCGGGCGAATCATCTATCAATCGGTCAAGAATGGATGCCATTATGGGTTGCTGGTTTTTACTCAACACTATCGCCTACTGCAAGACTGGGGTGGATATTTTAGTAATTTGATTGAGTACGACTGCAGTATCATCAGCGAGCCACATTTTTAAGCCCTTGCCAGCAATCACATCAGTAGCAACTTCATGCCAATCAGTTTCTCGTCCCAATTTTTGAGCATCAGTTTCGCTACCTGCATATATCATCGGTATATGCGCTTCACCACACGGTCCATCTTTAATCGCTAGATCAACTCGACGCCAAACCATTTCCAGTAGCGAAGTCACCGGCTTAAAGTTGATGTAATCGATTTCAGATAACTGAGCTAAATAGAAATTACCGTCAGTACCGAAAATCTCAATAAAACCGCCTAAGGTATCATCAAGATCTCTTATTTCTTGATTGGTTTTATCGTTTATAAGCAGGCTGACTTGCGGACGTAAATCTTCAAGACTATTGGCGCATTGAGTCACATCATCTTGGGAGTCGACCATCGCTAAACGTAACTTCATTAATGCTGCAACATAAGCATCAGATTCAGCAAAAAGCTGAGGTACAGCTTTGCCTGCCATAAAATCAATTCTGGCTTGTTCTGCTCGGATCAACTGACGTAAGTTAGCTGCACCGATTAAAAAATCAGGGTGTTTTTGCACTAAAAAGTTTAACTGTTTGTCAGCCCGTTCAAGCTCACCATTAATACACAACAACTCAATATGTTGACCTTTTAAATCAATGTTCATTGGGTCGTCTTTTAGCTGTGTCTCAACTAACTGAATGGCTTCTTGTAGCTGGCCATTTTGCAGCATTTCTTGAATCTTTTTCATTTGATACCTTTGTGTTAATTTCTTGATGTCAGCTCAGTGACCAATTTAATGCTGGACACCATTTGATCTAACTGAAAATGAGGTTGTAACTGAATAATCGAATAGAAGTGCCCGGGCTTACCGCGCATTTCTTTTACTTGAACTTGGGCACTTCGCAGCGGATATTTACTTCTTACATCATCTGAAGATACGTCTGAAGCGGTGGTATATTTGTGCAGCCACAATTGCAGTTCGCGCTGGCAAGCTTCGGCAGAATGAAGTGAACCAATTTTTTCACGGCCTAACACTTTAATGTAATGGGCAAAACGAGATACACACAAAATGTACTGCAACATTGAGGATAGTTTTGCATTAATATTATCTTCAAGTTGTTCATATTTTGGTGGTTTCTGCACAGAGGCATTACTGTAAAACACTAAGTGTTCACAACCTGATACTGGAGATAAAGGGATGAAACCTTGATCAGAAATCGACTTTTCAGCCCTATCACTGATTAACAAATCCACTGAAGGTTTCTTGCGTTTTCGATATAAATCTGGCTCGTATTGACTGACCGCAAGGTCACATACTAGGCCTTTCTTACGCGCACCGGGTTCTAAACCGCGGATATGGCCAAACCAACCTGATTCGCTAAATGCGCGGATTAATACACCACCAAAGGCATAAGCAGCATTACCCCATAAATGGTCTTTTTTGGGATTTTTAATCGATTCTTTAAACTTAAAACCTTCGCTGCGGCTACCATCGATAAGATAAGGGGAACGCATTAGGATGTTGGGCATAGTTAAGCCAATAAAGCGAGAATCATCCATTTTTCGTAACGAGTTCCACTTAATATACTCATGCTGCTCAAAAATTTTGCCCATGTTCATATGAGCAGATAAATCAGCAAAGTCATCTGCACCAAATAATGAAGGACTGGCAGAAGTGATAAATGGCGCAAATGCGGCCGCAGCAGTACGCGAAATTTCTTTTAAAATATCAATGTCGTTGGTGGACACACCTGGGCGGTTCTTATGGGTGATTTGATAATCACCAATTAACGTGCCGAAGGGCTCGCCACCAGACATGTCATATTCGTTGTTATAAATCAGTTTAAAAAAATCACTTTGATCAAATTCAATCGCCCGATTAATGTCTTTAGACAGTGTTGTCCAACAACAATCGAGCATTTTAACTTTTACTTTCTGGTCTTTGTCATGTAAATCTTGCTGTTGAACTAAATACAATACCCCACGCCAACTAGCCTCTAAAGCTTGAAAAGCATTGTGATGAATGATGGCATTGAGTTGTTGTTCTAGCTGTCTATCGATACGATCAATAGCCTTAAGCAGAAAAGGTAATACGGAGGTTTTATCAAATTGAGTCAGCGAATGGCTCGAGTTTTCTAACCAAAGCAATAACGACCTAGTCGAATCCGACTCTCGTAAGAATCGTTCGACTAAGTGTTTATTTTTTAGTGCCTTTGTCGTTGAAGATACTGGCTTTTTAATTCCAGTATCTTCTTTGAAAATTTCACTTGTTACAAATGAAATGGTTTCTTGAGGCATCGTTTGTTTCTATCCTTGAAAACAAATGAGGGTCACTGCGTTAGCGGGTGATTATCCTACTTTAGGGATTTTTGCGACTAAACGTAAAGACGCCGTAAGCTCTTCCATCTGCAACCAAGGACGTAACCAGGCAACGGCATTGTATGAGCCCGGTTGACCAGGGATCTCTTTCACCACAACTTTAGCGTCAGCCAATGGATACTTAGCGCGAATGTCTTGTCCGCCACCTTCAGATGCATTAACAAAAGATAAAATCCAGCGATTTAACCAAGACTCAACATCTTCTGCTTCCATGAAGCTACCAATTTTGTCGCGGGCCATCACTTTAAGGTAATGAGCAAAACGAGACGTTGCCATTAAGTAAGGTAAACGTGCTGAAATTGCAGCATTAGCGGTAGCATCATGGCTTGTCATTATTTTTGGTTTTTGACATGACTGAGAACCAAAGAACACGGCATAATCAGTATGCTTATAATGACAAAGAGGTAAGAAACCTAATTTACTTAACTCTGCTTCACGGCGATCAGTAATACCAATTTCCGTTGGACACTTTAAATCTGGATCACCGTCATCACTGGTAAATACGTGTGCAGGCAAGCCTTCAACCTTACCACCGCCCTCGGCGCCGCGAATAGCAGTACAGAAGCCATATTTACTGAATGCTTGGCCCATATTGGTAGCCATAACGTAAGCCGCATTCATCCAACAATAATCATTATGATCAGCCACTTTAGAACGGCCACTTTCTGAGTCTATTTCAAACTCTTCATAGCAAAACTCTTCTACAGGCTTGGTCGCTGAGCCATAAGGAAGGCGAGCCAGCACTCTAGGCATAGTTAGAGTCACGAAGCGAGAATCATCACTGTCGCGGAAAGAGCGCCACTGAGTGTATTCTAGAGATTCAAATACCTTTTCAAGATCGCGAGGTTTGCTCAGTTCAGTCCACTCATCAAAACCAAATAAAGATGAACCTGCAGCCGAAATAAATGGACAGAAACCAGCAGCGGCAACATTAGACATTAATGACAATGATTCAACATCTTCTGGATGATTAGTAAATTCATAATCACCCACTAAACAACCATAAGGTTCGCCACCCGGAGTACCAAACTCTGATTCATAGATCTTTTTAAACATTTGGCTCTGATCAAACTCAACCGCTTTACTTAAATCTTTATGCAGTTCTTTTTTAGACAAACTCATTACACGAATTTTAAGTGTTTCGTTGGTTTCAGAGTTTTTAACGGTATGGTGCAAACCACGCCAGCTACCTTCAAGTTTTTGCAGTTCTTCATTGTGCATAATTGAAGCTAATTGTTTAGAGATAACGTCATCTAAACGATTAATAGCCTTATTGAATGTCACAGTGAGGTTTTTATCCCACTGAACAGTACCTTTAAGGGCTTCTTCGGTTAACGAACGAATTAATTCTTCTGCACGAGAAGAATCGGTTTGCTTTGTAGCAACGATAGCTTGCTCTAAAATAGAAACACTCTGTGCTTGCTCTTCAGATACAGCATCTAATGACGCGGCTTCCATGCTCATTATTCCGCTCCTTTGAGGTTAAGTTCACCAGCCAACTTGTCTAGGCTGGTAGTGTTATTTAACACTTCTTCTAAGATATTTTCGAGATTCTCAGAGCGATCAACTTTTGTCATCAAATCACGAAGTTTGTTACGGGTTTCCATTAATTTTCTTAATGGTTCAACCTGATTAACAATGGCAGCAGGTTCAAAGTCTTCAATGCTATTAAACTCTAATGCTACATTCATTTCAGAATCATCGCCGGCAAGAGTATTAGGCACTAAAATATTTAACTTAGGGCTCATACGCTTTAACACATCATTAAAGTTATCACGGTCGATTTGTACAAAACGGCGGTCTTTTAATGGCTTTAAATCTGCGGTGTTGTGACCAGCAAAATCACCCGTAACACCAATAACAAAAGGCAGCTCTTTTTTTACTACAGCACCTTCGGTTTCGACATCATAGGTAATATGGACACGGGGTTTTCTTACTCGCTTTAATTTATCATGTACACTCATATGAACTCCTTTCAATAATATGTTGAGTAATCAACTACAGATCATTCTTCCGTTTTTATTCCAGATAACTTGAAAAAGCCATTTCTTGCTTCACCATCTTGGATTAATTCTTGTAATAACTCGGGCAAACTTAGGTCACTCCAGCGTATGACTTGCTCAATAGCATAAGACATTGGCGAATGTGGCTCAGTACGTCGAAAAAAGTCCGCTATCGTCTCAAGATGACTAATAGCTTGTGCCCTAGAATTAAGTTGTCCTTCAACACCTGAAGGCGTTGAATGATGAGCAGTAGTATCACCGTCTTGCTGTTCGTCAATCTGTTGTTCTTGCGCTAAGTTAGCTTTATTCTTTGCAATTATTGGTGCTGTAATTGAACTAATTTGCAGTGCACAGGCTTCTAACGCTTTGCGAATATAACTCGTCGGTTGTGGATCACCGCTCATCGCGTCATCCATTGAAGCCGACAAACGGCTAAATGCACTCATAGCATTTTGTACATCGCGATCAAGCTCGATAAAGAAACTGTCGGAGGTTTCCTTGATGCTCTGCTCGACGTCTTCAAGTGAGACTGAACCAGAATCGAAGCGCTTTTCTTGCTTATCTTTATCTAAGCGACTTGTATCTAGCGCCTGTTCATATTGCCAAGTCGAGTAAACAATTCCGCCATCGGTGATAGGGATCGTTCTTATTGGATGAATTAGGGAACCTTCACTTTCGATACCATTCAAACCAATCAGCGGTGCAATTCGCTCCGCTAAATCATTTGGCTCTGGAGTGGGATAAAGCGTGTCCCAATAGCGCTCGATTAATTCTGCTGCTAGGGTAAAACCAAAATACAATCCTTTGAACCCATGTAATCGACATGCAGCCTCGATAAACCAAGCAACATATTCGATATCTTTTGATTGTTGTTTTAAAATATTCGGAACTTGCTCAAATATCGGTCGCCACTCAACCGAGACGGATAACACATCTTCTTCATCGGTTAACGCTTTTCGTTCTTTAGAGCGTGCAATATTGCGCACGTCTTTAAGTAAATAATACGTTGAGGTTGGACTAATATCTTCGCGAGGATCAACTCCAGATTCCGCATCAATGGTAATGGGAAGAATTAATTCATCGATAGTTAAATTCTTTAGCTTACTCAATCTAATTCAATCCCTGAATAAAAATGATTTAATGTGCAATAATAAAAGTATAGAACTTCAAAAACAATACTTAATAGTCTTTAATAGAACTAAAATAAGATATATTGCCCACACCTAATCACAATGGATAATAAAGAAAACAAAAAACATCCTATGTAATTACATTCGAAATAATTACACCCAAAAGAATTACATCATAAGTAATGTTGTCCATACAAAAAACAATAACACTTATAATAAATATTAACGTTACAACCCATTTATATTCTCTATTATAAGGACAACTTATTAAGTGTGACTAAATATCGGTATGGTTTTATCGCTATCATCGATAATATTAATGTTCTTATGTGAGTTCTTGACTAAAATACACGTAACATTATCTCTTGCATTTCTGACCAATGAAGCGTGAAGTAGTGCTAATCCTGAATCAATAATATTTCCAGATTTTATTGTTCTTTCAATCTCAATATCATTTAGTTCTTTGTTTAAACCATCACTACAGAGTAAAAAAACATCACCATCTTTTACCTTATCGGTTCGGTAGTCTATGTCCAATTGAGTATCAACACCTACCGCTCGCGTGATCACATTAGCTAAAGGGTGTGTCTCCGCCTCTTCAGGAGAAAGAAGCCCTTCATCAATCATGTCATTAACTTGGCTATGATCTTTAGTCATTTGCTTCATTTGCTGATCACGCATCAAATAAATCCGACTATCGCCAACCCATAGCAAATGATATTTATCTTGATATAGCCACAGCACAACGACTGTGGTGCCAGCTACCTTGCCATCAAAATCATGTTCACTCATTTGCTGTAATATACGATTACTATCAATTAGTGATTTTTTTAACACCTCTAAAGTAATTGTTTCTGCTTCAAGGTGCTCAACAGCCTGCTGGATGCCGTCGATAACTAACTGACTGGCGACATCTCCGGCGGCATGTCCACCCATTCCATCAGCAACGACCCAGACACCTAAATGTGGTAACTCAAGGTAAGCATCTTCGTTAATTTCTCTAACGGTTCCTCTATGAGTTAATGCGTGACTTAAGTGCATGGAGTTTGCTCCTTAATAAGCTCCGCAGTATTCCAACCACGTTGTCCCCATTGACCATTTAACATAGAGATAAATTGACTTATTTGCGGTAAGCCTTCTGTGATGATAGTGCATGGCCCTACTTCATCAGATCCTTCAGTCCACCATATACTGTAACAATCAAAGCGCTTTCGGTATTGCTGATCCAGTAATAACAGTACATCAGGTGAGTTATCCCCCTGAAATACCCATGCTTTCTTATTTCGGTCTAGAGATTCATTTTCGACAAATCTGTCGTTATTAGCAGCAACAGAAAGAGGCTCTTTAGTAATAGTTTCGAGCCAATGCTCTAGAACAGTTTCATCTTCAAGAACTTGCAATATATGTTTTTCAAAAACATCAACCCACTGATTTTCTTGCCATCCTCTTAAAGCAGATTGGTTGTGCAATCCGGCCAGCGTAAATGGATAGTGGCGCCCAACATGATCGATACTAGGAATCACTGTGCCTACAACAGCTTGATCACAGCAAACACCTGCAGATAACGAAAAGTGCCATATAGGGCTTGTGAGGTAATAGTCCAACCAATTATGTTCAGTTTGTTCTTTACTCACCGCAATAACAGCTTGTAGCCAGTCATTCCAATTTTTTAGAAAATCAACATTCAAGTTCTGCTGAATAAAGTCACCTTTTGACGGGACTTTTCCACAGTAACCTACTGATGTTAAAGGTTCGCAGGACATCTAAACGTCTCCATATTTGCCATCCAAAATGGATTGTTAACACTGTTTGCTGTCAATTTAAGTACAGCACTGTAACCTTTAAGGTCAATAAGTAATTTGCCATCTTTTTTAGTTTGTGGACGCTTTTTACTTAACTCATCCAATAACTTAAAGAATGACCATTCACCTTCATACTTCTTGTTGATTGAGCGACCACCATTAGGCGGTGAAAATGCAATTCGAGTTTCGTTATTTGCCCCAGGACCTGGCCAAACAAATAACTCTTTGCGAGTAGGACCGTGACGGTATTTAAGCTGCTGGCTGTCTAATTCAAATAAAAACATACTCACATTCTGATCTAATAATTCAGGTTCCAATGAAAAATTGACAATAGGCTGCCTAGAGCCTGGCTCAAAAAATGCTTCTTTAATGGTTTCAGCGCGCTGGTACATTTCCAAGATGTCATTACGAATGCCAATATTACGCTTAAAACGCCAAGGTTTTTTGCTGGTATCCACATGAGCGGCTAAGTATTGATCCCAAAATTTATCTAAAGTACCGCCGTAACCAAAAAACTTACTAAAATCTTTTAACCTGACATCTTCTTTAGATTTACGATCAAATGGGTATCGTCCAGCAATGGCTCGGTTAAATTCAGCCAATACTTGCGACCGCCAAATACCGTTAAATCGCTGACTTTGATTTGATTTGGCAAATGAGCGTGTACGGGATGCAACATCACTAAGTAAATTATTGATTGGACTTGGTAAATCAATCAATTGCTCAGATAAAGCCATGCCTAATTGAGCAAAGCTTTCTTCTGTGGCTTGATTGATTACATTACCTTGCCCATCAGCTTGCAATGATAACTTAGTGTAATTTCGATTAAGTGCTCGTAAGGTGGTTTGAATCTTATCAATGTCTGCAAGATTAATTTTAAGTAGCTCAGCAAAAGCATATTCAACATCTTGGCCAGGTAAATCCTCCTCTGATGTAATATCAGTGTCTGGTAACAGGCGATTTAAGCGTGCTTTTTTAGAACGAAAGGCGATATCCGACAGATTATCTGCCACTTCAGCTGCAGCCTTTAAATTATTCGACTCTGCCGGCAGTTTGGTTAAATTCACATTTTTCTGTACTGCGGCAATAATGGTCTTTATCGGTTGATCAGGACTGGCAAGCGCTGCCGTAACGAGCTCAGCTTCTTCGCGGGTAGAATAGGGTTTAATCGCGATATCATTTAAGAAATCTTCCCAATAAAAAATATAATCACGAATATATCTCTTTTCTAACTCTTGGGTTATCAGCGCTTTAGCTTGCTCATCTAAATCAACTAAATCGTCTCCATAAACCCAGCTGTCGGCAGTTAGATTCTTAACTATTTTATTCTTTTCTATATTAAAAATGCCATGAAAACCATTGAAGGTATAAAGCCCTGGGATACCCTGATTGAATTGACGGCCACTGATGAACATCAGCCCATCTAAACTGTCTAAACTCAACATGTCGACCAGCTTAAAGTCTGGAATACTGCTATTTGCAAAATCACTTTTCAAACGCTGATAAGCTCGTTCAACCAGTGGCAACATGGTTAAATTAACTCGAGCACTATCAACTGTCGAACTGTCATACTGATGACCTCGAATCCCCAAAGAAAGCAAGGTATCAATATGCTGGTTGAGTTGTACCCGCACATCACGATTAACATCACCAACAAGGTTTCTATCAATATAAGCGGAAAACCACACTTGAACATCGCTCTTATCAAAATGCTCAGGGAAATAGAGCATTAAGTATGTTTTTAATGTTTCATATAAATAATTAAGATGATCACCATTGGCATCCATTTCATCACTTAGCACGGTTTGTAAGAAAGGCATCAAATGCGTTTCTAGTGCGCGATGGTAAGCGGCTGTAGCAGGCTGCTTGAGCTTATCGCCTTGGTACAAACCAAAGGTTTGTGCGTCCTCGGCCTTATCGGTTCCAAACCCCACAGGTAGATCACGAATTAAGGTTAAGCCTTTGGTTAATGTAATCACATCTGACTTAGCATTTAACCCACCATTTGTAATGGTTTTATAGGCACTAACACCTTGATAAGTATCATCAATCAACTTGCGATTCCAATCATAACTTTGCCACCAAAAATAACTTGCAAGCAAGGTGACGCCAGCGGCCACGCCCACTGAGACTTTTCGTAACAGTCGGTTATGATTGGTATGTTTACGATTGGTTGATGCTAAGTTTTTCTCAGGAAAAATAACGTCTTCTAACAGTCGTTTTATAAAGTAGCTTCGTTGTTTATTGGCTGCAAATGTTTTTGTTTTACTCTTGATCCCACTGGATAAATGACTAGAAAGATGGTCTATTGGGGTGCCTTCTTGAGTCGCACTGGTGAGATAAACACCGCGTAATAATGGGGCTTCTTCATAGGCATTGGGAGCAAAAATTTCTTTCAAAAAATCATCAGCAGAACTTTGTAATAATCTCAGCTGTTTAGGAAATTCATAAATTGCAGCACGGCGCTCTAGGTCTCGCTCATTTTTCAAACGGCTATTGAGTCGTGCGTTTAAATTAAGTAATAAATCGTGAAATTCCTTATTAAATGAACTGACGATATCAGTGTCTTCGGTATCGGCATTGAGAGGGAAGGTAATACCCCAAATTTGCTCACAATCTTCTTTAGTTAAATCGTCAAAAAATTCATTAAAACCTGCAACTAAATCAGATTTAGAAAACAATACGTACACAGGAAAAGTCATACCAAGCTGATTTTGCAGCTCTTGTAATCGCTGTTTGATTGCGCGAGCATGTAAGTTTCTTTCTGTCTTAGTTTGGTTTAATAGATCAGACATGCCCATGCTGATGATGACACCATTAATGGGGCGAACTGGACGGTATTTTTTTAATAATCCCAGAAATCCTTGCCATGCACGAGAGTCTTGTTTTACATGGCTATCTTGAGTGGTATAACGACCGGCCGTATCAATTAATACTGCTTTATTAGTAAACCACCAATCGCAGTGTCTTGTGCCGCCGACACCTTCAATCATGTCTACACCCATTTTTTCTTTTAATGGGTATTCCAAACCAGAATGCTGAATTGCAGTCGTTTTTCCGCTTCCTGGTGGACCAATCATGATATACCAGGGTAATTCGTAAATACTTTTATTTTTAGTGAGCTTGGTATTTTTGAGAATATCTAACGCTTGGGTCATTTTATTCTGTAAAACAGTGATTTCACCTTTCGCAGAATCATCTCCCGACGCGCTATTATCGTCTTCACCATTAATTAAGCTATCAACCATTTTCTCGCTTTGCTTTTTGCTCTTCAACTGCCGAGAAAAATGGATTGCCCCAAAGATGATAACAATAACAAGTAATAGAATAATCCGCGAAGCTGCGGTGGCTAATGGCTCATAGCCGGCGATTGCCACCAATGGGCCGCCAAACCAAATGAGTAATGCTAAGCACAGAAAACCTATAATGGTAATAGTCCATTTAGATTTAAGTGTATCGACAATTCCCTTGCCAATTGATTTCAAAGACATTTATGTTATTCCTTTATGTCACATTAAAACAATAAGTCGATTTCGATTCGACGGTTTAACGCGCGATTTTGTTCGCTATCGTTAACAACACGAGGCTCAGACTCCCCTCGCCCCTCAGGCCATAGACGACCACTTAACGATGCGTTATTAGCGAGAACATTTGCAATTGATGTGGCTCTAGCCAGCGAAAGATGCCAATTTGATGGATATTTAGAGGTAAAAATTGGTTCATCATCGGTATGACCCGTGATCAATATTTTGCCATCAGTACTCTCAAGTGTGCGGGCAATTTTAGCGAGAATGGCTTCAAAATCTGAACGAGGTTGGGTGCTACCTGACGCAAATAATTCAGTAGCACCAATGCGGATCCTCACTCGGTCACTTAATTGCTCTACTTCGAGGAGATTTTTGCCTATTTCGGTTTGTAACAGTTGTTGCAGCAATAAGGCTTCATCACGGCTTATTTGTTGCTGCGCTTCGACGGTTTTTTCCCATGGAACTATTGAGGTTAATTCTTTGTAAGCGACTGATGAATAATGGTTAATGCTATAACTAAAGCCCATGTAAATAAATAATATGACCACGCCAAATAATGCCCCAATCACCCATAAAGGAAATGGCTGTTGAAAGGTTAAATTTGGCACAATATTCTGTCGCCACCCAGGAGATAATTCACGGTGGAAGTCGCCTTTACAGGATTGAATCGCTAAGTAGGTTTTTTCCCGTAATGCTTCAAGTTTTTGATCGCCTTGAGGTTCAACTCTCATTTTGCCGACAAAACCTAGGGTTAAACATAAATACATGAGTTCAAGCAAATTACATTTTTCTGCAGGATGACGCAGCGATGCATCAAGTAAAGTATAGAAATACTCACCGCCTAAGGTTTCATGATGAAAAGTCGACAGTAAGCTGTCAGATGCCCAATAGCTTTGTTCTCCCCAAGGCGTATTGAGTACAACTTCGTCGATAAAACAACACAGGCAATATCGGGCAGATTTAATGTCATCAGATGCTAAGTTTGCATTACGAAGCTGCTGTTCATAATGCTTGATCAACTCAACGCAATGTACCCGTAATGTGTTCACGTCATCATGCTGGGTACTGTTTCGTAATTGAGTACAGATCGATAATAGCGTGCCCGCAAAATCAACTAACGGATTTTGCGATAGACTAAGTTGCGAGCGATTATCCCGATTATCATTACGCTGTTCTTGGATCAGAGTTTTTTGACTATCATCATCGACTTTTGTTTTATTGCCAGCCATACCCGCCCCTTTCCCTGGACGAGGTTTAACGATGGTTTTATCGTTCACAAAATTATCCTTAATGTTTTGGCGTTTAAATACTCACAGCCCAAAGTTCAAGTTGTAACTCTGGATATGCGCCAGAAATATGCATAGCAACACCGCCACTCGATTTGAGCTTTATCCAATGGCTATTATTTTTATCTAATTGGAAATAGTGATAACCAGCGTGATATGGCACTTGTCTTGGCGCAACGGGTAAATTTGAAATGCCAATGCCTGCTAATTGGTTATTAACCAGTTCACGGATTGTTTCAACTGAGCCTATTTTGATTTGCGAAGGCAAACGCTGACGTAGCTCGTCATGCGGCACATTAGCTTTAACAGCAAGAATGAACTCAGCATTATCAAGCATGCTCTTGTCTGCAATAGTCGAGAAATATACCCCAAATTTGGTCTTCTCAAGAATGAGTTCCGTAGCACTTTGTTCTAATACACTGCTTAAGCCATGATTGACAATGACCATTGTATTGCTAAAAACATAGGTCAAATTATCATGCTGATAAGTCGGGAATTTAGGCGGACGCTTATTAGGACTGCTAAATGTTGACAGTTCACCTGAGAAACTGATTAATGTGCGGTATAACAATTCCGGATGGATATGATTAACGACTGCGTAATGTTCAAAAATAGGCTGATATTTGTTCAAAAGCTGCAACATTAAAAAATCGGCAATCGAACTTGAAGTCCCTTGAGATTGACTTAATCGAGCCGCAATCGCTTCGGCACGCTGATTAATCATGCCCGTAACTTCAGTGGTCATATTCATCAAGGTTTTAATGTGTTCGATGCCTGTGCATGCAGGAATAAACTTTTTATCTAACCGAATTACGCCTTCCTCTGATACGTCAATAACACGAGCGATGGCAATAGACACATATCCAGAACGATCTTCACTCTGTAACTTGAAACGGCAGTCCAATTTTGCCACTTGTAGCACTTCCATTGCATCTGAGCCAACACTGGTATCAACAATGTTATGATCCTCATAGATGTAACGGGTAATTTGATTCTGCTCAGAAGATGAAATATTGACACCATTACTTTTGGCAACAGGCAGCACGAGATAGACCAATTGATCAATTGTTCCTGCTGGGACTGTAATAGATGTCGGCAATAGGCTCTGCTCTGGTAAGCAAACCAGAGTATTATCCGGAAATACGCAATCAATACGGTCTAAACCAAACTGCCCTAACGGAAGCAAGCCATAATTGACTTCGTAGCTTACAATCCCCCAGGCCAGTGGATTATTATTTTTGGCCATACGCGCTTGCTGATGCTGCAGAAAACGCTCTTGCTGCTGCATATGTTGTGGACGAAGAAACATGCCCTCTGTCCATGCTATTGGGCTAAAATCGCTCATAATTTCCCTATTTATTCACAACGATTACTTTTCAGAGTTGTACACTGCTATTTTTTCTATGTTGATAGTGACATCATCATAGCCAGTAGGATCGACGGCGACGACCGATCGCCATCGAGAGGAATCGATATCTCTATAGGCGACTATCACCCCAACAAACCGTGTGTTTTGTCCCAATGTCATCGCATATTCACGGGTTTCTGATGGTTGTAATTCCAACTCATCTTTACGGATAAGATCGGGACCAAGAACGCTTTCAGCAGACTCATCAAGGGTAAAAAAATCTTGCGTGTCAAAGATAGTCCGTGAAGATAGTTCAAATATTTTAACCACCACAGGTGATGGTCGATTATTAATGTCTGGATTAATGTCAGCACTGGCATTAAACGTAACGTCTGTTGATGGAGGAACAACTGCATTAATTGTTTTACAACCAGAGTTAAGTAATAAAAAGCTTACTAATATGATTCGGTATAGACCTAACTTTAATGTCATTTAATAGCCCTTAGTAAATTATAACGTTTTGATTTTATTGTCGTATGCTTTAACAAAATCATCTGATAATGCTGCAGCACTGTCTTGCATAAATTCGTGTTTCAAATCTGAGTGTAAGCTTTTATATAGCTTCCAATGACGCATTTGTTTCTGTCCTGGTACTAACATGTCTGCCAGAGATTGGCTTTGTGTTTTAGATTCAATAGACTCAGGATCTAATTGATTTAATAACCCTCGGATAGCGCCTAACGTCCCAGCCGTTAATGCAGCATCATGTTTTCGGCCATCATTAAATGCCTCGGAAATAGCTTGTTGTGATGATAAAAAGCTGGCACTTTTTCTTAAAAATAAATTTTGGAAAACATCATCAATATTGGCTGAGAATTTTAATGGGTTATTTTCCTGTTGCTGAAAAGTAGTTTGATTAATTCGAAACTCAGTTTTAAGCTTTGAACGTTGGCGTAAAGAATCCATGAGTCCGGTTAACATAGATTGCATGCTCTTACCCAATTCAAACATCAATTCTTCGCTTAGCACCTTTTCATAGTCTTGTTGATTTACTCCCATACCTTGAAAAAAAGCCTTACTTAACACTGATGCTGAAGTAATTTGAGTGTTTATCGAGGGCTTTGATTCAGGTATCACAGGAGCATCTTTTTTAACGTCTGCTTTTGCTATTTTAGTCTCGACAACAGGTATCACAGGCGCTTGAGCAACTTCCACTTTGGGTTCTGGCGCAACAGTAGAGCTAGGACGTGCTTGAGAATGTTGGCCAAAAATATCCTTATCCCATTCTTCAGGGATAGATAAAGGTGGTTGAAAGTGGTCTTGTAAATCAGCGTTCATTTGCGATAGACCTGCTGATTGTTGCCGAGATTGCTTGAGCAACATTGCAGAATCAAATCCAGCTAAATCAGACTCAAACCCAGTATCAAGAATTGATGAGGATGAAGTCGATAACGCATGATGATCATCCAAGGTTGTTGCAACAGGAGCATGTTGTACACTGGGTTGCTGATGAGTGTGTTCAGAGGTAGGTAAACTCTGCAATTTAGCACTGATTTCATAATCACCAAAAGTGAATAAATCATCGACCTCAATTTTATGTTCACGATTGCTGCCCAAGGCTTCAACGGCACGATTAACGTATAAACCATTAGTTGATAAGTCTTCAATGTAAAAACCGTCACTGCGCTTAGTGATCCGAGCATGAGTACCAGAAACCACCTTTTCAGGATCGGGTAAATGCCAATCACACGTATCTGAGCGACCTAGCGTCAAAGTATTAATAACTGTTTTTGTTATAATTTGCTCAGGAGATAACCTGTGATAGCTCAAAATCTCTAGCGATAATTCCATTTTTATTACATCTTCCTTCATCAACATACAACGATTGATCAATCACTACAGAGCTATAAACGTTGAACACCATTAAGACGTTCATACATTTCATTACCCCGAGCAAATAACTCTCTGGCAGTTTTCAGATATTGCTTTTCTAGATACACGTTTGCCTGGCGTAAAAATGACGCCGCGAGACGTTTATCAAGCGTCAGTAGGGGATCAAAATCATCAGGTAAATTTGTGGCAAGATCTCTTACTTCTTTATCAAATTCATGTAGATCTTTGGGATCATCAATCGCTTTTAGTCTTGCGGTTAATTGCTCAAATGTATCCCGATAATAAACCTCAGCGGCGTCATACGGATAATCAACAGTTTTGCCTTTTGCCGTCGCATTGTGATACTCATTCAATGCTTTTACGGCAACTTTTAATTGTGCACCATAGGCAATTAAAGACTTAGCTTCAGGATAGTTTGCAAACACATTTTCACCCGTAGTGATAAGTTCGCTAATTTGATTAATATCGTGTTTTTTTAATGCACTATCAAAGGTGCTTGCATAGAGCGTATATTCTTCATTACTAGCAAGATATACATAATTAGGCTCAACAAAGCTTAGTCCATCAACAATAGCCTTAATATTATTGGTCCCTTGCTCGTTATAACGAGCTTGAGATAATAAAAGACTCAAACGTTCAGACAGAGCATCAACAACCAATTGTTTACTTCGTTCAGCTTGATTTTTCATTTGCAGCAAACGAACTGAATCAGGATAAAAACGCTCTATATCATTAATAACTTCAGCTATTTTTACATAATCCTGATAGAGGCCATTATCACTTTTAGGTAAGGAAGCAATACGTTGTTCAACGATATCCAACACTTCTGATTGATGTGTTTTTAATAGACCATTTTTAATGATGCTTTTAGATTCAGGAATACTGTCAATTCGGGCTAATAAGTCTGAAGCTGGGATAAACTCAAATGCTTGAACTTCACTTTTTGCCTTATTTGTTATCGCCACTTTATTATTCAAGTTATCTAATTGCACTTGATAGTATTGTTGAATTTGAAATCCCCCAATAACCAAAATAGTACCTGCTGCAATGGCAGTTAAAATCGGCCAAGTTTTACGGTGTAAAGTGCTGATTATCTGATCAATTGATGATGCTCGTTGCGCCTTTTTGAGTGCCAAGCCTTTTTTGAGTGTAGGCCACAAAGACATGCTGATATGCTTAGGCTTGACCAATTTATTCTTGGTAACGTCAACTTCATTTGCTGCGACACGCTGATAGGGATGTTTACTTGTAAGCAGTTCATAGCTAATGCATGAAAAAGCAAAAATATCATCTTCCGCACAAGCATCTTCGCCAGTTAGCTGTTCAAAGCTAGCATATGCTGGAGTGTAACCTGTTAATGATGAGTCTTGATCTACCTCAGCAAGTGCGTAGCGGTCTTCTCTTTGTTGCAAGTTTTTTGCAACACCAAAATCGAAGACTTTAATATTACCTTGGCGAGTCAGGAAAATATTCGATGGTTTTAAATCTGTATGAACAATACCTTGATGATGCGCATACGATAAGGCTGAAGCTATCTGATCAATGATTTTCATTGATCCTTTGAAATTAATCCCCATCGGTTTGGAACGTTTAATGACTTGGTCTAATGATTCACCGTCTAACCACTCCATGACCATAAAGTGAAAGCCATCATCAGTATCAACATCATACACTCGGATGATATTTGGATGAGAGAGTTTTTGGGTTTGCACCGACTCTTTAATCAGGACTTGTTGAGCTTCGGGTATATCAGATAACTGAGGCAATAATACCTTTATTGCAACAAATGGCTCACTGACATTTAACGACTCTAAGTACAGGTCTTTGGCACGGTATATATCACTCATACCTCCATGACCAATTTTTGATTCAATTAAATATCGATTTTTGAAACATTTGCCAATCAAATTAACTTTGTTAGCATTATTTTCAGAATTGTCTAATCCTGCTATGACAGTTTTGTCTTCAGCTAAGTTATTTGGTGTTTTACTCTTATCCATAAGTACAGGTTAATCCCTTGATATTATCCTAAAGTATGTAAACTAACGTCCTAGTGAATCAAAATAACCACAATATGTTGCAGCAAGCAAACTCAAAAAACAACATTTAAAAACCAGCAAAATAAATTTTATATAAATCAGTTTAAATTAACTACCCATTAGTATGTATTGAAATAAAAACACATTAAAAAGTATGTCTTATTAAGATAAATAAATATCAAATCATCAAAAATATCGTTTTCCTATTGACCCAATAAAACATAATCGGTAATTTACGTCTTCTTTTTAATGGACCACAGTTTTAAAGGATTAAGTCAAATATGAGACCGATCAATCTTTCATTAGCAGGTGTTGTGTTATTAGCACTTACGGGCTGTCAATCAGCACCCGTTACTGTATCAGAACCCATCAAAACATTTTCAATTTCTCCAGAGTGTATTGAATATACCTTACAAACAGATGATGAAATGATTGTAGGATTTAGACCTGTGTATTTCGAACTGAATAGCGATAAGTCATACAGTAAGCTTGATGCGCACATGTCTTGCGTTGCTACTTATTTAGCTAACCACGTCGATAAAGAACTTAACATTCAAGGTTTAACCGACGATAAAGGTACTATAAAGTACAATAAAGCACTGGCACAACGTCGTGCTGATGGAATCGTAGAGTACTTAGTTTCTTTAGGTGCGTCATACGATCAGTTAGTTTCTAGCACTAAAATTATTGAAGATAATGGTGTTAGACTAACCAGCTCTGAGCGTTCAAAAACTCGTCGAGTTGACTTTATCATTACTGACAAATCTTCTTAAATTTTATTTGAGTGATTTGAAATAATATTAAGTTAACATTATTCTCATAATTAAGGTTCAGCTTACTGTTAAGCTGAACTTTAATTATTACAGCCCTTTAACGTCACCCGCCACCTTAACCATTCAATCTTAAAGCCATTATCATTCTCAGCCATAGTTATAGTTATAGTTATAGTTATAGTTATAGTTATAGTTATAGTTATAGTTATAGTTATAATTATAATTATAAAAATATTATTACTTCAGCTTAGTTAACTTTATAAATATAATTTTCCTCATAAAAATCTAGAAGAAACAATACTGCATCATCAAGGATGTTTTATCGTGTGACACTTTAACAATAAATTTTGCTTACACAGTGTCCCATGAAATTTCATTATCTTTAATTACCGCCACTATTTCTGGATTGCACTATTAATTATCCATTTTACGCTACGACTGAAAAGATTATTGATTATTGATTATTGATTATTGATTATTGATTATTGATTATTGATTATTCACATTTAACTTTTTACACTTAGCACATAAAATTTTTAGCTTTACTTCATCATTTAAGCCATCCCGTTTATAGCAATACTAATAAGAAAAAATAGCGATTCCTTTAATCAGTAATACCTCGCCCTTACTTACGGTTAGATACGGATGCACTCACTTTTAGACCAAGAACCAACCACAGTAACTGATGAACTCAATAGTGATGAATCCCAATTAATCTATTAGACCAACAATTAATTATTTTCACCAATTTAACATTCTCAATATGACTAACCTCATCGAATAAAAAATGTAAACTACTGTTATATATGGATAATAAAATATGGCACATTTAGTGCTTAACTGTTTGTTAATTAACATTGATAACAAATAACACGTGACGTTTACTTACTTAGGCATAACATAAGCTGACTCACGTCATTTAACTACATATAGAATACTGGCAGGTACCACATGGATAGGTTCATCAACGTGAAAAAAATAGCATTCCCTTTACTTTGTATTGCTGCGCTTAGCGGTTGCACTGGCGAAGAAGAGCAAGTAAAAGAAGAACAAAAATTTGCTATTCCAGTCGAAACAGCACTCGTCGCCACAGGCAATGTTTCTTCTTTTTACAGCACGACAGCAACACTGGAGGCACCACAGGAATCCCATGTGATGAGCCGTATTGCAGGTATTATTGAAACTATAAATGTTGAAGAAGGCGACAGAGTGACTAAGGGGCAAATACTTGCGGTAATTGATGCCAAACGTCAGCGTTATGATTTCAATCGATCTGAAGCCGAAGTGCAAATTATTCAACAAGAACTAAATCGTTTAAATAAAATGAATAACAAAGAGTTTATTAGCCAAGATCAAATGGCTAAACTCGAATTCAATTTACAGGCAGCGAAAGCGCAACGTGACTTAGCCGAATTACAAGTTAAGGAAAGCCAAATTGTCTCGCCCATTAATGGCGTTATTGCCGAACGTTATGTCAAAGCCGGCAATATGGCTAAAGAGTTTCAAGAACTGTTTTATGTGGTAAACCAGGACCAGCTTTACGGTATATTGCATTTGCCAGAGCAGCAACTTGCTAGCTTACGTATTGGGCAACAAGCCAGTATTATTCAACAACATCAAGGGACAACATCTAATATTATCGATGCTAAGGTACTGCGAATTAGCCCTGTTGTAGATGCGCAAAGCGGCACCTTTAAAGTGACATTAGCCGTACCTAATGAAGATGCAACATTAAAAGCAGGCATGTTTACACGGGTTGAGCTTAAATACGACACCCACTTAGATGTACTTACAGTACCTTATAACGCTTTAATCAACCAAGACAACACTCAAGCTTTGTATGTGATTAAAGACGCTAAGGCCCAGCGACGAGAAGTGAGTTTGGGCTTTCGTGAAAATAACACAGTAGAAATTTTATCAGGCGTAGAAGCGGGCGAACAAATCGTCATCCGCGGTCAGCAAAATCTTAAAGACCAAGCCTTGGTAGAAGTAATTACCCCACTTAGCTTCGCTGCTATTCGATAACGGAGCGGGATAATGTCGATAATCAATACGTCTGTTAACCGCCCGGTTACTGTGTGGATGTTCATGCTAGCTGTGATGCTTTTTGGTATGGTTGGGTTTTCTCGCCTTGCGGTAAAATTATTACCCGATTTAAGCTATCCCAGTGTCACTATCCGAACGGCCTATGATGGCGCGGCGCCAGTTGAAATTGAACAGCTGGTTTCAAAACCGATTGAAGAAGCTGTTGGCGTGGTTAAAGGGTTACGCAAAATCAGCTCAATTTCGCGCTCCGGTATGTCTGATGTAGTACTCGAGTTCGAATGGGGCACAAATATGGACATGGCGAGCCTTGAAGTCCGCGAAAAAATCGACACTATCGAGCTGCCATTAGACATTAATAAGCCATTATTATTGCGTTTTAACCCCAATCTTGACCCCATCATGCGCTTAGCTTTTTCATTGCCTGATGCCGATGCTGAGCAACTAAAGCAAATGCGTACCTTTGCAGATGAAGAATTAAAACGCCGCTTAGAAGCCTTATCGGGGGTTGCTGCAGTTAGGTTGTCGGGAGGATTAGAACAAGAAGTTCACATTGAATTAAATCAACAAAAATTAAGCCAACTCAATCTGAATGCCGACCAAATTAAGCGCCGAATTAATGAAGAGAACATCAACCTATCGGCAGGTAAAGTGATCCAAGGTGATAAAGAATACTTAGTCAGAACCTTAAATCAATTTAACTCTCTTGAAGAATTAGGCCAAGTCATCGTTTATCGCGATGGTCAAACCTTAGTCAGATTATCTGATGTTGCTGATATCAGTGATGCCTATAAAGAACGCAGCGACATTACCCGCATCGGCGAAGTAGAATCGATTGAATTGGCGATCTACAAAGAAGGTGACGCCAATACTGTTGCGGTAGCGCAAAAAATACGTACAGAACTCGATAAAATTAACCAAGCAAGTGAGCAGAATCAGTTAAAGATTATTTACGACCAATCTGAATTTATTGAAAGTGCCGTGAATGAAGTGACCTCAGCTGCGTTATTTGGCAGTTTACTGGCGATGTTAGTTATCTACTTGTTTCTACGTGATATTATTGCCACACTTATCATCTCAATCTCAATTCCCTTTTCAGTTATTGCGACATTCAATATGATGTATTTTGCTGATATTAGCTTAAATATTATGTCGTTAGGTGGCATTGCATTAGCCATTGGTTTACTGGTCGACAATGCGATTGTGGTATTAGAAAATATTGACCGTTATAAATCTCAAGGCATGAGTAAGATTGAGGCTGCGGTCACGGGTTGTAAAGAAGTCTCTGGGGCCATTTTTGCTTCAACCCTGACCACTCTGGCAGTATTTGTGCCTTTAGTGTTTGTTGATGGTATCGCAGGCGCTTTATTTGCCGACCAAGCACTCACTGTCACCTTTGCCCTGCTCGCCTCATTGTTTGTCGCCTTAACAGCGATTCCTATGCTGGCTTCACGCCAAGGTTTTACCAGTCTGCCGCAACCGCTAGAAGTCGCGATAAAACCAAAACCGACTAGCCGTAAAGGTAAAATTGGCTATTACTTATTAGCCGTGTTGAGCTTTCCCTTTAAGCTACTATTTAGCTACTTACCCGCTGGATTGTTAACCGCTATTATCGTTATTAGTCGTTTTGTAAGTAGCGTTTTTGGCCTATTACTAAAACCTATTTGCGCTGGATTTAATGTCATCTACCGCATAGTGGAATCATTTTATTACCGAGTCCTTCACCATGTCCTGCGCCACCAAGTCTTCACCCTTATCATTGCGCTAGTGATAACTCTGGCATCAACTAGTCTATTGCCTAAGCTCGGTGTTGAGCTGATTCCACCAATGAATCAAGGTGAGTTTTATGTCGAAATTTTATTACCACCTGGCACAGAAGTCAGTGAAACGGATGCGGTATTACAACAATTAGCCTTATCGATTAAAGACCGTGAGGATGTTAAGCATGCCTATAGTCAAGCAGGCAGCGGCGGATTAATGACATCTGATACTGCTCGAGGCGGTGAAAACTGGGGCAGATTACAAGTGGTACTAAATGATCCTTTAGCCTTTACTACGGTTAGTCAGGTACTGCGCAATACAGCTAGAAATATCCCCGAACTCGAAGCGCAGATTGAGCATCCTGAATTATTCAGTTTCAAAACCCCGCTTGAAATTGAGTTATCAGGTTATGATTTAGTGCAACTTAAGCAAAGTGCTGATCAGCTGGTAAAAGCCTTGTCTGAATCAGATCGCTTTAGTGACATCAATACCACCCTACGTGACGGGCAGCCAGAGATCAGCATTCGCTTTGATCATGCTCGCCTTGCTGCGTTAGGTATGGATGCACCCACTGTCGCTAACCGTATTGCTCAACGTGTCGGTGGCACTATTGCCAGCCAATTCACCGTGCGTGATCGTAAAGTGGATATTTTGGTGCGCAGTGAATTAAATGAGCGCGATCAGATAAGCGACATTGAATCATTAATCATTAACCCCAATAGCGCCCAGCCTATTCCGTTAAGTGCCATCGCTACCATTGACTTACAAATTGGTCCATCAGCGATTAACCGTATTAGCCAACAACGCGTGGCTATCGTGTCATCGAATTTGGCCTACGGCGATTTAAGTGAAGCCGTACTTCAAGCACAACAAATATTGACTCAACAGCAATTCCCAAGCTCTATTCAAGCCAGATTTGGTGGCCAAAATGAAGAAATGGAACAATCATTTGACTCATTAAAAATTGCCCTCGTTTTGGCTATCTTTTTAGTGTACTTAGTGATGGCCAGCCAGTTTGAATCCTTGTTACACCCATTATTAATTTTGATTGCTGTGCCCATGGCCGTAGCAGGCAGCATTATTGGTTTATTTATTACCGGTACTCATTTAAGTGTCGTGGTGTTTATTGGTTTAATTATGCTGGCAGGGATTGTGGTCAATAATGCCATTGTATTGGTGGATCGCATCAATCAACTGCGCCAAGAAGGCATGGATAAGCTCACGGCAATTAATCAAGCTGCACAATCTCGCTTGCGTCCTATCATGATGACCACGTTAACCACAACGTTAGGTTTATTGCCTATGGCAATAGGGATTGGCGATGGCAGTGAGGTCCGCGCGCCCATGGCGATTACAGTGATTTTTGGTTTAAGCATGTCTACCTTGCTCACATTGCTGGTTATTCCTGCCTTATATGCGCTATTTGACCGCAAACAATACACCCAAAATGATGAAGAGCTGAACACTGCGGAGACGCCAGCATGAATATCACTCAGCTAGCCATAAAGCGCCCCGTAACCACCTGTATGTTCTTCTTAGCCATCATGTTATTTGGCATGGCGGCCAGTAGAATGCTGCCATTAGAAATGTTTCCAGGGATTGATATTCCACAAATTGTGGTGCAAGTCCCGTATAAAGGCTCTAGCCCAGCAGAAGTTGAACGCGATATAACCAAAGTTCTGGAAGAGTCACTTGCCACCATGAGCGGCATTGAAGAGGTGCGATCCGACTCGACTCAAGATGGGGCTTTTATACAGCTCAACATGAAATGGGGTGAAGATGTTGCCACTAAGAGCCTTGAAGCGCGTGAGAAAATAGACTCGGTACAACATTTACTTCCCAAAGATGTCGAGCGGGTGATGATCCAACAGTTCTCAACTGCCGACATGCCAGTGCTCACTATCCGCATATCAAGCGAGCGCGAACTATCAAATGCCTTTGATTTATTGGATAAACAGTTACGTAAGCCACTTGAACGCGTTGATGGCGTGTCGAAAGTCACTCTTTATGGTGTTGAACAAAAGCAGATTGAAATCCGCCTTGATGCCGATAAATTAGTGGCATCAAGCCTCAACAGTCTCGATTTACGCTCGCGTTTACTCGCTGAAAACTTTGTCATTAGTGCCGGTACGTTAAGAGAAGACTCGAGAGTGTACCAAGTCTCGCCAAAAGGTGAGTTTACCAGTCTTGATGACATTAATAATCTGGTTATTGTACCGGGTATTCGCCTGCAAGATATTGCTATGGTGAGCTATGCCCTGCCAGAAAAAATTGAAGGCCGACATTTAGACCAAAAATATGCTGTGGGAATTGATGTATTTAAAGAGTCAGGCGCCAATTTAGTTGAAGTATCTGATCGGGTACTCAAGGTCATCGAGCTGGTTAAGCAAGATCAGCAATTTAATGGCATCAAGCTATTCATTATGGAAGATCAAGCCTATGGGGTTAAATCATCGTTAAAAGACTTACTGTTGTCTGGTTTGATGGGAGCAGTATTATCATTTGGGGTGCTGTATCTATTTTTACATAACCTTAAAATGACCTTAGTGGTTATTTCATCTGTACCGATTTCTCTATGTATGACATTGGCCGGTATGTACTTTTTAGGCTACAGCTTAAATATTTTATCTATGATGGGATTGTTATTAGCCGTCGGCATGCTGATTGATAATGCAGTGGTTGTCACCGAAAGCGTGCTGCAAGAAAAACAAGCCGCACACATTGACGATACTTGTCAGAGAAAAGCGAACCAACAAGCCGTGTTAACTGGCGTGGATAAAGTCTCTTTAGCCGTTCTGGCGGGAACCTTAACCACTGCCATCGTGTTTTTACCGAATATTTTTGGCGTTAAAGTGCAGCTAACCATCTTTTTAGAACATGTTGCTGTAGCGATTTGTATTTCGCTTGCAGCATCATTGTTGGTCGCTAAAACCCTGATCCCATTGATGCTCAATCACTTTCATTTTGATGTCGAAACCACTACAGACAATAACCGTTTGGGACGATTTTATGAGCGCAGTCTCACTTGGATTTTAACCCGACCAAAACGTTCTGGAGTCATTGCCTTAGCAATATTAGTGTCAACCGCATTGCCGTTAAGCATGGTGAAACAAGATCAGGGTGACGGGGAAGGTAATGACCGTTTGTACATTAATTATCAATTAGAGGGTCGGCATAATTTAGCGGTTACCGAAGCCATGATTAACAGCATGGAAAGCTACTTATATAGCAATAAAGAAAAGTTTTACATTGATGCGGTTTACAGTTATTACGCGCCGCAAGATGCGCAATCGACCATTTTATTGCAAAAAGACATCCCGATAGATATTGGCGAACTAAAGAAAATGATCCGCGAAGGCTTTCCTAAGTTTTCCATTGCCACACCTCAGTTTGGCTGGGGCAATGAAAATAACGGTATCCGTGTGACCTTAACCGGACGCTCGACAACTGAGCTCATTCGGATCAGTGAGCAGGTGATGCCATTACTCGATAATATTGAGGGTTTGGTTGATGTGCGCTCGGAAGTGAATGGCGCTCAGCAAGAAGTGGTTGTGGTAATAAACCGCGAAATGGCAGCCAGACTGGATTTAACCTTAAGTGATATTGCTTCAAATATTGCGATCGCGTTAAGAGGCTCGCAGTTACGTTCATTTCGCCATGATCCTAGCGGCGAGCTTCGCATTGAACTGGCCTATGACAAAAGCTGGCAAAACTCGCTTGAAAAACTTAAACAGTTACCTATTATTCGCCAAGGTGACCGAGTCTACACCCTTGACAGTTTAGCCGAAGCCACTGTAGTTCCTAGATTTGACACTATTCGTCATTTTAATCGCCAAACAGCATTATCCATTGGCGCAAACCTTGAGGATATGACAACCGAAGAAGCCCAAACTAAAATCACTCAAGTCATGGACTCGGTCAACTTCCCTTATGGATACGGCTACTCACTGCGGGGTGGGTTTGAACGCCAAGATGAAGACCAGTCAATTATGGTCGTCAATATGATTTTGGCGATTGCGATGATCTATATCGTCATGGCAGCCTTGTTTGAGTCATTATTGTTACCTACCGCTATTATCACCTCAATTCTGTTCTCAATAACGGGAGTATTTTGGGCATTGTGGTTAACCGGCACCCCCATGTCGGTAATGTCGATGATTGGAATTCTTATTTTGATGGGCATTGTGGTGAATAACGGTATTGTATTGGTTGATCAAATCAATCAAATGACACCTGATTTAGATAAACTAAGTCACACGATTATCAGTGTGTGTATTACACGTCTTCGGCCGGTACTAATGACAGTGGCCACCACGGTACTGGGGTTAGTTCCCTTAGCTATGGGAGATACACAGATTGGCGGCGGTGGACCACCCTATTCCCCTATGGCAATTGCCATTATTGGTGGGTTAACCTTTTCAACGGTAACTAGCTTATATTTAGTACCATTATGTTACCAAGCCTTGTATCTCATGCGCCATAAAGCCGCGATAAGATTAGGAGTATCGAATACATTTGCCCAAAAAATACTCCCGTGGACCAAGTAGTTTCTAGGTGCTTTAATCTAAAGCGATTAGTGCATGCTATCGGGCATTAAGCCGCAATAAGTTTTAGGCATTAAACCCATTTGGCCAAAATAGCCCTCTCGAATTAAGACATCAGAGCACTTAATACTTAGCGTTAAGTGCTCTGAACCAGTGTAAGCTAGCGAACCGATACTTTAGACCTTTGTATGATTTATCATTGCTGTATATGTGATCAAATTGTTAACCTAGGCAGTACTAGTAACAATAAAACAATTGTTAAGACAGCAATGGGGAATAATAATGAAATTAAGATTTCAACGTCATATCATCGGACTCAGTGCACTCGCTTTGCTAGCACTCACTCAAACAGCTGCCATGGCTGATGATAAATTTAATGATGTGACCATTAAGTCGAAAAAACTCGATAATAATACTTACATGTTTATTGGTGCTGGAGGCAACATTGGAGTTTCTGCTGGCAGTGATGGCATATTGATCATTGACGACCAATATGCCCCCTTAGCCGATAAAATTACCGCGGCACTGAATCAAATTCAACCAGGTGCTCCCAAGTACATAGTCAACACTCATTACCATGCAGACCATACTGGCGGCAATGCTCACTTTGGTGAACAAGGTACAATCTTAGCTCATCATAATGTTCTCAAGCGTCTTCAAGCACAAAATAAAATCGCCTCCTCAGCCCTGCCTGTTATCACTTATGGAGACAATATATCCATTCATTTTAACCAAGATACTTTAGAGATTATCCACCTAGGTCCCGGACACACTGATGGTGACAGCGTAGTGATATGGCAAAAGGCTAATATTATTCATATGGGTGATTTATATTTCAAAGATCGTTTCCCATACATTGATTTAGATGCCGGAGGATCGGTGACGGGTTATCGTGAAAACGTCAGCTTGATATTGGATCGTTTAGACAACAAGACCAAAGTGATCCCAGGCCATGGCGATTTAGCCGATAAAAATGCACTGTTTAAATTTAAGCATATGCTAGATGACAGCATTAATTGGATGCGCGGTGAAATTGAACTAGGGCACGATTTAGCCAGCATCAAAAAACAAGGTGTACCAGAAAAATACGCTGATTGGAGTTGGGAATTTATCTCTGCAGATAAATGGATTGAAACTTTATATCAAGATTTATCCACCCAAAGGTAACCTTAGTATCGTTGACGGTTTATCAAGGTAAATCTTGTCGCGTCATATAATTAATCTGATGTGATGGTCTCCAGAGGTTAATGAGCTTGCCTTTATCGGCAAGCTTTTTTTATGCTGTAAAGCCCTAAAAGTAAATTAGCCATTAAGGTAGTATTAGATGTGTTTGCCTAATAAATATAAAAAAAGCGTCCAACGGACGCTTAATCATATTATACCCAGAGTTACTGTTTTAACGTTATTAAATAACTAAGGGTATTTAGTAACTAGGGTTATTCAGAAACTAAGGTTGTAGCACGATTTTCCAGCAAAACCGGAATACCTTCGGTAATAGGGTAAGCTAACTTATCAAACTTGCAGATAAGCTGTTGTGACTCTTTGCCGTATTCAAGCTTGCCTTTGCACACTGGGCAAGCCACAATTTCGAGTAATTTTTTATCAAATGCCATGAGACAATCCTTTTTTAATTTGAGCCACTTGCTGTAGTCGGCTCAACAATGCGTGATCAAATTCTGAGTTAAGCTTCGCATTTACAGGTAAATACCACCAGTTTGATTGTGCAAAATCGCGACATTTAACCGCATCTTTTTCAGTCATTAATAATGAATGTTGCACAGATAACGCATTTAATTGCTTTGCGTCAAAAGCCTGATGATCTGCAAACTCAACGGTTTGTACTACTTTATAGCCTAACTGGCTAATACTACTAAAAAAACGTTGTGGATTACCTATACCAGCCATAGCCACCACACTGTCCTGCTGACTAAATTCATGGTGCAGAAGACTGTTGATCTGGCAAAGCGGCGCTGGCTCCAAAGTCATCAACACTTCACCGTCATAAGCCGGACCGCCATTGTTAATGATAAAATCAACCGAATTTACACGCCACAAACCTTCTCGTAACGGACCTGCGGGTAATAGACAATGATTACCATAACGGCGTTCACCATCGACCAAGGCTATTTCAATATCACGCTCCAAAGCATAATGCTGTAAACCATCGTCACTAATGATGACATCAACATCAAACTCAGAGAGTAAAGCCTGAGCGGCACTAACTCTACTGGCGCCAACAACCATAGGCACTTGAGTACGAGCCACTATCATGGCCGGTTCATCACCAACCTCACAGGCTTTGGCATGATGATTAACAGCCATTACGCCATCAATATTCACCCCATAACCTCGGCTTATCACCCCAGGTTTATAACCATGTTGTCGTAATAACTCAATTAAATAAATCACTGTGGGGGTTTTACCACTGCCACCAGCGGTAATATTACCGACCACTATCACAGGCACGGGTAAAACTTGTGCCTGTTTAAGCCCAAAACGAAACAGTCCACGGCGAATAGTAGATATGAGCCAAAATAAACCGGACAATGGCAGTAATAACCATTTGGCTTGATGACCTTGATACCAAATCCGATGAATAAACTGTTGCATTACAAACACCTAATCATTATTGACTGAACTGCATCTGATAAAGATTGGCGTAAATACCAGCTTGAGCAATTAACTCACTGTGATTACCGCGCTCAACAACTCGACCTTGATCGATAACCAAGATTTCATCAGCACTTTCAATTGTCGATAAACGATGAGCGATAACAATTGAGGTACGGTTATGACGCAGATTATCTAGGCCTTTTTGAATCGCTTTTTCAGACTCAGTATCTAAAGCCGATGTGGCTTCATCTAAAATCAATACTGGGGCATCACGTAACATAGCGCGAGCAATCGCAATACGTTGACGTTGACCACCAGAAAGCAACACGCCATTTTCGCCCACTTGGGTATCGAGCCCTTTTGGCAATGTCTCGATAAACTCCATCGCATAAGCAAGCTCAGCAGCGCGAACTATTTGCTCGCGGGTAACTTCGCCTGGGTAAGCATAGGCAATATTATTCGCTATGGTGTCGTTAAATAAGGTCACTTGCTGCGACACTAACGCCACTTGATTACGCAATGATTTTAATTGGTAATCGTAAATGCTGGTGTCATCAAGGCGAATATCACCGCTTGATAATCCACCATAAAAACGCGTAATCAAACTCGCGATAGTGGACTTACCAGAGCCAGATCGCCCTACTAAAGCGATGGTTTTACCGGGTTTAACTTCAAAATCAATGCCGTTCAAAGCGGGTTTATCTTGCCCAGGATAAGAAAAGGTCACATTTTCAAATGTCAGTTTGCCTTGAACGCGATCAATAGTGAACGGGCCATTATCAGGCTCAGGCGGAGTATCTAATAATTCAAATACAGTAGTACAAGCTGCAATACCGCGTTGAAACTCCGCATTAACTCGGGTTAAGTTCTTAATCGGTTGTAGCATGGCTAACATGGCACCTAAAATAGCCGCAAACGTACCTGCGGTCAGATCGGTTTTCATGCTATCCCAAGTGGCGGCATACAACACAAACGCCAGTGCGAAAGATCCAATAACCATGATCAATGGCTGACTAACAGATTGAGCTACCGCTAGCTTCATATTCTGGTAACGGTTCTGGTCGTTAACTTGATAGAAACGATCAACCTCTGTTTTTTGACCACCAAAGACTAATACGTTTTTATGGCCCTTAATCATCTGTTCAGTCGTTGCCGTTACGCCGCCCATAGCAGACTGGATCTGCTTAGACACCTTACGAAAGCGCTTACTCACAATACTGATGACAACGCCCATAATTGGGCCTATCACTAGTATGCATAAGGATAATTTCCACGAATAGTAGAACATAATGCCTAACATGCCGATGGCGGTCATGCTATCGCGAACAATTGAAATTAACGCACTGCCAGATGCTCGGGCAATTTGTTCAGTATCAAAGGTGACGCGCGAAATCAAATTACCGCTATTTTCGCGGTCGATATAACTTACAGGCAAACGCAGATAATGCTCAAACACTTGTTGGCGCATATCCATAATGAGCTGTGCACTCATAAACGACACACAATAGGTCGACACAAAGTTAGCCAAACCACGTAAGCTGAACATTAAAATAACCGCAATCGGCGCCATTAACATAATGTCTTTATTGGCATTAAACCCACCATGAGTAGGTAAGTCGACTCCTGCCACTATGGCTGGCGTTTGACTAAAACCTTCATCAATAAAAGGTTTAATAAATGCGATAAACGCTGCATCGACAGCGCCATAGGTAATAAGGCCGAGTACAGCCATAATAAACATGGCTTTCATTGGCACGACATAGGTCATCAAACGTTTGAAAACGATCCACATTTCATTTTTAGGTGATGCTGACATTGAATCCAATACTTAACTAACAAACATAAATGATATTCTACTCTGCTTTAAGTGACTCACCAAATCTAAACAAACGGTTATACCAAAATGGAGCCATTTGTTGGCGGTAAGTGGCGATTTTATATTCGCCTTGATCAAAAGTGATACTAATTTGGCCGGCATGACCCGTTTGTAATATTTTGCAGCCCTGCTGTTGATACCTCGCAACAACCTCAGGTTTAGGGAAACCATACTGATTAGAAAAACCAGCGGTAAAAATGGCTAATTGCGGATTAACGCTATCGATAAATGCTGGGGTAGACGATGTTCGGCTACCATGATGCGGCACCAATAAAATATCGGCTCGAATATCAGCCTGTGCAGTAATTAATGTCTGCTCTCTGTCGGCTTCAATGTCTCCAGTTAACAATACTGAAGACAGGCCATCAGACAATTTAACCACACATGAGTTGTTATTATCATTCGAGGCCGTTAACGGATTACCAATGAAGTTTAATTGCATACCGCGCCAGAGTATTTGCCCTTTACAAGCTTGTGCAACTGCTGGTGACAGCGATAAAGCTTTGGAGGTTATGGTAAAGTCAGCAATTAACCTCGCCAGTGGAAATTGTTCACGCAACACATGCACACCACCAGCATGGTCATTATCATCATGACTTATAATAATATAATCAATGAAACGGATACCTTGGCTGGCAAGAAAAGGCACTATTGCCCGTTGTGCATAGCTAAAATCCCCATAAGCGGCACCAGTATCGTAAATAATCCCGTGTCGACCTTGCTGTAAAACGACTGCCATGCCTTGAGCCACATCAATAACATGAAGCTGCCATGGTGTTGAGCCTAATGAAGATGATGGCGCAGGCAATATCTCTTGAGTCACTAACTTATTGATGACGATTGGCAGCAGCAATATGGTAACGAAAAAAAGGTAAATTCTCTTTTGCTTTTTAGCCACATGACGACGAATGCTCAACAACATCATCGCAAAAATAGAAAATACCAATCCAGCCAGTTGTTGTTCAGTTAATAGCAACTGATTTACTGGCAAATGATCGCTCAGCTGTAACAACCAGGCAAATGGCTCAAGGCTCATATTCGCCCATTGAAAGATCATCGTACCTAAGTGTTGTTGCGAGTCGCTATCGATACCCAATAACAAAAAAATGCACAACACCACTAACCAAATGTAAAAACTGAGTATCGTTAATGGGATCACAACCAGACTAAACCAAGGCACGAGCAGCATATTGAGCCATATGCTATGAGGTGAAATGCTGCCAAATAAAATGCCTTGCAGTACACCCAATAGCAGCGCTAATCGCCATTGAATTGACCACAACACACTGAGTCCATGAAGCAGCTTACCTTTAAGTTTTAGGATTTTTTGTACGCATCGCTCAGCCATATTAGAGGAAGATGCAGAAATACTTTTAGCTACATAATCAGTGCCTATCTCTGCCTGCTGCTCAACCGTATTGGCTTGCACCGACAACAAAATAATGGCCAATGCGCCAAACGATAACCATAATCCGGCACCAAGTGATGCAAAAGGATCCACCAGCAACACAAAAAACAAGGCATACACCAATCGATCCCAATGGTGGCTAAACTGCTTAATAAAACTAAAAATGAGCAACAGAAATAACATCAATAAAGCACGCTGCGTAGCAATTGCAAAACCCGATAAATAGCCATACCCAAAGGTAAATATGCCCGCTAATATCATGGCGAATTGCATTTTACCTAAATGCTGCCAAGAAAATGCATAACGGCTTATACCGAGAAAAATGCCATAAAACAAGCCAAAAACGACCGATAAATGTAACCCAGAAATAGCGACTAAATGCCCTGCCCCTGTTTGACGCAATTGCTGCCATCGCGCTGTGGTTAAAGCACTTTTATCACCCAAAATTAACGCTTGTAAAATATCGCCCTGAGCAAGTTGTGCCAATATAGGGGCTAGTTTCTGCGTAACATCTTGGCGTAAAGACCCACCATAACGAATTAACTCAGCTTGTTTAACGCGGCCTTTGGCAATAATATGCCGAGTAATGAAGTACTTTTGTTGATTAAAGCCTCCTTGATTTTGTATGCTCGAGATCCCTTTCAACTTTGCACTAAATTGCCATATTTGACCGACAACAATTTTATCTGGCTTTTGCCATGTTAATCGGTAATATCGCTGCACATTGTTAAGCGCCCAAGAATCAAAAAAGGCGTCTTGATCAGCTTCAGAAATAACGCGCACATCAAAACTAATCCAGTCGCTGTTTTGGCTAACTAGTGATACTATCTGCGCCTTAAACTCAATTTGTTGCGACTTTTCAGCATATTGATGCATATATAGACAATGAAACAACAGGCTCAGCCAAATGACGGCGAATAAACAGCCAGCCATAAGTGGCCCTTTGCGAAGGCAAAGTAGCATAGCCAAAAATAGAATAGGTAAACACCATAAAGGTGCCAGCGAAGGCCATAACATCGCTGATAAAGAACAGGCGCAAAAGCCATAGATAAATCGATTCATAATGAATTAGTTAAGACATTAATCGACAAATATGCCAAAAAAATTAATACAAAGATTTATGCCCAAACCAGAAACACTCCGTGATCATAAGTATTTACGGGTGTTTGGCAAACTATTACACAAACCTAATTTGTGGGCATTAAATCGCAAATCAGCTCCTGGTGCCTTTGCGGTCGGACTATTTGTGGCTTGGATCCCCATGCCATTTCAAATGGTGGTTGCTGCAGGGTTTGCGATTTTATTTAACGTCAACCTCCCCGTTGCTGTCGCACTGGTATGGATAACTAATCCACTGACCATGCCTATCATGTTTTATGGCGCCTATTTGTTAGGTGCTAAAATCATCGGACATAGAGCGCAGGCATTTCAGTTTGAAGCCACTTGGGCATGGATTGAGGCCTCGTTGTCAACCATAGGTCCTCCCTTTTTGGTGGGTTGCTTAGTATTAGGCATTGTGTCAGCGTTAATCGGTTATATTGTCATTAAAAGTATGTGGCGCTATTCAATTTTATTTAAATGGCAAAAGCGTAAAGGCCAGTAAGCTTTGAATATATTGATCAACTGAAATCACTAAGGCCGCAATAGCGGTCTTTTTTATAACTAAAGCTGTTGATTTAAGTTTTGTGCCATCCGCTATGCTAAACGTGCAATTTTTTGGTCTGTTAATCCACTTTCGTAAATATAACATTAACAAATCCTAATGCTGCAATTAAGCACTCATACACCATTAGGGAGTTTGATCCTGAGCATGGCCAACTGAGCGAAGATTTGGTGGTGGATCAGTGCTACGGGGTACTGAAGCGAAATACTGATGCAGACTCGTTCGGTAAACAAAAACAGATACAGATGTTGTCGTGATTGTTGCTTAGTTAAGCAAGGCTGTGATTTATGAGGGGGAATTTGTTTTACACAACAAAGCGTACGTTCTTGTGACTCGCAGCGTCGATAGTTTATGTATTACAAATAAACACAATCAAATCAGTCGTTCAAAGGACTGATTAAACACCATTTAGATTAACGGCGGGGACTAGTTAGGTTGCGGTAGGTCCACACAACCAAGTGCAGCGTAAGTAACCCGCTAAAACTAACTGCAAAGAAAAGTAGCGCGATAGATTCCACGCTCTTAGGGGTATCTGCATAACAATACCACCAAAGTGGCCATGTAATTGCGCTCAGTAACGTCAATTGCCACATGCAGCGTTTACAGCGACCAATTTTTTGTTTGAAAACGGAATCAGTACATTGGTTACAAGACATAACAGCTTTCTTTATCATTTATGCTCAGAATATTGAGTATTAAACTCACTCGCCAACATGGCATACAGATACTCATCACCCCATGCGCCTTTAAAAAACACATTGTTAATAAAATGACCTTCACGACGAAACTGCAACTTTTCTAAAAGCGCTACACTAGCTAGATTGAGGCAATCAGTTTGAGCAATAACTCGATGACGAGATAATTCCACAAACAAATATTGCAATAAACAAGTTAACGCTTGTGCTGCAATTCCCTGTCCTTGAAATGCTGGAGCGACAGTAAAACCCACTTCAACTTGGGTGTCATCAATAAAATGTACCGCCAGATCGCCCATTAACAGCTCATGCTGATCACTAATGGCTAATTGATACCACTGCCCTGCTTTAGCAAAATCTTGGTAGTTGGTTAAATTCAATAAGCTTAGTGCGTCTTGATAGTGATAATCCGTCCAACTCTGATATCGAGCAACATTAGGATCTGCTCTATAAGCGGTAAATGCAATTAAATCATCTAAGGTCAATGGCCGGATGATTAAGCTACCCGAGGTTAACGTTGGACACTTTAGTGGACGCACATTAGCATTACTGTCCATATCAACCTCGTTGGTTTATAGGGCTTATCTGCCGGCCAATGCGGTAGCCGGAGAAATTTTAGTCGCTTTCCATGCCGGATAAATGGTTGCGATAAGGCTCATAAATAGGCCCATTAATAGCACCACTGCCACATCTTGATAATGTAATTCTGATGGTAGGAAATCAATAAAATAAATATCAGAAGCCAATAACTGCACCCCTAAAAGGTGTTCAATGCTGCTCGCAATGGCACTTAAGTTATACGCTAAGCTGACGCCTAACACGCCCCCAATAACACAGCCCATAACTCCATTAAGCGCACCTTGCAGAATGAATATGGTCATAATCGCACCACGAGAGAGCCCCATAGTCATTAAAATTGCAATTTCAGACGCTTTATCGCGCACCGCCATTACAAGTGTCGACACGATATTAAAGCAAGCCACAGCAATCACTAAAGCGAGTACCAGATACATGACTAAGCGGACTAATTGAATATCTTGGTACAAATGCCCTTGACTGCGAGTCCAATCATTAATATATAAATATTGCTCTTGAGCAAAGCCTAAATCACGGGTAATACTCGCCGCATTAAAGACATTATTGACTTGAATTCGCACACCAGAAACGCCGGTTCCTAACTCAAGTAAATCTGCTAAGTAATTAAGCGACACATACGCTTGGGTTGACTCGATTTCGCCGCCCAAATCGTATACACCGGATACCACAAAGCGATGACTCTTAGCTGACGTTAACTGACTACTATTCGTGTCAGGGGTATACATAGCTAAAGTATCACCAACTTTTAAGCCTAATTTTGTCAATAAACTGCGACCAAGCACAATATGGTTGTTATCACCCGCCAATGATTGCCACGCATCATTAGGCATATAATCAGCAATACTCGACACATCTGACTCATGCTTAATATCAATTCCATTTACCGTTAGTCCTTGAAAACCGCCAGGCTTTTGCACTAAACCTTGTAAACGAATAAATGGAGCTACGCCAGTAATTTGCGGCATGTTTGAGGCACTCTTCGCGATAACATGCCAATCGGTAATGGGTTGATTAACACCAACAAGTTCACCGTGTGACACCACGCCTAATAAACGCTCTTGCAACTCTTTTTCAAAACCATTCATGGCCGATAATACGACAATCAATACGCCAACGCCTAAAGCAATACCAGCGGTCGACGCAAAAGAAATAAACCCAATAAAGCCATTAGACTGTCGCGCGCGAAAAAAACGCCAGCCAATGGTTAACGGCAGCCACTTACTCATTCTGCTAACCCTACAGCGGGTGGATTGGCAGTAACTTGAAGCACACCATCTTTCATAGTGAGTTGACGATCCATTTTAGCGGCCAAGCTGTGATCATGAGTCACCACCACAAATGCAGTGCCAAACTGCTGGGCTAACTCGCGGATCATCGCATAAACATTGTTACCACTGCTGGCATCTAAATTACCGGTTGGCTCGTCGGCTAATACCAACTTAGGTTTATTGATTAATGCACGAGCAATCGCTACACGTTGGCGTTCACCACCAGACAACTGTGCCGGAATATGATGCAAACGATGGCCTAAGCCAACACGCTCGAGTAAGTTTTGCGCATCTACCAAAGCTTGCTTTTTATCTCTACCTTGAATGAATGCCGGCATAGCAACATTCTCTAATGCGGAAAACTCTGGCAACAAATGGTGAAATTGATAAATAAAGCCCAAATCTTGATTACGTATTATCGCCTGACGGGCACTAGACAATTGATATAAGTCTTCGCCGTCTAGCATGACGTTACCCGATGTGGGTGTATCTAAGGTACCCATAATGTGTAAAAGCGTACTTTTACCCGATCCTGAACTGCCGACAATAGCCAACTGTTCACCTTTATAAACGGTTAAATCAACCCCAGATAATACCTGAGTGGTCACTTCACCATCATGATAATGCTTACTGACGTGTTGAACCTGAAGTAATACTTGTTGTGTCTGACTCATTATTCGTATCTCAAAGCGGTAGCGGGTTGAACCCTTGCGGCGGACAACGCAGGATAAAGGGTGGCAAATAAGGTCATAAATAATGTGCCCAAAATGATAAGACTCAATTGCGCTAATGAAAATTGCACCGGCAGAGTCTGACCTAAGCCTAAAATAGAAATGCCAAGCGAGGTTAATATTTCATTTAAATTGAGGGTTAACACTATGCCAGCAATAGTACCAAGCATTAGCCCTAACAATGCATTAAGGGAGCCCTGGACAATAAAAATCGTCATTACCGAAGTAGTCGTTAACCCTTGGGTTTTTAACACCGCAACATCGGTAGTTTTATCCACGACCATCATCACCAATGCTGACACAATATTAAATGCAGCCACAGCCACAATTAAACTGAGCATCAATGACATCATATTTTTTTCCATCTTTACCGCCGAAAATAAATGACCGAAGTCTTGGCGCCAATCACGGGTTTGAATGTCAATATTTTGCTTGGCAAATCCGGCAACCACTTTCGATGCTAGTGTCGGGGCCGAGAAAGGATCTTTCAAATATACTCGCAGCTCATTTATGGTATTACTGTCTTGACGCATCAACTTACGCGCATCCTTGTAATGCACATAGGCCACGCTCGAATCGACTTGCGAGCCCATTTCAAAAATACCCGCAACGGTAAATTTACGCTGACTAGGTACTGGGCCCATTGGAGAGTACACCACGCCATCACCACTTAGCACCCTGACCCTGTCACCCGTTTTTACATCTAATTTACGGGCAAGATCAGCACCAAGGACAATTAAATACTTGTCGGCCTTTAAGGTTGAAAAGGCATCGGAATAAGTATGTGAAGCAATGCTCGACAGGGATTGTTCAAGTTCTGGATACACCCCATACATCTGAATCGCATGGATATTACTGCTCGATTGGATCATAGCTTGAGTGGTTGCACTAGGCACAATGCCGCGAATTTTTTGTAATAAATCTTTATCAGCCAACAGACTCTGGGTGCTTTGTTGCCAATCACGAAATCCCATATCACTGATCAAGGTCATCTGTGGCACAGCACCTAAAATACGATTTTTGAGTTGACCTTCTAAGCCATTCATCACCGAACTCACCACGATCAATGCTGCCACACCTAAAAAAATACCCGACACTGCAAAAAAGGTAATAAAAGAGGCAAAAGCATTCGCTTTTCGGGCTCGCCAGTAACGGTAGCCAATAAAAAATGAAAATCCTAAATTCATAAAAAAATACTAATCCTGTGCGCCAGTTTAGGCGTATTAGTCAGACAATCGGGCTAAATGATGACATGAAAACAACAAGCCAGCGTGTATGACTTGCTAAATCATTAAGTTGGGCACGATAATAGGGCTATTAGTGTGATAAATAAAGAGGCAAACCTTGATACCTGACAGCAATTCTTATTTTAGTGTGCCTCACCACTTTAATGTGTATCTCACTTTGTGGGATCCAAAGCGTGCTTTACCCACAGATGATGAGCTTAGAGACATGCAATCTGTTGGGTTAAAACTACTAACAGAAGTGAAAAGTCTTGAAGCCAATTGTTTACTGCAGCTGCGAAATTTAGACAATGATGCTAAAGCTGTGGTCGATTTTTTAAAGCTACAATCACGCAAAGTCGATTTAGTATTACAACATGTGCTTGAAAAAGAAGTGCAAGATGGCGAGTTATTTACAGGCGATCAGTTTGGTGGCAGTGGCGTGAGTATCATTTCATCACGTCCATTGGATATCAATGATCACGTTAAAACCCACATTTATCTGCACACGGAATTAGTTGCCATATTGTGTATTTGCCAAATAAAAACCTGTACCCCTTTAGCAACAGATGATGCCATAGAAACCCCATATTGGCGCTGTGACCTTGAGTTTAGTCAAATACTTGAGGATGATATTGAGCAATTAGTTAAAGCAAGCCTGAATGTACAACAAAAAATGCTCAAAAAACGCAAACAGACTATCGATAGGCAGCGCAGCTGAAGCATCGCCTCATTCAATACGACTTGATCGCAAACGGAACTGACAAAGATTTTAATGAACCTATTTAGTGTACTCACGCCGCCGAGTGTAAAAAAAGGCCAACAAACGCAAACTTTGGCAACGTTAGGTGGGGTTTCACAAGCCATCACCCTTGCTAACTTAATTAATAACCATGCTGGTACCAGTATTATTGTCACCCATGACACGCCCAGTGCGCTGTCACTTGAGGTTGAGCTGAGTTATTTATTAAATCACATCAATATCAATGTGTGTTTGTTTCCCGACCGTGAAACCTTGCCTTACGATAGTTTTTCGCCACATCAAGACCTGATTTCACAGCGTCTTGAAACCTTGGCCAATATTGGCCAGAGTCAGCATAATGTGGTGATAGTGCCAGTAAACACTTTAATGGTTCGCTTACCGCCTAAATCATTTATGACCGCTAATGTCATGGTGCTTAATAAAGGTGATACTTACAGTTTACAGCAAGCCAGACAGCACCTTACCGACACCGGCTACCATTTAGTTGATCAAGTCTATGAGCACGGTGAGTTCGCTATTCGTGGTTCTATTATTGATATTTTCCCTACCGGATCGAAACAACCGTTACGCATAGAACTGTTTGATGATGAAGTGGAATCGATCCGCTTTTTTGATGTTGATACCCAGCGTTCAGGCATGGCGCGTGATGCCATTCGCATGCTACCCGCGAAAGAGTTTCCCACTGACAGCAATGCCATTGAAGGTTTTAGACAACGTTATCGTCGTCGCTTTGAGGTGATCTCAAAAGAGGCAGAGTCGGTTTATCAACAAGTTAGTCGTAATTTAATGCCTGCCGGTATTGAAAACTACTTACCACTGTTTTTCGATGATATCGCCACACTATTTGATTACTTGCCACAAGATAGTCAACTTATCACTTTAGGCGATATTGAAAAAGCCAGCTTAGCCCACTTACATGAAGTGAATGTCCGTTACGAAGACCGACGAGTCGATCCTCTGCGGCCATTACTGGCACCACAAGAACTTTACTTGCTTAATGATGAGTTATTTTCGGCATTTAAGTCCTATAACCGCACGCAGTTATTACAGCAGTATATTGCTAGCGATACTAACAATGCTGGCGAGCCGTTGGCCGAAGTTGCACTGCCTAAACACACTCTGGTCGCCAACGTTGAAAAACTGCCCGACATCAATGCCAATCATAAACTCAAGCAACCGCTGATTGCGTTACAAAAATATTGTCAACAGCACCCAGCCTTGGTATTTAGTGCAGAATCAGAAGGTCGCCGTGAGGCCTTATTAGAGCTATTTGCTAAAATTGGCATCAAACCTAAACAGTTTGATCATCTTAATGATTACTTAGCCGCCGAAGACCGTATTGGTTTAATCGTGTCCCCTCTCTCGCGTGGGTGTGTACTAACCGACACAACAAAAGGTGCCGTGAGCATCATTTGTGAAACCGAGTTATTTGGTCAACGTATCTCGCAGCAACGTCGCCGCGAAAAACAAAAACAAGTTAGTTCAGAAGTATTAGTTAAAAACTTAGCCGAACTTAAAGTCGGTCAACCAATAGTGCATCTTGAACATGGCGTGGCCTTATACCAGGGGTTAGAAACCCTTGATACCGGCGGCTTAGTCGCCGAATATTTAAAACTGGAATATTCTGGTGGCGATAAACTGTATGTGCCCGTGTCATCACTGCACCTTATTAGCCGCTACAATGCCAGTGCCGACGGCAGTACTCATCTTAATAAGTTAGGTAACGAAACCTGGGCAAAAGCCAAGAAAAAAGCCATTGAACGCATTCGAGATGTGGCAGCTGAATTACTTGATGTGTATGCCCGTCGCCAAGCTCGTCCGGGCGAAGCGATGAGTATAGATGAACAAGAATACGCTCAATTCAGCCAAGGTTTCCCCTTTGAAGAAACGGTTGATCAAGAAAGCGCCATTCTTGCGGTACTTGAAGACATGCAAGCGCCATTAGCTATGGACCGTTTAGTCTGTGGTGACGTAGGCTTTGGTAAAACTGAAGTAGCCATGCGCGCAGCATTTGTCGCGGTGAATGCCGGTAAACAAGTAGTGGTATTAGTGCCAACAACCTTGCTGGCGCAGCAACATTATGAAAACTTTACCGACCGTTTCGCCGATTGGCCCATAGTGATTGAAGTCATGTCGCGCTTTAGAACGGCCAAAGAGCAAAGCAATGTGGTTGAACAATTATCTGAAGGCAAAGTCGATATTGTTATCGGCACTCATAAATTACTGTCATCAGAAGCTAATTTTGAAAATCTTGGCTTACTGATTATCGATGAAGAACACCGCTTTGGCGTGCGTCAAAAAGAAAAAATTAAAGCACTTAGAGCCAACGTCGACATTCTTACTCTCACAGCCACCCCTATTCCGCGGACATTGAACATGGCCATGTCGGGTATGCGAGATTTATCGATTATCGCTACGCCTCCGGCTAAACGTTTAGCGGTTAAAACCTTTGTGCGCGAATATGATAAAGCCACTACACGGGAAGCCATATTGCGTGAAATTTTACGTGGTGGCCAAGTGTATTATCTGCACAATAATGTTGAGACTATCGAGAAAACCGCACAAAACATTCGCGATTTGTTGCCAGAAGCGCGCGTGATAACTGCCCACGGTCAAATGCGTGAGCGCGATCTTGAGAAAGTGATGTCTGATTTTTATCATCAACGCTTTAACGTACTGGTGTGTACCACCATTATTGAAACCGGCATCGACGTGCCCAGTGCCAACACCATTATGATTGACCGAGCAGATATGTTTGGTTTAGCGCAACTGCATCAGCTCCGTGGTCGCGTTGGGCGCTCGCATCACCAAGCTTATGCTTACATGATGACCCCGCATCCTAAACGCATGACCCCAGATGCGCGTAAACGTCTTGAAGCGATTGAAGCCTTGGAAGATCTTGGAGCCGGTTTTTTACTGGCGACTCAAGATTTAGAAATTCGTGGTGCAGGTGAATTGCTCGGCGATGAACAAAGTGGCCATATTTCAAAAATTGGCTTTAGTTTATACATGGAGATGCTGGAATCTGCCGTAAAGGCCCTCAAAGAAGGAAAAGAGCCTTCTTTAGCCTATATGATGAGCGCCAAAGCAGAAATTGATTTACGTATTCCAGCGTTATTACCTGAAGACTACGTCAGTGACGTTAACATGCGTTTGTCACTTTACAAACGTATTGCTAACTGCGAAACAGATAGCATGCTTGATGAGCTTAAAGTCGAATTTATCGACCGTTTTGGTATGTTACCTCAACCAACGCGAAATCTAATGGCGCTCACGCTATACAAACACCAGGCAACGGCATTGGGTATTGCCAAAATAGAAATGCACGCTAAAGGCGGCAGTGTTGAATTTGGTCAAGAAAATCACGTCGATCCAATGTTTATTATTGGTTTGTTGCAAAACCAGCCACAAATCTATCGAATGGACGGGCCAAATAAGTTAAAGTTCAATATTCCTGCTGAAACAAGCAAAGAGCGTCTTGAGCTCATCAGTACCTTGCTTGAACAGTTCGCTAAACATCAAATTTTGGAGACAAATAGTGCTTCGTAAACTTGCGATTACTATCGCCGCTATCACAGCGCTATCCCACAGCTTTTCAGCCCATGCAGAATCATGGTTTGAAGTTGAAGTGTTTGTATTTGAACGCCAACAACCCTCTGTTGAAAAGTGGTTAAATGCCGCACCTCCCAAACTGAGTAACGATACGGTAGATATTATTACCCCAGTGATCAGTACCGACATCACCGGAGTGGCCGTTGGCTTAAATGGTTGTACTTCAACCGACTGGACCAATGGTGCTAGCAACTGTAATGCTCCAATTGTCAGCAATACTACCATCACCTATCCAAGCCAAGTTCCATTTAATATCGGAGCTAGCTCGCCGCAACAGGCATACTTAAGTCAAGGGCCACTGTTACTGGCTAATAGCCAAGGTCAATTTAGTGACTTAATTAGAACCATTAGCCGCGAACCGTATGTTAAAGGGCTAGTGCATTTAACTTGGCAGCAAAATATGCAATCTCGTCGACGAGCTAAGCCTATCCGTATTTTTGGTGGTAAGGATTTTTCAAAGAGTTTTGAATATCATGGTTTAAGTGTTAAAAAGCCAAATCCAGCAGAAACAAAACCAGGTACAGAGTTTGGTGCATTAGGTGATGTTTATGAAGCGCCGAAGATTAACCCGGTCTGGGAATTAGACGGCTCAATTAACATTTACCTCAGTCATTATCTTTATATTGAAAATAATTTGGCCTTGCGTAAACCGACTCAAAAAATGGTGGAATCGAGTCCTTTGGAGTTTAACGAATATTCAGCGTTAGACATTGAAGGTAAAAAACAATTGGCGCCTTACTTAGAAAGTATCCCACTGATCCAAAATCGACGGGTTCGCAGTGGTGAAATCCATTATTTTGATCACCCACAACTGGGTATTGTGATGCAAATTCGTAAAATGGCTCAACCCACTAATGTGAAACCGATTGATTTAACAGAACGTTCTACCACTAATCAAGCTGTGCCATATACAGGTTAATAGCTGAGTATCTGACAAGCAGATAATTAAAAACCGGATCAATTGATCCGGTTTTTTTGCTTAATACCAAGCTCATTTACTATCGAAACTGTTTATAACGACTGCGCCATGGCTGTGATATCGGATGCCAATTGTTGCGCTGCCTGCCACCGAGTTTGCTGCTCAAGTGCCTTTAGTGTTTGCTCTGCATCGCCTTTTAACGTTAGAGCGGTATGCATAGGCTCTGCAGCGGGCCAATCAAACTCGGTTAATAAAGCCTTTACACCAACGGGGTCGTTACATACCAAAATCATGTCACAACCCGCATCTAATGCCGCTTTAGCCCGCCCAAGATAATCACCGGCAAAACTCGCGCCTTTCATGCCTAAATCGTCAGAAAAAATAACCCCATTAAAGCCTAATTGTTGACGTAAAATGGTCTGTAACCAATAAGGTGAAAACCCCGCAGGATTAGGATCAATATTAGAATAAACAACATGTGCAGGCATAACACCTTGCAACTGCTGTGATCCAATCAGTTGGGTAAACGGCAACATGTCGACATTTTCCAGCTGTTCTTTACTGCGCGGATCAACAGGCATCGCAATATGTGAATCGGCAGCGACACTGCCATGACCAGGAAAATGTTTACCTACGGCAGCCATCCCGGCCTCATTCATGCCAATAATAAATTGTTGGGCTAACACGCTAACTTCATCAGCAATAGCACTAAAACTGCGTTTACCAATCACCTCACTGATACCATTTACGTCTAATACGGGCGCAAAACTTAAATCGATGTCACAGGCTAAAAGCTCAATAGCCATTAAAAAACCACACTCCTTCGCCCATTGTTTAGCTAATGTTAAATCGCCTTTAGCAGCAGGTAAAATATCACCCATAGCAGGAATTAAACTAAAGCCTTCACGAAAACGTTGAACTCGACCACCTTCGTGATCAACGGCAATTAATAATTCAGGACGAATTAGACGAACTTGCTTAACCAGTTCAATTAGTTGACTTTTACTTTCAAAGTTACGACTAAATAATATAATACCACCCACCTGAGGGTGCCGTAATTGCTCGGTTTCAAGCACAGAGACTGCTAAACCTGCAAGATCCATCATTAAATAGCTCAAACCTTTCTCCTATCTATAAAGCTGACGACTTTGTCAGGTTAACCACGTCAAATAACCCATTAAGTATAAGACTGGCTAATGTGAAAATAATGCATCAAAAAATCTAATGAACTAACATTGATTAATGTGTGGGATACTCTAGCAAGAATAAGAGATAAACCGCCAACATTACATGTGACGATTATACTCACTTATAACGAAAACAATAAACGACTCAGCAAGGGTTAAACAACATGATTAGTGTATTTGACATGTTCAAAATTGGTATCGGTCCTTCTAGTTCTCATACTGTGGGTCCTATGAAAGCTGGTAAAATTTTTATACAGCATGTCGCTGATAATAACTTATTAGCGAATACCGACGAGTTACAAACAGAATTATTTGGATCGTTAGGTCAAACAGGCAAAGGCCACGGCACAGGTAAAGCGGTTATTTTAGGCCTAATGGGTGAAGACCCAGAAACCGTCGATACCGATGCCATTGATGCCATTTTAGAGACTGTGTCTACCAGCCAAAAGCTTACCTTGGCAGACGGTCGTCAGGTTAAATTTACTCGCGAAGACGGTGTTACCTACCACAGACGTAAAACCTTACCTGCGCATGCTAATGCCATGACCTTATATGCTTTGTCTAAAGGCGAATGCATATATCAACGTACTTATTATTCTGTTGGTGGTGGTTTTATTCTCGATGAAGATGAAATCACTCAACAAAATGCATCTCCAGCAACGCCAATTGAACAAGCACCTTATGACTTCAATAGTGCCCTGCAATTGCTGCAACTGTGTTGTGATAATGGCTTAAGCATTTCATCATTAATGATGGCCAATGAACTTAGCATTGCCAGTGAAGATGAAATCAAGCAAGGTTTGTGGAAAATTTGGCAAACCATGAAAAACTGCGTTGAACGCGGTTATCAAAAGGAAGGCATATTGCCAGGCGGTTTAAAGTTACGCCGACGTGCTCCCGCGCTCTACCGCCGCTTAAAAGCAGAAGGACGCAATAACACTGACCCATTGACCGCCATGGACTGGGTTGATTTGTTTGCTTTATCGGTTAATGAGCAAAATGCAGCAGGCGATCGCGTCGTAACCGCACCAACAAACGGTGCTGCGGGGATTATTCCTGCGGTATTGTGTTACTACGACATGTTTGTTCAAGAAGTGGATATCGATGTATGTAGTCGCTATCTGTTAACCGCTGCTGCCATTGGTATTTTGTACAAGAAAAATGCCTCCATTTCTGGCGCCGAAGTCGGTTGCCAAGGCGAAGTAGGCGTAGCCTGTTCAATGGCAGCCGGTGCGTTAACTGAAATTATGGGCGGAACTGTAGAGCAGGTTGAGAATGCCGCTGAAATTGGCATGGAACATAACCTAGGCTTAACCTGCGATCCTGTTGGCGGCTTAGTGCAAGTGCCTTGTATTGAACGTAATGCCATGGGAGCGGTAAAAGCGATTAATGCTTCACGTATGGCGCTGCGCGGCGACGGTAATCATAAAGTCTCACTGGATAAAGTGATTAAAACCATGATGGAAACCGGTAAAGATATGCGCAGCAAATATAAAGAAACGGCCAAAGGCGGTCTTGCGGTGAATATCGTCGAATGTTAATTCACGCATAAAGTAAACGAAATCAAGTAACAATGCCTGTTAGTAACCCTAACAGGCATTTTTTATATGTTAAACAATATCGAGGATCTGTGAATAGCGACTTATTGAACTCACAAGCAGTTATATCTAATGGCTACGAACAATAGTCAACCAAGGTATGTGACTGCCATAAGCTAGCGCTAACCTGGTGATTATTGAACTTGAATTGGCTCAACATAGGCTTTGGTTCCCCAAAGTGGCACTGTCGAAAGACTATGCTTAAAACTTCCTGATGTTTCTTTAGTGGAATAAGAAACATACATCAGGGTTTGATTTTCAGCATCGAAGATCCTTCTAATTTTCATTGATTTGAAAAAAATACTTTTTGATTTTTTAAATACCACTTCACCTGATTTACTCTTATCTATTTGTGCAATCATATCCGCAGTGATCTCACCAGTTTGTCTGCAAGAGATGGAGCTATCACTTGGGTCTGAAAAACTCAGATTGGCTTCGATTGAGGCGATATGACAAGTTACACCAGAGACAATTTCATCTTTTAAAATATTTAGTTTTATATCTTGCGTAGTAAACATTCCCAGTGAAACATCACCAACTTCGTTATCAGAGCACGCAGTAACAAGTGTAGCTAAACATATCGCGGTAAGTATTTTTTTCATCAGTAAACCTTATAAAATTGGACAGTAATTATCGTCAAAAGAGCTTGCCTATATCTTCGCACCGCCCCATTACACTTAATTAAGGGCTTCATAAGGTCGAGCCCTTGGCTGACAAGGTTGCTAACCTACAGGCTATTTGTTCGCATAATAACGAGCCTTTATCTGTTAAATGTAATCTCGTTAAAATGCGCTTTGAGCACAACGAGTTAAACCTGCTGTTACCGAACCAAAATGATCACCCACCACGACTTTGGCATTTGGATACACACTCGCAATTCTATCGTATATCGCTGGGCTTCGGGCTGTACCGCCTGTGACATACACGATATCAGGAGTGGTTGGCATGTCGCAATCTTGTTGTTCTGCTTTAGTGATAGCCGTTTGCATTGCTTGTTTCATTAACGCCTCAACTTTAGCGAGAGGATCATTGATGGCTTGCGCAAACTGCGCTGCACTTAGAGGGACAAACAAGCCTTTTTCAATAAAATCCAATGGACATTGAATCGTGTCATGATCAGACAAACTAATCTTAGCCGCTTCAGCTTGACGGACAACTTGATAGCTCATTTGATTTTTTTGTACTTTTTGTAAACGAACTAATCGCTCAGGTTGCTGAGCTTCCTTAATTAACTGCTCAACTAATTTGCGCGACTGTAAACTAACAAAATCACGTTGAGCACTGATGTCATTTACCGCAACCGAGTTCCAAAAAGGCGTTCTTGGCATAGGTTTACCGTTAATCATTAAGGTGTCAGCACCAAAACTTGGCATTAAGCCTGTCATTGCTAGTGCGATATCTAAATCATTACCGCCGATACGTTGGCCTGAATGGCCAAAGCAGTCCGACGTTCGGTCTTGTTGATGAATATGTGACGGGCCCATTTTTACTACAGAGCAATCAGTGGTACCACCGCCAACGTCAACGACAAGCACGGTATTGTCATCGTTAAGATTTGACTCAAAATCCATCCCCGCCGCTAAGGGCTCAAATAAAAACGTTACATCAGTAAAGCCCGAACGCGTCGCCGCTAGACGTAAAATAGCTTCGGCCTGCAGATTACTTTCTTCGCCACCAATGCCTTGGAAGTTAACTGGTCGGCCGATCACCGCATGGCTCGCTGATGTCAGTGATTTGGCATTTAATGCCTTATCGGCTAGGGATTTAACGTGCTGCATCATCAAGGTGACAATGTCTTCAAATAAGGCAATTTGCTCAACACGCAGGCCATTAGCACCTAAAAAAGATTTTGGTGAACGCACATAAAAACCTTCTTCAGGCATCTCCAAATAGGCATCTATTGCAGCTTGTCCAACAAACACGGCTTGCTCGTTTGGTGACAGATCTAGCTCATGGCGCATTTGTTTTGCCCGCATCAATTGCGAACTGCGTAAATGAGAATACTGCGCTTTTAAATGTTCAGGTAAGCCCCAATATACAGCTTCGGCTATTAGCTCGCGGTCCATCGCATATAATGTTGACGGCATGAAATCTGAGTCCGCTGATAATGGCAATAACGCCACTGCATTATCAATCATTACCCCAATCGCGCAGTTAGCACTGCCATAATCGAATCCAACAAACATCGGCCTACCTTTAGTCATTCAAATAAAAAAAGCGCTCAAAATAGCATAATAATCGGCTTTGCTAAACCATTTATGCGGTTTTGTACCAAGGAAAAGCTCAGCCCATCAATAAATCTGTCATAAAACCTCATAAACTAAGTGCCACAGAGTATTTCTCCATTAGTACTTTTAGTTAGATACAGATAATTCAATATGTTGCATATCAATCTTCTAACAGGTCTCATTGCATCTTCGGCTTAAAAATTGCTCAATTAACTAAGAGTTATCCTGGTTATCCTTTAATGCCTGAGTGTTGCAAGAAGCCTACGATAAACATGGTCTATTAACTGAACGTGTACGGTTGTTAGGTATTTTTCGAGTAGCATGGAGAGTTTTTTAAGGCTCGTGTTGCCTCTGTACGGCGCGCAATTTTATTATCCAGTAATGGCGAAAAATACAAGATAAGGTGATTCATCTACAAGAAAAGTTTGATGCTATTTATCTAGCGTTAATCAAGGAATGGGTTCGCTGTAATGTATTTTTAGTCAATCAGTGACAACTTAGTGAGCTTCGATGATAACGGCGCTCTGCCACAAAAAAGCCCATCGGCAATGATGGGCTTTAACTGTTTAGTTCACTCTGTAGTTTAACGGTTAACCTTTACTGTTTACATTTTCTTGGGCTTTACGCTGAGCTTCTTTGTGCTGACGGCGTGCATCAATGACTTGCTTTACATCACTGCCAATATGAACTTCGCCACGTTGTTTGGCTAATTGAACTTGACGCTCACGCTCAATAAATCTCTGACGCTGCTCAGCGGGTACCTTATCGATGCAATGCGGGCAACTCACGCCTTGAACATAAGCATCAGTTTGCTTTTCGGCTTCAGTTATCGGCATACGACAAGCATTACACTGATCGTATTGACCTTTTTCAAGGCTGTGATTCACCGCCACGCGGTTATCAAATACAAAACACTCACCTTCCCATAGGCTTTGTTCTTGCTCGACTTCTTCAAGATATTTTAAAATGCCACCTTCAAGATGATACACCTCATCAAAGCCCTGCTCTTTTAAATAAGCCGTCGATTTTTCACAACGAATACCACCGGTACAAAACATCGCCACTTTTTTATGCTTAGCAGGATCGAGATTTTGTTTAACGTACTCAGGGAACTCACGAAACGTCTCGGTAACAGGATTGACGGCATTTTTAAATGTGCCTATCTTCACTTCGTAATCATTACGAGTATCAACCAGCACCACATCAGGATCTGAAATCAGGGCATTCCAGTCTTTCGGCTTAACATAGGTACCTACCACTTTACGCGGGTCGATACCTTCAACGCCCATAGTGACGATTTCTTTTTTAAGCTTTACTTTGGTGCGGTAAAATGGCATTTCATCGTCAAAAGACCACTTGGTGACAATGTTATCAAGACCTGGTTGTGTGTCTAACCAAGTCAATAAATCTTCAATCGCAGCTTGGGGTCCAGCAACGGTGCCATTGATCCCTTCTTGGGCCAGTAATAAGGTTCCTTTGATATCATGTTGTTCCATCACAGTCAGCAATGGCTGACGAATAGCTTCAAAATGAGGTAAGGCAACAAATTTATATAATGCGCACACCGCAACTTTAGAGCTGGGTTGCAATGTCTCTGGCTGAGAGTGTTGAGTAAGGTGTTGATGAGTGTCTTGCATAACAGTGGCGTCTCCGCTAGCTGGAACTTAATTTCCAGTGCATATAATAAGGTCCGCACACAGTGTGCAGACTCAAAAAAACGGCCGAAAGTATACCTAAATCACACTAAAAAAAATACTAAAACAATTCCAACCACGGTTTTCACTGTGATTTGCATTTTATTTTGGGATTTTTATCTCTAAAGCGTTACTCTATTAGTAAGACTTAATTTTATATGACATCTAATGAATTGTGCCATTTTATATAGCTTTCGTCGCTGCCCATATGCAATGCGCGCCCGTATGGGGATACATTTAAGCCAGCTAAACCCACTAGTACGTGAAATTGAACTTAAACATAAACCTAGGGAGATGTTAGCGATATCAGCCAAAGGTACTGTGCCCGTATTAGTCACACAGGACAACCAAGTGATCAGTGAAAGCATTGATATCATGCGCTATGCATTAACTGAGTATCCTGATATTGCAACCCATCACTTAACGCCTGGCGAGTATCAATCGCTATTGTCATGGTTAGATAAGCCCACAACGACAAGGCTCATAAATACTAACGATTGTGACTTTAAGCCTTGGCTAGATAAATACAAGTATGCAGACAGGTACCCTGAATACAGTCAACTATACTACCGACAACACGCTGAGCAGTTTATTCAGTTACTGGAAAATCAGTTACAAAAACACCTGTATTTGTGTACCGACACGCCTACTTTAGCCGATTTTGCTATTTTTCCCTTTATTAGGCAATTTGCTAATGTTGAACCTGCATGGTTTAACGGCATGCCCTACCCTAAAGTCCATACTTGGTTGGCCACGCTAGTCAATAGCCGATTATTTATTCTGGCGATGTACAAATATCCATTGTGGTTACCACAACAAAATAAGATCCAGTTCAAACATTCAACGAATGATGATGGACGCGTCATACCTTAGTGCAAAAATTAAAAAATTATGAATATTTAATGGTTTACAGGCTATGAATTGGTTTATTTTTCAAGTAAATTAAATAACATAAACAATGAATAGCAGTTAAAGAAAATGGATTTTTATTCTTTTAACTACAGATTTCAATTGTAAACTTATACTTAACTAAGTCATTGCTGGAACGCAAAGGAACATGACATGGATAATATGGACATTACGTTAGTCTTAATGCTTATTGCATTATTGATTTTACATATTCACTTTTGCTATCGAGCCTTAACGTCGAAAGCACATATCAAAAATGCCCAACGGATTGTGTGGTCTTCACTCAGTTTGTTAATGGGGCCGTTAGGTTATTATGTTTATCAGAACATGATCCCACTTGAGTTCTACGAATAGCCATTGACATAAATGCTTTTATTAGCTTATTGAATCGCCAAAACGAGCCTCATTTTATATTCGTTAAAGTAAGGCTCATATCTTGTATTGGCTTAGCTTATAAATAGCGAGCGAATTGCTGACCTTCTTTTAGTGGTTTTATTGGCGCAGTTACCGCAGGTGTTCCCACATATAAAAAACCGACAATTTGGTCTTGCTTAGACAAGCCTAATTGTTGGTGTACATTAGCATCAAAAGCAAAATCACCAGTGCGCCATACTGCACCGAGTCCAATGGCAAAAGCGGCTTGTTGCATTGCCATTGTGGCGCAACCAGCTGCAATTTGCTGTTCCAAAATGGGGACTTTATCGTGTACTTGTGTTTTTGCAACCACAGTAATGACCATGGGGGCGCGATAAGGCATATTGGCCACTTTGGCGAGAAATGCTTCATCGGCTCCCGTTATTTTAGCGGCGTCAACGAAAATGTCTGCCAATTTAGCTAAACCATCATCAATTGCGATAATAAATTCCCATGGGTTCAATGATCCATGATCAGGCACTCTTGCAGCGGCATTGAGCAATAATGTAAGTTGCTCAGCATTTGGTGCTGGGGCAATTAGGCGTGGTGTAGACTGGCGAGTCAGGAGTAGTTGTGTTGCGTCCAAGATACGCTCCTTTGGAATGAATTCAGGTACCGATATTAACAAATATCCCACCTATTGGGTGGGATATATTCAAAACAGGGTTGATCTTTTTGGACTCAATTAAAACAGATCCTAGTCAGGCATTTTTTAAAAAACGCTGAGCGATAACATAATCAACACTGGTGTAGCGCCCGCCCCCTAGTACAAAGAGAGCAAACAACATGATGAGATAGGTCATAGCAAACTCAATACCATTATTAAGGATAACCAAGTTACCTGAGCTGGTAAGCCATTCATAGTTACCATGCTGTTGTAAAATAGACTTGGCCGCAGCCAACTTTTCCGCTGATGCTAATACTTGCTCATTTGCTAACCACGAACTGGGATCGGCAATGGCTAACCAACCATTAGGTAAGTGCACCGCAAAAGCGGCTACGCACATGGTCATCATCATAGGCATTGCAACCATGCGAGTAGCAAGTCCGATTAGCAGTAAAAAACCACCAAACAATTCTGTACCTGCTGCCATTGCTACCATGACTTCAGGCATAGGCAAACCCAATCCCCAATCTGGATTACCAAACCAAGCGGCGGAGTCTTCAAAATGTGATAATTTGTTATAACCGGCTTGCATTAACACAGGTGCTAAATAAATTCTCAACGCTAATGGCGCAAAACCTTGAATGTGTTTAATGACATTTAAAAACTGTTGATATAACCCGCTAAGCATTTGCATAATCATCCCTACTGATCTCGTTATTACTTCAAGAGACCCGCGAAGAATAGAAAAGATTTCAGCTGAGGCTATGATACTCATTAGATGCTTGTTTATTTGTCTAAATGAAGCTCAGTTAAATCATCCACTAACTCTGTTAGTTTTTTATCGAAATGCTTACGTTGTTTTGGACTAAAAGTGCGATTTAAAGTAATCAACATTGAACCGAATTTTCGGGTATTTTCAGTTACATTATCTCGATAGACTTGAGATTTTAGCTCGTCAGGTGAAACCATCAACAACGTCATTTGTTGAGTAAAATATTCTGTTTGCTGGCGGCGTTTCAGTGCTTGTTCAAATTGGCTCAACCACTCATGGCGATACTCTAACCACATATCTAATGTTGCTAAACGTTCAGTATTGGCTTGGTGAATAATACCTTTTTGCTCATCTGTCACATTCCCTGTCCATTCAGATAATTGCTTCACGATTCTTTTGTCTGAGTCGGTTATCAATTCGGCTTGATCTTTACCTGCATATTCTTCAATTAACTCTCGCTGTTCTTTTTTCAGCTGCACTAAAATCTGCTCCACTTGTTCATCGCTTAGACTCGCAATAAGAGGTAACAGATCTGGCATAACAAAATCGAAAATACGATACCAATGAGCTTTTGCCATTGAGACTTGTTCAAGCCATAACTCTGGCGTCATGGTCTGCTGATTGGTTAAGCTTGATAATAATGACAGTTGATCACGATAACGTGGCAACTCTTGCTGGCGATGCCAGACGAGAAAAGACTCAACAATGAGATCAAATTTGTCTTGTTGCTCTGAGGTTAAGTCTACGTATTCTTCAACTTCCCACTCAATCGCCCAATCCAAAAAGAAGTAACTTACTTTAGTTGAGCAGCCAACAAAAAATAAACTACTTAACAGCAGGATAATTAATTTTTTAGACACAAATGATTCCCTTTGCAAAACTTATCTTATTTGTACGTTATCAGGGCATATTAGCAAGTCATTAATGTAAAATATTTTGTAAAGTAATGTATGTATTGTGTGGATTTTTGTGGTTCTTTGGCGGCCATTAATAATGCCCACATCGCTGAAAATAGCCAAAAACAATTGATGGCTGCTGGTAATGCCGCTTTAGCTGCAGCAACATCTGTAAGATTAGAGGTTTGGCAATACTGCAAGATAACGCTATCAACTAATTGATTTACTTGCCTTGATGATAACTCATGTGTGGCGATCACACTGGCTAAATCAAATAACGGATGACTGGCCACCGCGTATTCATAATCAATGCATAATAAGCGCTGCGATTGATGACCGCTGAGTAGTAAATTATGCGGGGTCAAATCTCGATGACAAAAAGCAGGCAGCAACACACAAGCCTCCAGCTGCGATAACCACTGTCGAACAAGGCCATTTAAGCGCAATAATTGCTGCCAAGCGTGTTGCCACTGCAAATTGGTTTGAGATGCACTTAATGAGTCTAATTGATGTGCGTATTGTTGCCACTGAGTGCTCACAGTCATACTTTTATTCGGTATGGGTAATCCACTGAGCGTTCGAAATAATTCGCTTAATAAAGGCACCGCATCCACTGCTGTAATCTGCGTCTTTGTTGCTTGTCGAATCGATGCCTGACCACGCATTGTAAACAAGATCGACCAATCCATGTTTTGCTGATCAATAAACTCACTTAAATATATTTGATTATTATCACTGACCCAAATCAGGGCCGGTGCAATGTTAGCTGCCATCGCGACTTGCCAACAGGCCACTTCAAGCTTTCTATCACACCAATTACTGTGAGCTTGATTGACTCTTAATACCTTATCGCCATCGTTACAACAGAGCTTAATATTAATATTGCTCATGCCTGTATTAAAAACCATTACCGCCGTACATTGTGCAGCAAGTTGCTGAAACAATGGGACTGGCATCGTTTGCTCAATCATATCAAGTATCTCATTAGGCAGAGATAACAAGGCTTGTGGCATCTGATATTTACTCTATTAAAAAGGGAAAGTGGTTGGCTATGCGCCAACCACTTCTTGGATGGTATTCTGTTGCTGTATTATATTGTGACGATATTTCTTGCGCCACATGATGTAGCCACCCAAGGCCATCGCGACATATAAAACAAACAGCCCAGAGGTCAACATCAAGCCTTTTTGGAAGTACAAATAGATAGACACAAAATCAATGACTACCCAATAAAGCCAGTTCTCCAACACTTTTTTGGCGACTAAGTAGGTTGTTACTACCGCAAAACACGTGGTTGCCGCGTCAACATAGGGAAATGCTGCCGAGGTATAATTGGCCATAACATACCCCACCAGCATAGAAACCAATGATGTTACGCTAATCACAACGGCATGAGCACTCCAAGACCAACTGGTTATATTCAGCTGGTGAGTATCTATGGTGTGATGAGTATTATTATGTGAATCAATATTGTGGGAATTTCTATGCTGCAAGTCTGGTACATGTAACCACAACCAATAACCGTATACCGCCATCCCCATGTAATAGATATTGAGCACCGATTCCATCAACAAGGAAACATTCCAAAATAATACCGTGTAAATCGCAGTGCTAACGAATGCGGCAGACCAGCACCAAATATTGGTCTTCATCGCCAGAATTAAGTAAGCCAAGGCTAACATAACCGCAATCGCCTCCCAAAACGTCATTAATGACGCCTCACTCAAGGCTTGTTGCAGCGTTAACAATAAATCATTCATGAATGTTATTCGCTATGTGCAAGGTCAAGTTCACCACCGATAAATTTACACACGAACACAGCCTTGCCCCATTTCTGATGAGCCGCTTGCATTTCAATGGCTAGCATCGACATTACATCCGCATACTCGCCACACACCTGTGTTGCCATCGCATTAGTGACTCGTTCAATACTGCTATAACTATCTAGTCTGCCGATAAACCACTTAATCGGATCAAGATAATTTTCATTCAACGGATACATGCTGATTTCTGCTGTTAATTTCATGTTAATTCCTTAATTAACACCGCTGTAAATTAAGTTACAGCGGCCTTGTTTAATTACATAAATTGGACTTCTAAGGTCACACCTAACTGGCGAGGGTCACCGTAACGAATATATTGTTTATCTACCCAGCCTTGATCTGGCTCGTTGCCAAAGTAAAAACCACGCACGCCATACTGCTCATCAAACACATTACGGCCCCATAAATAAGCCGACCAAGTTGGCGTTTCATAACCTACACGGGCATTATAAATGGTATAAGCATCTGACTTGGACTCGTTGCTGTCTGAGTAATAAAACTGACTTTTACCACTGGCATTCACGTTGGCAAACCAACCAGAGTCAGCAACATAGGTCATACCGGCACTGTAGGTAACGTTAGGTGAATGAGCCAGTTCACGGCCAGACAAATCGACAGTTGAGCCATATTTATCGCTGTATTGATATTGACCATATTCGGTTTCTAACCAACCAAAGCTGCCATAAAACTCAATATTCTCGGTTAAATACCATTTAGCATCGAGTTCTGCACCATAGTTATTCGAGCTACCTGCATTTTCAGTAAATAGAATAAACCGTTGGGGGCTATCGGGATCTTGTAACGACGCGGCGACTTGTTGATCTTGGCGATCCATATAAAATAACGCAAATGTAGAATCGACTTCACCGTCAAACCAGCTCGATTTTAAGCCCAATTCATAGTTATATAGGATCTCAGTATCGAACTCTTTTTTGTCTGATAATTGAGCTGGTAATGTCATATTAAAACCACCCGCTTTATAACCGCGGGCAATACGTACATAGGCATTGTGGTCAGCATTAATGGCTTTTGATAACGCAATATGCCCGCCCCACATATCTTCTGATGGGGCGAAATTATCTTCATTACTGTCACTATAATCACTGTCACGACGTTCAAGTCGAAGTCCTGTAGACAATAAATATTCATCACCTAAATGGCTGTCTAATTGAGCAAATACCGCATAATTGGTCGCATCGTAACTGGACTGCAGCACTTCATCTGGATAAGTGTTGTACTCTGAATACAAGTCATTATCTTCTTGTAAATTCATCGCATACACGCCAACTAACCAGTCGGTGCTGCCGGCGAAAATACGCCCAGCGGTTTTTGACGATAGACGAAATTCTTGGGTAAAGGTTTTACGGTCGCCCTTTTTATCCCAGGTATAATCGTAAACACAAGGTTCGCTGCCATTAACGGCACCAGAGTCATCATAAGCTGCACATTGTTTGCTTGCCCAATATTCTGGATTAGCCCAATCGCCATCATAACCATTATGGTGGTCGGTTTGCGCAAACGAGGTTAACGACGTGAAATCAAATGTTGGTATACCAGAATAAATAAATTTAATCCCAGCACCGGAGGTTTTTTGCGTATCAACGCCAGGTTGGTCAGTTAAAGTATTGCTGGGATTATTGTCTAATGTCCACACATCGTAGCCATTATCAAAGTTTGCATGTAACAAGGTTAAATCAACTTGCAAATCGTCAGTCGCATACCAACGTAACTTCGCTCTGGCAGTCAATTCGTCACGCTCATTGGTATCGTCGCGATTAAGATAAAGATTGTCACGATAACCATTTTGGTTATGTTGCTCTAACGATACCCGGTAGAGTAGTTTGCCTGAATCATTAAGCGGGCCGGAGCTGAATCCTGACAGAGTGCGCAGGTTATCGTCACCTAAGCTGACTTTTGCGCCATGCTCAAACGACTCTGTAGGATCGTTACTTTTTAGGTAAATTAATCCGGCTAATGCGTTGGCACCATACTGAGTCCCCTGTGGACCACGCAACACTTCAACCTGTTGCATGTCGTACATACTCGATACCATGCCAAGGCCTGATAGATCGATGTCATCGACCACAAAACCAACTGATGAGTTAGGTGCACCTTGATATTGCTCTTGCTCACCAACACCTCGAATTTGGAAGTATTTAGGTCGAGAGCTACCACCAGACCAATTAAAGTTAGCAATCGAATTGAGCACATCTTCAAAATGCTGTGCGCCTTCATCTTCTAATTGTTGCGCATCAATAACGGTGACACTGGAGGGCATTTTCTCAAGGCTGATATTACTAAAATCAGCATTAACGACAATGACTTCCATTTTTTCATATTCAGGTGTTACGCGTTCAACATCAGCGGTTTTAGCCATAGCAATAGGTGAGCTTATGGCTGTAATCACCGCTAAGGCAATGGGGGTGTGATGTAATCTAATAGAATTTTTCGTGAACATAGGACCTCAAATAGTAATTTTGAGATCCGGCAAGAGTAGCGAATAAGAGGTGCACCGAGTTATAGTGTGGCCCATTCCTACGCCGGTATAAGCCGGATCAGGTTCTAAGGGTTCGTCATACAGACATCTCAGTTCAGGTTTTACTGAACACCCCTTGGCGGTCTCGATTATAAACTAACTTCAATATGAATACACGAGCAGTGACACAATTTGATAACTCAACAATGCAATTAATTAACCCTCACACTAAATCACATCGATTATTGTCATAAATAAGCTTAAAGCTAATGATAATGGAGTCTAATTGGAGAATGCTTGCCTCACATAGACCTCAAATCGGGTGACTTGCGAATTGGGCGCAACCGCACCGACTTGTAACTGCTGCTTGCCATGTAACTTAACTGATTTCCAGCTGCTTGCTTCATCTTCAACGGTAAATCCACTCGCATCGAACCAAGTGAATTTGTATTGAATACGCAAATCAGTACTCGATTGGCTTTGAATCAATGCTGACGCTTTGATTAAGTCCGCGACCATAAGTGATGAAACATCGGTCACGTTAACGTCACGAGCAAATGAGGTATTATCAACCCTAAGTTGGCCACTAGAATTAGCAGAGATACCCGCAGTATTATGCGCACAAGCCGAAAGTAACAGCGCAGAAGCGATAAGACATAGTAATGATGTTTTCATACAATATTCCCTTAATAAATAGATGCAATTGAACTTGTCTCTAACACAGCAGCACATCATGACTAATCCAGTAGAAAATGTGCTCGTGCTGTCGCAATCAGCTGCTTGCGGTTGGTTTGCCAACAGTTCATGCTGACGTTTGCTACTCTACGACCTTGGCGAGTAATTTTGCATTCAGCAAAGGTGTCTTGATGCAAACCTGCGCGTAAATAATCAATTGAAAAATCGACAATTTTAGGCACTTTCTTAGCTTGCATAAACACCATTAACTGCACAATAGCTGACATTTCCATAAACCCAGCAAGCACACCACCGTGAATAGCAGGTAATATAGGATTACCAATATTGTCATCTTTAGCGGGTAATTTAAATACCATTTCATCGCCAAAACGCGCCACAGACATACCTATAAATTGTGAGTAAGGTACTTTTTCAAGAAGATAACTATAATCATTTAACTCTATGGCCCGTTTGACCACATCTTGAACATCTAAACCCGTTTGCGTACTGATATTGCTTGGTTCACTCATGATTTCGTCTCCGGCAAATTACCCATTAATGCTTGCCGAAACGATTCACCAACCATTTCTGGGCTAATGCGCATAAACGATCCCACAGCGTGAGCAATAGGTTCATCAATACTGTCTTGGTAAGCTATCGCGCGGGTAAAAGCCACGCTTGGCGATAATCGATAGCATTCTGCAAACCCATAAACCGATTTATGCGGCTCAGCAGGTTTCATGTAATCGACCCGTAAATCCAGTGTCGGTGACAATTCTAACGATTGATATTTTTTTAATATTGCACATACCACTGCCGTGCCACAGGCGGTGTCTATTAGGGTGGTAATCACCCCGCCATGGATCACCCCGGTGTCAGGATAACCAATGATGTCTTGGCTGTAAGGTAACTCAATAAGCACGTGATGCTCACTGGCCTCTTGGACAGTAAGCCCTAAACGGCGGCATTGAGCTAACTGATTAACAAATCGACTGGCCACTTCGGTTAACGGAAAAAAATCGCTGTTGATTTTCATTAGTCACGACTCAGCATTGGGCCTAACGGCTTACCGCCCAAAAGATGTATATGGATATGATAAACCTCTTGGCCAGCGTGTTTATTACAATTCATAATTAATCGATAACCGTCTTGTGCAATACCGGCTTCATCAGCAAGTTTAGCCGCGACCGTCATCATCCGGCCTAATGCTTGTTCATCAGAGGCCTTAACGTCATTAGTCGTGGCGATTAGATGGTTAGGAATAATCAAAATATGGGTAGGAGCTTGCGGTGCAATATCCCTAAATGCAGTAACTAAATCATCTTGATATAAAATATCCGCTGGAATTTCACGACGAATAATTTTGCTAAATATGGTTTCTTCAGCCATTTTGGGGCCCTCATTAAATAACTGCATTGTTGCTTTTGATAATACTATCAATTCTTTGAACTATCACTCCAGTAAAACCGCTCATTATGGATAATCTTTTGCTCAAAATGGGATTCGTTTGCTTAACGTCGGCATTTTTGGCAGCATTGTCGATTATAGCTCAATCGTTTTGATTGTGACTCGCCTACTTATTCGGAATTCTTTATGCATTACCATATCCATGCGATCGATCCAAAAGCACACTTATTTGAAGTCACGTTAACTGTCTCTGAAGCATCTCCATCACAAGTTTTTTGTTTACCCGCTTGGCTACCCGGTAGCTACATGATCCGCGATTTTGCTAAAAACATAATTGACATTGATGCTAAAGAAAATCAACAACCGCTATCCGTTACTCAATTAGACAAACAAACCTGGCAGTTAAATAATCAGGGTAGCCATATTACCTTATGCTACCAAATTTATGCTTGGGACTTGTCTGTCCGCACTGCACATTTGGACACTAATCATGGCTTCTTCAATGGCAGTAGTGTGTTTTTAGCCGCCAAAGGGCTGGAATCTCAATCTCATAGAGTCACAATTGCAACACCAGCACTAGCTGAATTATCCCATTGGACCTTGGCCACCAGCATGACTCGAACCACTGGCGAGCAATTCGGCTTTGGTGATTTTAGCGCGGAAAACTATGACGACTTAATCGATCATCCGGTTGAAATGGGCGAGCTAACCATAGAGACATTTTATGTAGCCGGCGTGCCTCACGATATCGTATTAAGTGGTAAGCATAGAGCCAACATGGCTCGCTTAGCCAAAGACCTTAAAGCCATATGCGAATACCAAATCAATTTATTTGGCACGCCAGCTCCTTTTGAACGCTATGTATTTATGACCACTGTTTTAGACAATGGTTTTGGTGGCTTAGAGCATAAAGCCTCAACTGCACTAATGTGTTCACGTAATGATTTACCTCAGTCATTAGAAGCACCAGTCGATAAAGGTTACCGCACTTATTTGTCACTGTGCAGCCATGAATACTTTCACTCATGGAATGTGAAACGAATTAAACCGGCTGAATTTAGCCCATTTGATTTATCGCAAGAGTCTTACACAGAGCAACTATGGGCATATGAGGGGATTACTTCGTACTATGATGATTTAATTACCTTTAAATCTCAATGTATTGATCAAGCCGCTTACCTTACCTTGCTTAGCCAAATTATGACCCGAGTATATAGAGGTCAAGGTCGTTTTAAGCAAACCCTAAAACAGTCAAGTTTTAATGCTTGGACCAAGTTTTATAAGCAAGATGAAAATGCCGCTAATGCCATTGTCAGCTATTACACCAAAGGGGCACTATTTGGGTTATTTTTAGATTTAACCCTTCGCATTGAAACCCAGGGGCAAAAAAGTTTAGACGATGTTATGCGTCAGCTTTGGCAACAATACGGCTTAACCGGTGTCGGTACCGATCCGCTCAGCCATCAACGGATTGTTGAAACCATCCTAAAACGTCCATGTGATGATGTATTTGCTTACCTCAATAGCTGTGATGATATACCGCTTGAAGCCTTACTGGCTCAGGTTGGGGTGTCTATGACGCTTCGAGCAAGCGAAGGTAACACAGATTTAGGTGGCGGTGATGCTAAAGGCTTTAACATTGGCTTTGGTGCTAGAACAAAAACGGAATCATTGGGCTTAAAAGTGTTGAGCGTCATCCAACACAGTCCGGCCCATCAAGCGGGTCTTAGTGCGGGTGATTTATTAATTGCAGCAGATAATTTACAAGTTACAGCACAATTTGAACAGCAATTGCAAAGCTTGACTGTTGGTGAGCAAATCAGCCTACACTGGTTTAGACGTGATGAACTGATGCAAGGAACCTTGCCAATTAGTGAAGCCGCTTTAGATACTATTTCCCTTAGCATCAAAGATGCATCTAAAATATCATTGTGGCTTGGTTAATCACTCAAAAATAAAAAGAGGTATCTCTGAATACCTCTTTTTATCTTGTGTTTTTTCGCCATATGATGAACCGACAAGCAAGTGCTTATAACCTTACTTCATGCATGTGAGTTTGCGCCCAAGCAATTGCTTGGCCACGACTAGACACACCGATTTTTCTAAAGGCGCGATATAAATGCGTTTTGATGGTTGATTCACTTACAAATAATTGGTTAGCTATGTCTAAATTGGTACTGCCAGTTAGCAAAGTTTGTAGCACTTCACGTTCGCGGATTGTTAACTGCTCATTATCATCATGATTATCATCGTCCACCATTGAACGTAATAAATCCTGAGGTATGACTCTTCGACCTTTCATTATGTCATTTAAACCAATGCTAATTTCTGCAAGGCTGCTATCAGTATAAAACACCCCTATCGTTAAAGGATGAATAAGGAATCGGGTATCAAGCTGCTTAGGGAAATTGATAAACACAGTATGAATGGAGCAATATTCACGTTCAATCAGGCGTTGTAATTGATAGGCTTGTTGTAAATCGATGGTTGATAGGTCAAAAAAAACTATCACAATCGGTTCAACTGCTAACATTTTAGCCATATTGCTAGGCTGGGTTTTAGTTAATTTAACCAAAAACTCTTGTGGCCATCGGCAATCGAGCAAATCGACTAATAACTCAGACCTCGATACTATCATCCAATTTACGACTTTAAACATTTGATACACTCCATGTGATTAAATCAACAGCCTTCAATGCTAAACCTATATTCAAACAAGGTAATACTAACAACCATGGCCTCGTCTGCATATCAGTCAAAAGAATAATGAAAACAATCAAAAATAGACCTTAATACTAGTGCTTAGTACTGATTGGCGATTGATTATTGACGTTATCTCATTCTAGTTAACTTGATTGAAGAATGCCTAACTTTAAGCTAATAAAATAAAAATGACGTGACAGTTTTGAGCCATTATCTCCACTAGCCCAGTCAAATTGACACGGCTAAGTCATATAAAAACGTTATTGAGATTACTTATCTAGATGATGGTTAATGAGCAGAAAAGGTCTATGCCAGGACCACTTTTGATAAGCGTAACTTGATTGGATACTCTTTATTCAGTGACAAGAAGATATTTCTAGCAACAATAACACGGTAACATTCGTCTAATAGAAACAAAAATACCGACAAAATGTCGGTATTTTTTGCCATCAAAGATAGCTTATTTTGCTGTACGACCATCATCATGGCATGTATCACATGTTGGTTTATCACCTACTTTGGCTTCATGTGGTGCATGACAATCTGCGCACATTAAGACACCATCATGTGGTTTATGATTTTCGTCCATTTCGGCTAGTGTGCCATGACAACTTTGACATTGTTCAAATTCATAAGCACCATCAGCAGACGGTTCTTCATTAGCATGACAGTTTTCACAACCACCCATCTCAACGTGAAACTCTGCGAGCGTCTGATCAGCAGCAAATGATGCAGAAGACATCATCATTACCGCAAAACCAGCCGCAAACAATGTGCTTAGTAGTTTATTGTTCACTATTCATTCCTCCAATTTAGCGTATGCCCACATTCTTTTTATCTGACGCGGGTCATCACACTGCAGCACAACACTTTACTTATGGCTTACTCAACAACCTAGTTTATAAATGATTTACCAACGATTTATTAAACAACTTATAAAATAGTCTAAAATTGATGGGCAATATAAACTTAGTTAATCAATCCACTTTAAGCAAAATTAATTTAGATGGAATGATAATAGCAGCGTTAATACTTTGAATATGTGCGCTACATCATGTAACTCGATGGTTTTTATTCAATAAATTTACTAGCATTAAAAAGACGAACGCAGATAAATGACGATTTACTTATTTATCGTCAATAAAAAAGCCCCGATAAAAATCGGAGCTTTTTACTGTAATAGCACTTTATTACAACAAATTAAGAATACTAATCACGCGATTTTTCCAGACGAGCAAGTAAACTAGAGGTATCCCAGCGGTTACCTTTCATGGCCTGAACCTCTGAGTAAAACTGATCAACTAACGCAGCTACGGGTAAATGGCTGCCATTGCGACGAGCTTCATCGAGGGCAATGCCTAAATCTTTACGCATCCAATCAATAGCAAAACCAAAATCGTATTTACCTTGCCACATGGTTTGATAGCGGTTTTCCATCTGCCAACTTTGCGCTGCACCTTTGCTGATGACCTCAATCACTTTCAAGCCATCTAAACCGGCACTTTTAGCAAAATGAAGTCCTTCCGCTAAACCTTGCACCACACCAGCAATACAGATTTGGTTAACCATTTTGGTTAATTGTCCCGCACCGACAGGCCCCAATAGCTCAGCGCAACGACTATACGCTTCAATAACAGGCTTAACTGTATCAAAATGCGCTTGCTCGCCACCCATCATTACCGTTAATACACCATTCTCGGCACCCGCTTGACCACCAGAAACAGGCGCATCTAAAAAAGCGATACTTAGCGGCTCAATATATGCAGCAATTTCACGGGCAACATCGGCAGAAGCCGTAGTATGGTCAACTAAAATGGCCCCCGCATGCATGCCATGAACGACACCATGTTCACCTAAGACGACCTGGCGTAAGTCATCATCATTACCCACACAGGTAAAAACAATATCTTGACCTTTAGCTGCATCTTTTGGCGTATCTGCAGCCTTACCACCATGCTGTTCAACCCATTGTTGAGCTTTACTGGCAGTGCGGTTGTACACAGTAACATCATGCCCTTGCTTAACTAAATGTCCCGCCATAGGGTATCCCATAACGCCTAAACCAATAAATGCTACTTTGGCCATATCATCCTCTTTATTTAAACAACTGAAGGTTTAACGTGGGCTTCCATTTCAGCCCCAATACGTTTACGCATATCCATTAATCGCATAGCACTATCACGCAAACGAATATCATCAGCGGTAGTGGGGATCCATTCTGGAACTGAGATAGGATTACCGTCATCATCTACAGCAACCATAATGACAATACAATGGGTGGTTAAATGACGTTCTGACTCTTTAGGGTCACCGGCTTTAACGTCAATAGCGATATGCATCGAAGTAGTACCGGTATAAATCACTTTACCAGTCACTTCAACAATATTACCTACGTGAATAGGTTTAACAAAGCGAATACCACCAGCGTAAACCGTAATACAGTATTTACCACTCCATCCTGCGGCTGCGGCATAAGCGGCTAAATCGATCCATTTCATAACCGCACCGCCGTGCACCTTTCCACCAAAATTGACATCTGCAGGCTCAGCCAAAAAACGTAGTGTAAGTTGTCTATCTTTACCGGCCATAAAACCTCCTGATGATCGCAAGATGTACCTATAAATAACGATACACTTTGTGTTATTACAAAAAAAGCGCCAGAGGCGCTTTTTTTAGCTTAACGAAACTAATCGATTTTTTTGAATAATAAAGAACCATTGGTGCCGCCGAAACCAAATGAGTTACATAAAGCATAATCAAATTGATGGCGACGAGATGTATGGGCAACAAAATCTAAGTCGCAACCTTCATCTGGATTGTCTAAATTAATCGTTGGTGGAACATGTTGATCGCGCAGCGCAAGCAAAGTGAAAATGGCCTCTACCGCCCCCGCGGCACCTAATAAATGTCCGGTCATTGATTTAGTCGAACTCACCAGCACCTCATAAGCATAAGGGCCAAATACCGACTTTACAGCTGCAGCTTCAGCTTTATCACCCGCATTGGTAGATGTGCCATGGGCATTAATATAGCCCACTTGCTCTTTTTCAATTTGAGCATCATTAATGGCATTAACCATTGCCGCCGCAGCACCCGCACCATCACTAGGTGGCGATGTCATGTGGAATGCATCACCACTCATACCAAAACCAACTAACTCGCCGTAAATTTTAGCTCCGCGGGCTTTAGCTCGTTCATATTCTTCCATCACAATGACACCGGCACCATCACCAATAACAAAGCCGTCACGGTCTTTGTCCCAAGGACGACTGGCTGCTTTGGGATCGTCATTACGAGTAGACAATGCTTTAGCTGCACTAAAACCTGCAACACCTAATGGACTAGTCACATCTTCAGCGCCACCGGCAACCATTACATCGGCATCACCATAAGCAATAGTACGTGCGGCAAAACCGATATTGTGTACACCCGTAGTACAAGCCGTTGTCACTGCAAAGTTAGGACCTGTCATGCCATACATAATCGACAAATGACCCGCTATCATGTTGATAATGGTACTAGGGACAAAAAATGGTGACACTTTGCGCGGTCCGCCATTGAGCAAAGCCGAATGACCTTGTTCAATTAACCACATGCCGCCCATACCTGCACCAATCGCGGTACCGATTCGAGCGGGATTCTCTTGGCTCATATCGAGGCCAGAATCTTGCACCGCTTGAATACCCGCAGCCATACCGTACTGGATAAATAAATCCATTTTACGGGCATCTTTTTTGGTTAAGTATTTTTCGATATCAAAATCTTTGACTGAGCCGCTAAAACGAGTGCTATATTCACTCGCATCAAACTTAATAATAGGAGCAATACCACTGTGACCAGCCAATAAGGCATTCCAAGAAGATTCGACATCATTACCCACAGGAGTCACAAGACCGAGACCTGTGATGACGACACGACGTTTAGACATGATATTCACCTTTAAATAAAATCTGCCACGATGCCATTATTGCGATAAAGCTAAAGAGATATAAGGAAGGGTGTTCTAGTGCAATTAAATGGAACGAGCGTTTACAAATGCTTTAAACAAAAACAGGCGGCATAAATGCCGCCTGTTTTTGTGAATTCTTGATTACTGATTCTTAGAAACGTAATCGATCGCTGCTTGAACAGTAGTGATCTTTTCAGCTTCTTCGTCAGGGATCTCGGTATCAAACTCTTCTTCTAGAGCCATAACCAATTCAACAGTGTCTAGAGAATCAGCGCCTAAATCGTCTACAAAAGAAGCAGCTGATTTAACGTCTTCTTCTTTAACGCCAAGTTGCTCGATGATGATTTTCTTTACACGTTCTTCGATGTTGCTCATTAGTTTTCTTTCCTATTCAAATTACGCACTTGCGTAAGATTGCGAGTAGTTTATTCGAATTAGATAACAATGCAAGCTTAGATTTTGTGGTCTAACCACAAAAAATGACATTGAATTATCACTAACACTGACTCAAATGAAGGTAGTTACCTACCTATCGCTCTTAAACCATGTACATGCCGCCATTCACATGCAATGTTTCGCCTGTGATGTAAGCGGCTGAATCCGAGGCCAAAAACAATACTGCATTGGCAATTTCTTGTGCTTGCCCTAATCGTTCCATCGGAACTTGCGACATGATAGCTTGTTGCTGCTCTACTGTCAGCTCATCTGTCATATCTGTCTGAATAAATCCAGGTGCAATAGCATTCACTGTTATTTGACGAGATGCAACCTCTCTTGCAAGAGATTTTGTAAATCCAATCAAACCCGCTTTAGCCGCCGAGTAATTAACTTGGCCAGCATTACCCATTGTACCCACAACTGATCCAATGCTGATTATACGTCCGAAACGTTTTTTCATCATAGATCGCATTACTGGTTTAGACAATTTAAATAATGATGTCAAATTGGTGTCAATGATATCTTGCCACTCATCATCTTTCATTCGCATCAGTAAATTATCACGAGTAATGCCTGCGTTGTTAATAAGAATATCAACTTCACCGGCTTTTTCTTTGATCTGGCTATATAAATCAGCCACTGACTGGCTATCAGTGACATTTAACACCATCCCGAAGCCTTTGTCACCTAGGTAAGCTTGAATCGCCGCTGCACCTTTTTCACTGGTTGCTGTGCCAATAACCATGGCACCCGCTTGTACTAACGACTCTGCAATTGCGCGGCCAATACCACGGCTAGCACCTGTGACTAATGCAACCTTACCGTCTAAATTAATGCTAAAGCTCATATCAACTCCTTTATTCGACTAATGCTGCGAATGAAGCAACATCATTAACCGCTTGAGCGGATATCGATTTATTAATTCTTTTTGTTAAACCGGTTAATACTTTACCAGGTCCACACTCTACTAATTTTGTAACACCTTGTGTCGCCATAAACTCAACAGTTTCGCTCCACCGTACCGGGCAATACAATTGGCGCACTAACGCATCTTTAATTGCTTGAGCGTCGGTTGGCATTGCCACATCAACGTTATTGATTACCTTGATGTTAGGCTCAGAAAACGTCATCTCAATTAAGGCTTTAGCTAATTCATCGGCTGCAGGCTTCATTAATGCACAATGGGACGGAACGCTAACAGGTAGCGCGACTGCCATTTTAGCACCTGCAGCTTTACACGCAGCGGCTGCGCGCTCTACAGCGGCTTTTTCACCCGCTATAACAACTTGCCCTGGACTATTGTAATTCACAGGACTCACTACATCACCTTGCGCAGATTCCGCACATGCAGTGGCAATAGCCTCATCAGCAAGTCCAATAATGGCAAACATAGCTCCAGAACCCGCAGGTACAGCTTGTTGCATTAATTTCCCGCGTAGCTCAACCAATTTAACAGCATCGGTAAATTCAATCACCCCGGCACATACTAAAGCAGAATATTCTCCAAGACTATGGCCTGCAAGTATTGAAGGCATAGGCTTGTTAGACGCTAGATATGCCCGCCAAATAGCGACACTTGCGGTGAGTAATGCAGGCTGAGTTTTATCGGTTTCATTTAAGGTTTCAGCAGGGCCATTGGCAACAAGATCCCATAAATCATAACCTAAAGCATCACTCGCCTCGGCAAAGGTTTGGCCAATAATGGCATGAGTTTGAGCCAATTCAGCTAACATCCCTACGGCCTGAGAACCTTGACCAGGGAATACAAAAGCAACATTTTCCATAAACGGTTACCTGTATAAAAATAATTTGAAAATTAAAAACGAATTAATGCACTGCCCCAAGCGAAACCGCCACCGAAGGCTTCAAGCAATAGTAATTGCCCACGCTGAATTCGGCCATCACGAACGGCTTCATCTAATGCAATTGGTACGGAAGCGGCTGAGGTATTACCATGCCTAGCTAAGGTAAGCACCACTTTATCTAAGCTCATGTTCAATTTTTTTGCTGTGGCATTGATAATGCGAAAGTTAGCTTGATGTGGTACTAACCAGTCAATTTCAGATTTATCGACATTATTAAGGCGCAGGGTTTCGGTGACGACATTCGATAACTGTGTCACGGCCACTTTAAAGACATCGTTGCCTTTCATCGTCATAAAACCGACCGCTGTAGAACTTTCATTGGCGCGAGGCGGGAAAGAACATTTTAATAAGTCCCCTTGGCTACCATCGGCATAAATATGGGTTGCAATTATACCTGGGGTATCACTGACACCAATAATCGCAGCGCCAGCGCCATCACCAAACAAAATCACCGTGGAGCGATCAGAAGGATCACACATCCGCGACAATACATCTGAACCAATGACTAATACTTTTTTAGCAGAACCATTTTTAACAAATTGATCTGCAACGGATAAGGCATAAATAAAACCAGAACATGCTGCTGCAATATCAAAGGCAGGAATATTTTTGACGCCTAATAAGGCTTGAATTTCGCATGCTGCTGCAGGAAATGCGTTTGATGCACTTGTGGTTCCGCAAACAATCATATCAAGATCACTGGCTTCTATCCCAGCCATTTCAAGCGCTTTTAATGCCGCTTGATAACCCATTGTTGAAACCGATTCGTCTGTTGCAGCAATACGCCGCTCAGAGATACCGGTTCGATCAACAATCCATTGGTCACTGGTTTCAACCATTTTTTCAAGATCTTGATTGCTACGAACTTGCACAGGTAGATAGCTACCTGTTCCGAGAATTTTTGTGTGCATATATGAGATCAGCTATTGATGTCTAAAAGAATCGACTCCAAACGATCTTTAATCATTTCAGGAAGACGACGTTTTGCTTCTGTTGCTGCTAAATTTAATGCTTGTAAAAATGCAGCTTCATCCGCGTTACCATGACTCTTTACTACTATTCCGCGCAATCCTATCAGACTTGCACCGTTATAGTGGTCGGGGTTCATCTTACTGAGTACTGCTTGTATGCGAGGAGCGATGAGTTTGGAGAGTAAACGCACAAAAAAACCATCATTTAAGCCGCGTTTTAATTGATGAACTAATAGCTTGGCAATGCCCTCTGAGGTTTTTAAGGTGATGTTGCCGACAAATCCGTCACAAACGATCACATCAACATTACCGGTATAAATTTCATCGCCTTCTACAAAACCAATATAATTAATTTGGTCCGTATGTTGAAGAATTTGGCCAGCCTGTTGGACTTGGTCATTCCCTTTAATCGCTTCAATACCAACGTTCAATAATGCCACTTTCGGCCGGGACTTTTTATGAACAGCTTCACACAATACCGACCCCATAATAGCAAACTGAAATAAAGTCTCGGAATCGCAAGAAACATTGGCGCCTAAATCCAGCAGATAAACAGGCTTGCCTGTCATAGCTGGTAAACAAGATACCAATGCTGGTCTATCAATGCCTGGTAAGGTTTTTAATAATACCTTAGCCATCGCCATCAACGCCCCCGTGTTACCCGCGCTAACGCAGGCAGCTGCTTTTCCATCGCGCACAAGTTCAATAGCAATTTTCATTGAGCTATTTTTACGTGAACGCAAAGCATGAATGGGCCTATCACACATAGTGACAGCTTCAGTGGTATGAATTATTTCAATGCGGGATAAAGTTGTTGGATCAGCTTGAGGGATATATTTTTCTATTTCGGTTTGATTGCCAACCAAAATAATTTTTAGGGATGTATTAAATTTCAATGCCTGCAAGGCTGCAGGCACTGTCACGTGGGGACCGTGATCGCCCCCCATCGCATCTAACGCAAGCGTCAGATTTGTCATTCAATTAGCAACAAATTACTTGTTGATAACCTTTTTACCGCGGTAAAAACCATCGGCAGTCACGTTGTGACGTAGATGTAATTCACCACTAGTTGCGTCTACTGACAATTGAGCAGTGCTCAATGAATCATGTGAACGACGCATTCCGCGCTTTGAACGTGATTTTTTATTCTGTTGTACAGCCATTGGACCTGTCTCCTACGATTACTTGCTCTTCAGTTTTTCTAACACTGCAAACGGATTTGGACGCTCCTCATGAGCGGGTTCGATCTCGCCTACAACTATATCTTTCGACCCAGACTTACAATTATTATCATCGTGCATCGGGATGATAGGCATAGCGACTATCAATTCATCTTCAATCAATTGATGCAGACGTACTTCACCAATCTCATTACACTCAATTGGGTCATACGCATCCGGGAGCTCATCGATTTCTGCCTCAGTCTTACAAGGACTAAAACAAAAGTCGACCGTAACCTCAGTAGTAAATTGTGTCATGCAACGTTGACATAGCAGAGTGAGCTCCGTCACAGCCTTCCCGCGAAGGTAGACTATCCCCTGTAAATCGACGCCACATTCCAACGACACAACTACGTCGGAACAGTCGCCGGCACATAACTCGCTTAATCGCTTTAGTTGCTTGCCTAAAATGATACCTTCATAACGAAGGCCGCTAGAGGCAGCGCGTATAGGATCAATTGAAACCGGTATCTTTACTGTTTGCATAAGGCGCGCATATTATAGTTTGAAAACGCTGGAGTCAAAGAAAATTTCCGTAAAAATACGGTAACCTCACCTAATAACGAACTTTAGGTACTCTTTAAATCCGGCATTGAATTTGAAAGTTGACAAATTTTACCGAACCCAACCCAATCACACAAGCATTACTCGAGAAAAATGCTCCATTTGCATAGATGAATACAGTAAACTGACTAATATTCTGTTATTAGCCAACAAATACTGAAACAAAGCCAATGGAATTCAATCTTGTACTTGCATCAACCTCACCTTTTCGTCAGCAATTATTAGCTAAATTAATGCTGCCGTTTAACTGTGTTAACCCTAATATCGATGAATCCCCAGCAAAAAATGAAACCGCATTATCTTTAGTCAAACGCTTAGCCGAACAAAAAGCATTCGCAGGCGCCCAACTAATAGAGAACAAATCAGTGCCGCAATTAATTATTGGTTCGGATCAAGTTGCACTGATTAACGGTCAAATTATTGGTAAGCCTCACACAGTAGACAATGCGATAGCGCAATTAAGCGCGGCATCAGGTCAAGCAATTACTTTTTATACCGGCCTTGCAGTATTCAATAGTGCCAATCAACAAATGTTATCTTGTGTTGAACCGTTCACGGTTCATTTTAAACATTTATCAGTGGAGCAAATTCGCTACTACATCAATACAGAACAACCATTATATTGCGCCGGAAGTTTCAAATGTGAAGGGTTAGGTATAGCTCTGTTTGAGCGTTTAGAAGGTGATGACCCTAACACCCTAATCGGTCTACCATTAATTAAACTGATAGATTTACTCGCTCAGCACGGTGTAGATGTGCTCAGTCAAGCACCAGAATGCTCAACCAACAAATACTGATATCGAATTTAATAAGGGGAGATGGGGATAGATAATGCTGTTTGTACTTGATATGGTCATAACAAAAGACATAACACAGAAGTAAGCTGAGTATCACACAGAAGCGAATACTATACAGCGTCGGACACACTTATCTTCAATGCTGTAATGCGACTATCATCATCACATCGGCCATAAAAATTAAAGATAGTCACGAATCGCACAAGGCTGGTCAACAATAGCACGCGGGTTTAATAGATTGAGTCTTGATTCATTATGGGCACCATAACTCACACCTATACTTGCCATGCCAGCATTATTGGCCATGGCTAAGTCGTGAATAGAATCGCCAATCATAATGGCTCTGTCTGCGGTAACATCAAAATGAGCCAATAACGAATACAGCATCTCAGGATGCGGCTTACTTTGTGCGTCATCGGCGCAACGGGTCGCATGAAAATAATCGCCTAACCCTGTGAGAGCTAATACATTATCAAGACCTTGTCGACCTTTCCCTGTAGCAATAGCTAAATGATAACCCGCATCAAATAGATTACGGATCAGTAATTCGACGCCATCGAATAAAGGCGTAAGTAGCTCACTCGCAAGATGGTGACGTCGATAACAATCAATAATTTGTTGATGGTTTTGATGATCAGCAAATAAAATCGGCATAATTTGGGGTAAAGATAAACCAATGACATCTCTCACTTGCTGCTCGGATGGAATGGGTAACATTAATTCTTGAGCGACATTTTGCATGCAAGACACGATTTTGCCCACAGTGTCCATTAGCGTGCCATCCCAATCAAAAATAACCAGGTCAAAAGCTTTCTCTTTACTGTTCAATATAATGCCCTACTTTATTTGCTGAGTGCCTTTATACTCTTTTCAACTTCTCAAGTGTACTCAGTAGCACTGGGTCTAAAGGCGCTTTAACCTGCATAACTTGATCATTTTCAGGATGAGTAAATTTAAGTTCTGCGGCATGCAAAAACAAACGGTCTAAACCTAAGGCCCGCATACTGTCATCAAATTGCTGCTCACTGTATTTATCATCACAAGCAATAGCATGACCAGCATACTGACAATGCACTCGTATCTGATGGGTTCGTCCTGTAACAGGACTAGCCTTAACTAAAGTACAACCTTGGTAACGCTGCATAATCTTATAGCGGGTTTCAGACTCTTTACCCTCTTTATTGACTCGCACAATGCGTTCGCCCGACTTTAAAGTGATTTTTAACAGTGGTGCTTTAACCACTTTATCACTTGCCTGCCATTCGCCACGCACCAAGGCTAAATAATCTTTTTGCATGGTTTTACTGCGTAATTGTTCATGCAGATGCTTCAAGGCACTGCGTTTTTTAGCCACAAGCAACACACCAGACGTATCTTTATCTAAACGATGTACTAACTCTAAAAATTTTTGCTGTGGACGCAATGAGCGTAAGCCTTCAATCACACCATAATCCACACCACTTCCGCCATGTACTGCAATACCGGCAGGCTTGTTTAACACAATTAAATGATTATCTTCATGGATGATACGTTCTTCAAGCTGAGACACTCTTGATAAATTAGGCGATGGCGCCTTGCGATTGTCTTTTTCGGCAACACGAACAGGCGGAACCCTAACAATGTCTCCGATTTGTAATTTATATTCCGGCTTGATGCGTTTTTTATTAACCCGCACTTCGCCTTTACGCACAATCCGATAGATCATGCTTTTCGGTACGCCTTTTAATTTAGTCAGCAAAAAATTATCGATGCGTTGTTCAAAATGATCTTCGTCGATAGTCACGTATTCAACTTGGGGGGTGGTTTCAGTATTCATGATGCGCCATATAGTAGTAACCGTAATAGTGTACCTTATCTGGTAAATGCTTGGCTATTGCCGCATTGGACTTCAAATAAATACACGAAAGAATATGGGCTTTTGATTGCTGAAAATAGCGATTGTTGCTATATTTGCCCACAGGTTGAGAGTAAACAGTGGATAAAGTGTTCACAACTTTCACCAAATGCGAAAAACTAGCAGTTATAAAAATGAACCTAACCGGTAGCAAATCATTGATTTGCAAGTTGTATTTATTAAAAAACGATAAGAAACCGTTTGTACAATTAAACCGTAAGTATTCAATAAAGATTTTAATTTAACTGTGGTAAATCGCCCCAAATTCGAACAACATTTTAGCTTGTTATCAAACAAACCGATTCGACTTGGGCATTAACGGATTAAAATACCATAATTTATGGGGTTGGTTGTAAGTCAACGAATTCCTTGTTTTTGTAAACACTAGAAAATAAGCCATAAATAGGATGCGACACGCAGTGACTGCGTTTTACAGTAATGAGCACCTAATTGCCTGGATCTAGCCGTGAGGTTATACCGATTAATTCAGGCCCGTAATGCAGAAAGATCGTGTTGTTTGATGACCTCATTTAGAAGAATCACGTCATCATGAAACGTATGTTAATTAATGCAACTCAATCAGAAGAGTTGCGCGTAGCCCTAGTTGATGGGCAAGAACTGTATGATCTAGATATCGAAAGTCCTGGTCATGAACAGAAAAAATCAAATATCTATAAAGGTAAAATCACTCGCGTAGAGCCGTCACTTGAAGCCGCATTTGTTGACTACGGTGCAGATCGTCACGGTTTTTTACCTCTAAAAGAAATTGGTCGTGAATATTTCCCTAAAGGATATTCCTTCCAAGGCCGTCCAAACATCAAAGAAGTCCTGCAAGAAGGCCAAGAAGTCATTGTTCAAATCGATAAAGAAGAACGTGGCAACAAGGGCGCTGCATTAACTACCTTTATTAGTCTTGCTGGTTCTTACCTAGTCTTAATGCCAAATAACCCTCGTGCTGGCGGTATTTCTCGTCGTATCGAAGGTGATGAGCGCACCGAACTTAAAGAAGCGATGTCTGAGCTAGAAGTACCTAATGGTATGGGCTTAATCGTGCGTACGGCTGGTGTAGGCAAAGAGTCAACAGAACTAAAGTGGGACTTGAAAGTACTACAACATCATTGGGATGCAATTCAAGAAGCCGCTCAAAGCAAGGCTGCCCCCTTCTTAATTCATCAAGAAAGCAACGTCATTGTTCGTGCTATTCGTGACTATTTACGTCGTGATGTGGGTGAAATCCTTATCGATCATCCACGAATTTTTGAAGAAGCTAAACTGCACATTGGTTTAGTTCGTCCTGATTTTGTCGAACGCGTCAAACTATATGACTCTGAAGTGCCTCTATTTACTCACTTCCAGATCGAGTCTCAAATCGAGTCGGCATTCCAACGTGAAGTGCGTTTACCATCAGGCGGATCAATTGTTATTGACCCCACAGAAGCATTAACGTCTATTGATATCAACTCTGCCCGTGCCACTAAAGGCGGTGATATTGAAGAAACTGCACTGAACACAAACCTTGAAGCAGCTGATGAAATTGCACGTCAATTACGTCTTCGCGATTTAGGTGGTTTAGTGGTTATCGACTTTATCGATATGACCCCTGTTCGCCATCAACGTGAAGTTGAAAACCGTTTGCGTGATGCCGTACACCATGACCGTGCACGTGTTCAATTGGGCCGTATTTCTCGTTTCGGTTTAATGGAAATGTCGCGTCAACGCCTACGTCCATCACTAGAAGAGTCTGCAGCACATTTATGCCCTCGTTGTCATGGCCAAGGTACTATTCGCAGTACTGAATCATTAGCACTATCAATTTTACGTTTAATGGAAGAAGAAGCCATTAAAGAAAACACCACACAAATCGAAGCGATTGTGCCAGTTGATGTGGCGGCTTTCTTATTAAACGAAAAGCGTAAAGCGATCCGTATTACTGAAGAGCGTCATCAAGTTGAAGTGTACATCATTCCAGATGCACACATGCAAACCCCAGATTACCGTGTGGTACGTCGTAAGAGTGACGATGAAGTCAGTGAATCAAGCTATAAGCGCGTAGAACAGCCAGCAGCAAAACTGTATGAGCCTCGTAAACTAGAGCGCGCGGCATCACCAGAGCCAGCATTAAAAGGCTTTGCAGCCCCACAAAAAGCTGCAGAAGATCTCGTCAAAACTGCACCTGTAAATGTTGCCCCTGCGACAGCATCTACTCAGCCAGGATTGTTTTCACGAGTCATCTCAGCAATCAGCGCCCTATTCTCTGCTAATGAAACTGAGGTTAAAGATACCAAAGCGACAGCGCAGACTAAAGACAGCACTCAGACTAACCCACGTCGTAACACTCGTCGTAATGAGACACGTAACGATAGTGGTAACCGCAATGACAAGCGCAATGATAGCCGTCGTCAACGCAATGACAGTGACAAATCGAAAGACACCACTGAAGGTCGTCCTCAGAACAAGCGTAATGAGCGAAACAGTCGAAATACTGCTCAAGATGACAACGCTAAAAATAAACCAAGAGCTGACAAAGTTGACAAAGCATTACCCGTTAGCGAAACCAAAGTAGCTGACGCTAAAGTGGCAGAACCTAAGGCCACTGTAGAGAAATCACCAAAGCAAGAAGCCGCTAGAGAGCGTCGCCAACGTCGTAACATGCGTCGTAAAGTGCGTATTGAAAGTGAACAGAATGAAGCATTATCAACAACCGAGGTTATTGATAGTAAATCAACTGAATCATCAGTAGAACTGATCGCATCTGAAGCCAACAATGTTGAGCCGAAAGCATCTGATGATAAAAAATCAGAGACTAGAGCACCACGAAGCCGACGTCAGCCTCGTAAAGAGAAAACAGAGCAAACGACCGAAGTAGCAGAAGGCGCGGCGGTTGAAGCAGCTGATGTAGCAACAGAAATCACCAAGGTTACCTCTACTGCCCAAGTTGAAACAGACACTCCAGCTGTTGAAGTGAAAGCTGACGTTGAAGTGAAAACAGAAGCGGCTCCAGCTGAAGACAACACTGTTAATGAAACGGTTGCGACCCACTCTGATGTTGCAAAAGAAACTGATGAGCAAAGCGCGAATACCGATGACACGGCATCAGAAAGTGAAGCTGAAGGTCGTGAAGGTCAACGTCGTAGTCGTCGTAGCCCTCGCCACCTACGTGCTGCTGGTCAACGCCGTCGTCGTGATGATGAAACTGGGTCGACACAACAAGCCGTTTTCACACCTAATGATGAGCTAGAGAAGCAGTTAGACGCTGAACAAGCTAAAACCAAAACTCAGGTTAAAACGCCTGTGACTGCCACTGATGCAGCAACAGTTACTCCAGCGGCAGAAGTCGTCAAGGCTGATGTTAAAAAGACTGAAGTGACTAATACTGAAGAGACTAAGGTTGATGTTGAGCCAGCTAACGTTGTCGCAGTCACTCCTGCAGCAAAAGAGCAAGCAGCTGAAACGCCTCCGGTAGTCAACACAGCTGACGTAATCGAAACTGCAGCGACAGTTGAAACTGCAGCAGTTGAAATCGCTAAAACCCCTATTGATGCTCCAGCTAAACAAGCGTTAGTCGCTGAGGCAGCATCGTTAGAGGCGATAGAAACAACCGCAGAAAGCAAGCAGGATAAAGCCGTTACATCTAATGCATCGGCACCAATGGCCAAACCTGCGGCAATCGTTCGTCAAGCTAAACCTGCTGCTAAAGACGTTGCGCCTGCAGTAGAGACTGTTGTTTCTACTGACACTACTACAGCAGCAAAAGCACCTGTAAAAGCAAGTCGCTTCGGTTCTATGGTGTCATCTGACATGACTAAACCTACAGTGGATGTTCGTGAACAGAAAGCGGTGCCTCAAGGACGTACTTATGAAGCCCAAGCAACTGAAACTAGTGCGCCAAAAGTCGCAATAAATAACAGTGCATCAGCGGATATGGCACGCCCGGCAAAGTAGCATTAATTAGGGGTTCACTAGCCCCATCATTTATTAAGCCATGCTAAGCATGGCTTTTTTATTGAAAAGATTAATAAAAAATACCTCAGCGAATTAAAACATCACATTAGGGATGTCACAGTTCAGCCAACGAGTATTTTTTGTTAATATACTGATCACTTTTTATTAACTTACAATGAAAACAGAGGTTAAATGTTCGATCTTATTCGCCATAAAACAAGCAGTAGCAAAGCCGATATTTTATCAGGATTAACTGTTGCGCTGGCCCTAATACCTGAAGCCGTTGCTTTTGCATTTGTCGCTCATGTTGAACCTATGGTCGGGCTTTATGCCGCCTTTATTATGGGACTAATCACCGCATTAATTGGTGGTCGGCCTGGCATGATTTCTGGTGCCACGGGTGCTATGGCTGTAGTCATGGTATCGCTGGTAATTGAACATGGAGTGCAATACTTATTTGCCGCAGTGGTGTTAGCAGGACTGATTCAAATTTTAGCGGGCGTATTCAAACTCGGGAAATTTATCCGTATCGTACCTTACCCAGTGATGATTGGTTTTGTAAACGGGTTAGCGATTGTAATTTTCTTAGCCCAGCTCGGTCAATTTAAAGTCAAAGACGCCGCGGGCAACATGATTTGGATGGCACAAGAACCCTTAATGATCATGCTAGCTTTAGTGGTTTTAACCATGGCTATTATCCATTTCTTACCCAAATTAACCACAGCTGTGCCTTCATCATTAGTGGCTATTTTAACGGTAACGGCGATTACTGTAGGTTTCAATTTAGAAACCAGTAATGTATTGGATTTTCTAAAAACAATGAGTGGCAATGACGCTGCAACTATTGCAGGTAACTTGCCTTCATTTGCCATCCCTAGCGTGCCATTTAGCTTTGACACTTTTTACATCATATTACCTTATGCCTTTATTTTAGCCGCGGTAGGATTAATTGAGTCATTATTAACGCTAACAGTGATTGACGAAATGACCAATACTCGTGGTCAAAGTAACAAAGAATGTGTCGGCCAAGGAGTGGGCAACATTACCAGTGGTTTCTTTGGTGCTATGGGTGGTTGCGCGATGATCGGCCAGTCAATGATTAACATTAACTCTGGCGGTAGAGGTCGTTTATCTGGCATCACGGCAGCATTAGCATTACTGGCATTTATTCTGTTTGGTTCGGCGTTTATCGAAATTATTCCACTGGCAGCATTAGTTGGTGTCATGTTTATTGTGGTCATAGGCACTTTTGAATGGGCCAGCTTCAAATTCATGAACAAAGTGCCTAAGCATGATGCATTTGTGATTATATTAGTCACCACTGTCACTGTTTTTACCGATCTGGCCTTTGCAGTGTTTGTCGGTGTAATTGTATCTGCCTTAGTATTTGCATGGGAACACGCAAAGCACATTAATGTTGACATAACTGAAGATGATAACGGCTGGAAAATATATCGCTTAAATGGCCCCTTGTTCTTTGGTTCAGTGGCAAACTTTCTTGAACTGTTTGATGCTGAAAATGATAACCAAGATGTGATTATTGATTTTAAAAATTCACGCGTGGCAGATCATTCCGCATTAGAAGCGATTGATACCTTAGCTGAACGTTATGTTACGGCAGGAAAGCGGTTGCACTTACGTCACTTAAGCCAAGATTGTAAAGCACTACTGCATAAAGCACGTGATTTAGTTGAAGTTAACCTTATTGAAGATCCGCACTATAAAGTAGCCGATGATAAATTGGATTAAACGATTAATACGCTAATCAATAAAAAGGGACTGAATATTCAGTCCCTTTTTCTATCGTGAGTCTTTGTACCTGCAAAAAATACTGATTTAACGTTTACGTTTATCAGCAAACTTACTCATCACTTTATCAAACTTAGGCTTAACCACTAGCTGACAATAAGGTTGTTGCCCGTGTTTAGCGAAATATTCATCATGATAACTTTCAGCCGGGTAGAATTTATCAAATGCACTTATTTCAGTGACTATCGGTCTAGACCAAACTTGTTGTTCAGTTAAGGCGTTAATAAATCGGTTAGCGGTATCAATTTGATCACTGTTATGCGCGAAAATAGCTGAACGATACTGTGGCCCTTTATCATTTCCCTGCTGATTAAGTGTGGTCGGATCGTGGCTTTCAAATAATACACTAAGGAGTGTGTCATATTGAATAACCGTGGGATCGAATTCAATATGAACGACTTCTGCATGGCCTGTTTTACCGGAACATACCGCATCATAATTGGCATCTTTAGCATCACCGCCACAATAACCAGACTTAACACTTTGCACGCCATTAAGCTGAGCGAAGATAGCTTCAACACACCAAAAACAGCCAGCACCAAAAGTCGCTTTTTCGAAAGAAGGCGTAGCTAAATTTGATACTGAAAGCTCATCAATGCCTTTAAAAATCATTGATACCGAATTGACACAATGACGGATATTGTTATCGGTTAAATGTTCTCCTTCAAACACATGGCCTAGATGACCACCGCATTGTGCGCAGGTAATTTCGGTTCTGTGACCATCAGCATCGAGTGTATGCTTTACTGCACCCTTAATTTCATCATCAAATGCTGGCCAGCCACAATGAGCATTAAATTTATACTCACTCTTATAAAGTGGTGCATGGCATTTTTTACATAAATACACACCCTGTGCATCATGATCAACAAATTCGCCACTAAAAGGACGCTCGGTGCCTTTTTGCTCGATCACATACTGTTCAAATTCAGTTAAATTATTCATGGTCAGATCTCGTTGAGTTTGTTTGCCACAGTCTAGTAATAATGAATACGTGTCATCAATCATTTCAGCTCAAATGAAAATGGAGTGATATCACGCAAATAATTGCGGCAGAGTGTGACTAAGGTTACCATTACGGTGGGTCAACACACTAATAAGAAATACATAATGAAACTAAATACAATTGATTACCAAGCACCTAATAGTGCCCAACATTTTGTTGAATCACTGCGCGAAACCGGCTTTGGTGTACTTACTAACCACCCAATTCAAAAGCAGCTTGTTGAAGATATATACAATGAGTGGTATAGCTTCTTTCAGTCAGAACAAAAAAATGATTTTTTGTTTAAAGCTGAAACACATGATGGCTTCTTTCCCGCATCAATTTCTGAAACGGCTAAAGGCAATAACGTAAAAGATATCAAAGAATATTATCACGTATACCCTTGGGGACGCATTCCAGAGTGGTTAAAGGCGAATATCCTTGCTTACTACGAACACGCTAATGCGCTAGCGTCTGAATTACTGAGCTGGATTGAACAGTACACACCTGCAGACGTCGCGGCTAAATATAGTATTCCGTTACCCGACATGATTGCGCAAAGCCAAAAAACCTTGTTACGCATTCTTCATTGTCCTCCAATGAAAGGAGATGAGGAAATGGGTGCAATCCGTGCTGCTGCGCATGAAGACATTAACTTAATTACCTTGTTACCAGCAGCGAATGAGCCTGGCTTACAAGTGCTGACTAAAGAAGGTGAATGGATTGATGTGCCAAGTGATTTTGGTAGCATTATTATTAATATCGGCGACATGTTACAAGAAGCCTCAGGCGGCTATTTCCCATCAACATCTCACAGAGTCATCAATCCTCAAGGCACAGACAAAACCAAGTCTCGTATCTCATTACCGCTATTTTTACACCCAAATCCACAAGTGGTGTTATCTGAGCGTTATACGGCTGATAGCTATTTGATGGAAAGATTACGCGAATTAGGCGTGATTTAAGCACTCATAGTGTATTTAACAACGATACTAAGCGCCTTAAGGCGCTTTTTTTATGCATTTAATCCACTTACGAGGTAGAATATCACTTTTGTATTTATTGTTATTTACTCTCCGATTTATAAGGCAACATCATGGCAATTCAGTGGTATCCAGGACACATGCACAAAGCACGTAAAGAGATCGAGGAGGCGATGCCTCAAGTGGATCTCGTTATTGAAGTGCTCGATGCACGTATTCCATACAGCAGTGAAAACCCAATGGTGTCACAACTTCGCGGTGATAAACCTTGTATTAAACTGCTCAATAAATCTGATTTAGCGGATCCAGAAATTACGGCTCAGTGGATTGAATACCTAGAGCGTGAGCAAGGTGTACAGGCATCGGCAATCACCACCCTACAACCGGGAATGGTAAGAAGTATTCCTGATCTTTGTCGCAAACTAGTGCCGCACCGTGACACCATGGAAAAAGATATTCGTACCATGATAATGGGCATTCCTAACGTCGGTAAATCAACAATTATTAACACCCTAGCGGGCCGCACTATTGCTAAAACAGGTAATGAACCCGCGGTAACTAAAAATCAGCAACGGATCAACTTACGTAACGGTATCGTTTTGTCAGACACGCCAGGGATCTTATGGCCTAAAGTCGATAACGAAGCCAGCAGTTATCGCCTAGCGGTCACTGGTGCAATTAAAGACACAGCAATGGAATACGAAGATGTGGCCATGTTTGCTGCAGCTTATTTTCTTAAAGCCTACCCCGACGAAATTTGCGAGCGTTATAAGCTTAAATCGCTGCCTGACAGTGATATTGAATTACTCGAAGCCATTAGCCGTTCTCGCGGAGCACTCCGTCCTGGTGGGCGTGTTGATTACCATAAGGTCTCTGAACTATTACTGCATGAGTACCGCTCAGGTAAAATTGGCTTATTAAGCCTTGAAACACCGGCAATGGCTGAAGTCGAAAAAGTTGAAGTCGCGCGTAAGCTGGCTGAAAAAGAACTGATCAAACAACAAAAGATAGAACAAGAGAAACTAAAACGATCTGGCAAACGTTATAACGATTAAGCCCGATCCACGACTAGGTTGTTAATACATATACGGCCTAGTCATTCAAAAACCTCTTGTCATAGTGATACATTTCAATGTGAAGCTAGTGCTACTGCTAATGCCGTTAAACTAGCCTCAAGCAAGTCAATAACCCTCTCAAACCCTTTTTCACCACCATAATATGGGTCAGGCACTTCTTTGACCGCAGAGTCTCCAAAGCTTAACATCAAATGTAACTTATACCGTAAATGCACAGGACATCGCTCAGTTAACTCAGCTAAATTAGAAACATCTGCCGCTAAAATTAAATCAAAGTGCTCAAAATCAGCATCAATGACCTGTCGAGCCTTCATATCGGTAAAATCAAGTCCACGCTTATGGCCTGCAATCATGCTGCGACGATCAGGAGAATGACCTTGGTGATAGGCGATGGTGCCGGCAGAATCGATTTCAAGCTGAAGTGAATGCAGCTTAGCTAGTTGCCGAAAGATAGCCTCTGCTGTTGGCGAACGGCAAATGTTGCCCATACAGACGAATAGTACAGAGTGAACGTTCAAAAGATATTTATCATCCATCATTTATCATCGCCATTATATCCAGATTGCATGCAGCACAGAGTTAACGATCTGATTTGTCATTGTGTATCCACCAGCTCGACTTTACTCATGTTAACTCAAGCGTAATGTGCAGGCACAGTGACATTTGAGTTAATGTAAAAGAGCTGACTATTGTGATGGCCGTTCGCGCAAAAAACTAGCAAACTTTGGAGTGCCTTTTTGAGTTAAGCCTAAATACTGATAAGTAATGACTGAACCAATTAACGGCGGATTTTCTCGCTGTTTATCACTAAAACCACTGCCAATATTAAACACAATTCCAGCTGGCGTTTTTACAATTAACGCGCCTAATTGACCTCGATATTTACCTTTTCCTTGGGTATGACCAATGACCACGGCTTCAGCATCGTATTTAGGTTTGAGTTTAACAATATACTCGCTGCGCCCCACGGCATAATGAGCTTGTTTAAAATGTAACATTAATCCTTCCCCACCGGCATTCACAACACTATCAAGTCGATCGAACAGTGCCTCTGTTGTCGCTACTGTGTCCTGCTTAATAACCTGTAAATGAGTGGGATCAGTTTGCTCAGCCCATTTTTGCATCGCTAAATAGCGTTCAACAAAAGTGCCAGGATGATCTGGTAAGTCGAACATCATAAACTTTACTTGTTGCCAATCTTCAGCGGATGTATCCAGACGCCTAACTAATGCTGAAATATGCTCAAACTGATTACGCCCTAACCAGAGTTCGCCATCAATAGCCACTTCAGGAAAGCCCAAGGTAAATGATGCTGGTAACACCACTTTTCGACCACTACGAGTCAGCATTTGACGACCATCCCAATAACCTCTCACACCATCAAGTTTTTCACTGACTAAATACTCAGCGACGGTAATATCTGGTTGATATTGTGTTGCTAACTGGATGGGAGGTTTAGATAAAACAGCACTGTGCGTTGTTAAACTATACAGTGCAATCATCAGTGAAAATATAACCGAGGGTATCTTAGACATATGCAATCCTTGCAATTAATCAAATCCATATCAAGGTGGCCACTCATTACCAATAAGAATCATAAACTGGCATTAATTTTATGATTAGCACGACCTTGACTTAAACCTTCTTAAGCTTAGTACAAAATTAAGAATTATCCACTTAAGCTGAAGGGAAAGACGAGTAGAATCAACACCGACTGAGGACATTATTGATGATTGAAATCGCTATTATCTTGTAACTTTAACTCATCAAAAAGTTAAATTACTGCTGGAAGCCTATGAATGGAATGTTACAATCTGCACAATTAAAACCAAAAAGATAATTTACTTAATGAAACCTGAGAATAATCATGGTCTAAAGCGCATTTTTCGAGCAACGGGATTTTCAATGAAGGGGCTAAAGTCTGCATGGAAACATGAAGCCGCCTTTAGACAAGAAACCTTACTGGCCGGCTTAATGTTCCCTGTTGCACTATTACTCAATATCAGTGCAACTGAACGCATTCTACTTATCATGACCCTATTAATTGTTTTGATTGTCGAATTATTAAACTCTGCGATTGAAGCAGTTGTAGATCGCGTCGGAGATGAAATTCATCCTCTTAGTGGTCAAGCGAAAGATATTGCTTCAGCAGCAGTATTCATCAGTCTCGTCTTGTGTACTATCACCTGGGGGATCATTATTTGGCCACTAGTGTTCTAACAACTGCCCAGTAAATACTAAACCGTGAGTTTAGCTGTTGTTAACATTGAAATAGCTTGTTCAATATAGGCAAGCCTTTCATTTTCAGCCCAATAAGCAGCATACACATGTCGATAGATACATTTTGCATCATCTACGCGAGATAAAGTGCCATTATCTAAATAGGGTTGAATGAGTGCTTCAGGCAAAAATGCACAGCCACTATTATTCAACATAAAATCCAATGCCATGCGAGCTGAGCTGGTATGCAGTACAGGTAAAGGCAACATGGTAAAATCTTGGGCGTGAGTGATATTAAAGGCTGTGCCCCAATCGACTTTTATATAAGGTAAATTAGCCGTTTGAGCCAGCTTAACGCCCTGCTGTTTGGACACTAGATACAGTTTTACTTGAGCAAGCTTAACTAATGTGACCCCATCAAGTTTTGGAGGATCAAAGGTAATCGCAATATCTAAAGTGCGTTCAATAAGCTGGCGAGTCATCACTGATGCAGACAAAACATCAGTCCTCAAAGCAACACCTTCCAAACCTAAATGCAGTGGCTGTAAAAAACCTTGTAAATAAGCATCCCAAATATTATTACCAGCCGATAAAGCCAACTGAGCATTGTGCTGCTGATTCAAAATAATATCTTGTTTTGCCCTCTCCCAGGCATTAAGCACCGCCTCAGCATGACTCAACATTCTCTCACCTGCTGGGGTAGGTTGAATATTGTTACGCAAACGTTCAAACAGCTCTATCCCCAAAATACCTTCTAGCTGTTTTATCCTAAAACTAACAGCACTTCGGGTAAGGTAGAGATTTTCAGCCGCTTTACCAAAGTGTCGAGTACGAGATACTTCTAAGAAGGTTTTTAATAAATCTGTATCCATAAAAATTCTTTACCATTAAGGACAAAATATTTTGATTTAAAAAATGATAATACTAGCCAATACTCCAGTTGCAAATGTTTATATCTCACAATTTAGAAGGTATTAGCCATGTCTCAGCAATCATTTATCAATGCAAAACAAGGTATTGATGCTAACTCCAATGGTCATAGCAACAGTTTTCAGTCAACTAAACGCTTCTATGATGACGCGAATTTCCCTATGGGGTTTAAGCGTTGTGGTGATTTTACCAGTAAGGAAGCTGACTTGCTTGAACAACACGGTCAAGCAATGAAAAATCTAGCCGATGGCTCGCAATTACCTTGTAATGTTGACGAAGACCAGTTTATTCGCGTTCTTCAAGGCATGTTACCCGCAACAACACCAATGGAGTTATTGTGGTCTAAGTATTGCCGTCTAGCAAAAGGTAAGCCGTTTTATGCTGTCGTTGGTACTATTCATGCGCCAGCAAGTTCTAAAGTTGAAATTGAATTTGACGATGTTGAAGAAGAAGTTTCTGACACCGACGAGCCAGAATAAACTCTGGTCAGTGACTAAAACAAACGCCTGCAAACGTTAACACTTACGCTACATACCTAACGAAGAAGTAGGGTCAACATTCTACTCTACTTTTCGTTTTGCCACATTACTGCCACTAACCACTGTAACGCCAACACTCTGACGCCCAACCCCATAAGGCCTTGCAGTCAAAATGATTGCTTTTGCGCCTTTGACTTCAAACTACTGCTGAAAACTTGATTTAGCGCAATAAACACATACAAATATTTCACATCTAGTAACAAAGTGCTAGTATGGCTAATGAACGGTTGGTCCTATTTATATAAATTTGATGTTTTTGAGTATGCATTTGATAATTCTTATTTTGGATATCTGCATACAATAGATTAGGGATTAGATTTGACAACAACATCATATGAAGACGCATATCTTGTGATAGTAAAAATAATAAGTGCGGAGTTTCAATGATAAGATCTTTTTTTTATATAGTATTGTTGATACTCATCACTCGAACGGCTTATGCTGAGTCCGAGCCATCAATACAAAGCACAACTTTTACTGATGGATATACTCTTGATATCGGTATGTTTTATGCCAACTCCGATTCAAACTTTATTGCCACAAACCCTAAAACCGGCGGTACATTCCCGGTGGACTTTGAAGACGAACTTCTTCTAGCTGAAGCACAATACTTACCCTATTTTGAATTTACCTTTTCTTTCAACCAACGCCACAACATTTATATTGATTGGAAATCGTTGGATCGCAAAGCAGATACAGAAACGGTATCACAAGATTTTATTCTTGAAGATATTGATGGTAAAGATTATCTGATTGAAACTGGCTCGAAACTCAATACCTTACTGAATATAGACATTTTGCGTATAGGGTACGGTTATGATGTCTGGCAAGGTACAAATTACGCGGTTGGTGTGTCGCTAGGTTTACACGCCATGTTTATCGAAACGGCCTTTAAAGGCACCATAGGCATCTGTGTTCCAGATTCAACCTTATGCAGTAATTCAGTAGCAACGCCAGAAATTATCGATGAAACGATAACGGCTCCTTTGCCTGATATCGGTCTTTATGGATCTTACGAGTTTTACCCTGGCTGGATATTTGATGCTCATGCGCATTACTTTTCAATCAAATATGATGATGTAGATGGATCGCTTGTCGATGTCCGTTTAGGGGTCGAAGCAAAAATTTGTGATAACTGGTCGCTAAAATTGGCATATAACTACTATGATGTCGACGTTACTATCGAAAAGACACGTAATATCGGCAATATTGAGCAACGTACCTTTGACTATAATATTAACTACAGCTTTACTGGGCCAATGTTTGCTGTCTCTTATGTGTTTTAATATCACGTTATCTACAAAAAAAGCATCCTAGGGTGCTTTTTTTTAATTTGTATCCTCATAATAGGATGGTATAACCCCTGCTATTATTGCTATATTTATTTAACTATAGATTTTAAAAGTCTTTTTCAGCCCAGTTCATGAGGCACATAATGTCTAACACGCTATTGCAAACCGCTGCTGCCAATTTAAAAAAAGCGGTTCCGTTAATGTTAAAATATAAAATCCCTACCACACCAACAAACTATGCGCTTTGGTATGCTTATGTGGGTGAACAAAACCCCTTACTGAATCAAGAGTTAGATACCGCAGTCAAACAAAATCAAACATGTTCACCAGTAACTAGCGAGCTAATTTATCGTAAATATGTTGCGGATCCAGTAGAGCTTGATGTGCGTGATATGCGTAAAAATTTAGATGCTATGGTATGTGAATTATCCCAATCACTCAAAGACACTAATTTAGATACTGAAACATTTCAGAAGCAAATTGATAAAGATTTTAAAAAATTAAGTGATCTTGAAAATCAAGGCTTCTCACTTGAACAAGTTATTGGCATTGTTAGAAATATTGTCAAAGAATCTTCCAGTATTCGTTCTAGCACGGTCAGTTTTACTGAACAGCTACAAAAAGCACAATCTGAAATTGATACTCTAAAAACACGTTTAGCCGCATCTGAAAAAGACATGCTATTTGATGCATTAACCAATGTGTTAAATCGCCGCGCATTTAATACTGATATAGAAGCGCAAGTAAGCTCAGCACCTGTAGGTACTTGTTTAATTTTAATTGATATTGATCACTTTAAAATATTCAATGATAGTTTTGGCCATCAACTCGGCGATTTAGTCCTAAAAACAGTGGCTAAGCGGACCCAAGAAGCGTGTCGTGACGGAGTAAAATTGTACCGTTTTGGTGGCGAAGAGTTTGCTATTATCGTTCCCAATAGTCAGTTTAGGGTAGCCAGGCAGCTGGCCGAAGGCATACGTAGAGCCATAGAAAAGCTCAGTGTCAAAGATCGACGTAGCGATAAAGTAATTGACTCAATAACCGCCTCTTTTGGGGTGGCAGAATGGAAACCTAAACAAAATGTATCGCAACTCATTGAGGCAACTGACAAGCTACTTTACGATGCAAAACGCCTAGGTAGAAATCGCGTGATGCCGATTGCAAACTAGTTATTATGAGTAAAATAAATTGATTTTTTAGCCCATCTTTTATGACTCATCACTTTGCTTTTACAGCATGATGCGTGACAAAGGTTGGGCCTTATATTGACGATTATGTCGACATTTGAATTAGCTAGGCATCTGCAGGTAACGGGCGGCATTAATCGCCGTCGGCTTAGCCAAATAAGGCACATATCCCAAAAATGGACCTGTCATTATTTGCTTTAAACTGTCGAGGTTGTCATCAATAAAAGCCATGTGAGGATCCACCTGATTTGCAACCCAACCAGCTATCGTTAATCCATCTGCTAGCAGTGCTTCTTGAGTTAATAAAGCATGATTTAAACAACCTAGCTTCATGCCTACGACGAGAATAACGTCGATACTCGATGGCCAATCTGATGGGTAATTCATGTGATTGACTAATTCAGTTTGTGGCTTAGTATTTTGCAGCTTAGCTTGCAATAATTTAACTGTATCAGACAAATATTCGCCATTGCCCAATGGTAAACGCCAACCACCTGCACCTTCAATTAAGGCAAAATCAGCACTTTGCATCGCCGAGTGGTACATAGTGTCAAGAACACCTTGGGCAGTTAAAGTATAGTTTACTTGCCTAGCGGCAATATGCGGTGCAATTGCTGGGGCAAAACAAATAGGATTAACACTTTGATATGGCAAATCCATATTAGATTGGGTCATTAGCATCATGGCATCGCTATTGCGCAAGCCATCTTCTGTAGACTCACACCCTGATGCTATAGGTTTAAAGCCACACTTATTACCTGTGGCCTTAGATAAAAGTGCCGCTGAAATTAGCGTTTTACCACTGTCAGTGTCTGTTGCAGTCACAAAATACAGCATAGCTTCAGCCTCGTTTAGCGCGGATATACGCAATTTGATAAGTTAATGGTAAACCTTTGTCGGTACGTAAGGTTTCAGCTAATGCAACCCGTTGCTGCCATTGTTGTTTGCTCAACACTGCGCGTTGCTTTTCCTCATCTGCTTGAGCACTGGATGCCCCCACCCCTTTAATTGAATAAAGTAAGCTACGTAAGTCGGCAAAATAAACCGTAATAGTCTCAACCTGGATATCGATACTATCCCAATCAGGAGGCATTGTTTGCGAGGTGATAAAAGCAGACTTAAGGGCTGATACCGAGTGAAATTGATTGACGTGAAACCCTAACGTTTGCAATTCAGCCAAGCTGCCATCAATAACAACACTGAGATGGCATTCACCGCCCACTCGTAATACGCGATGAAATTCATTAAAAGCTTTGGGTAGCGTCTGACACCACTGCAAAGCTAAATTGGAATAAATGCTGTCAATAGATTCACTTTGTAAACCCAGCGCTTGAGCGTCACAACAAAGGCATAAGTAATCAGAATACTGTTGCGCCAATTGCGTTAGCATGCCATGCGCAATATCTGCCGCGATAACCTGTTTCACGTCATTGAAAGCTTTAAAACATGTACCTGGACCGGATCCAATATCAAGTAGAGTGCCATATAAATTGGCATGCTGTAATAATTGCTGAGCACTCATACGCTGCAACACATCATGTTGCTTATACATAGGTGCTGCTCTTGAAAACTTGTTTGCAACCGAGTTATCTAACGTCATGAGGGTTCTCAAAGATACGATTTATTTAGCTACTGCCTGAGTGCTAATGCTGCTTACTAAATATCATTAACATCATTGTGCTGAATAAGCTGGACCACTGCACTAACCAGTGCACAAATATCGCTGGCTTGATGCTGTGCATTTAACGTAATACGAAGACGGGCCTGCCCGACTGGCACCGTTGGTGAGCGAATAGCCCCCACCAAAAAACCTTGTTGTTTTAGGTGCTCAGCAATAACTAAAACGCGATGATTATCGCCAATCATAATCGGCTGGATCGCTGTCATTGAAGGCGTGATCTCAAGTTGATGCTCAAGTGCAACTTGCCTGAATAAGGCGATGTTTGCCGTTAATTGTGTTAATAACTGTGGATGGTCTTGCTGCCAATTAATCGCCGCTAATGCCAACTGAGCATTTGCGGGCGATAACGCGGTAGAATAAATATATTCACGCGAGGTTGCCACTAAGTAATCAATCACATTTTTAGAGGCTAAAATTGCCGCGCCTTGACCTCCTAATGCTTTGCCGAATGTCACCACCTGAATATCCACATTATTGGCATTAACAAACGAGCTAGGTAATACCCCAAAGCCATGGGCATCATCGACAATCAGCCAACAATCATGTTGCTGACATAAGCGAGATAATTCAGCTATCGGGGCAATGTCACCGTCCATACTGAATACACTTTCAGTAACCACAGCTGTATGAGGGTTGCGCTCGATCAGTCGCGTTGCACTAATAACATCGTTATGTAAAAAGCGCCGAATCTGACTACCACTGTCTTTTAAGCCATCAATTACTGAGGCATGCACTAACTTGTCGGCTAAGACAGTATCCTTGTTGCTAAACAAGGTTTTCATTAACGCGTTGTTAGCGCTAAAACCAGAACTAAATAACATGCATGCTTGATGCCCCGTCAGCTCGCATAAACGCTGTTCAAGGGCAAAATGGGCTTGGTTATAACCACTAACAAGAGGTGATGCACGACTGCCAACACCATACTGCTGCGCTCCAGCATACAGAGCTTGAACTAAAGCAGGTTCATGGGCTAAGCCTAAGTAATCATTATGGCTAAAATCAACCATTACACGTGGCTTGGTTTCCGACACATGTCGTTGGCGTAAAAGGCCTGCCGCCTGCAGATCAGCAAGCTTATTACTTATCCGCTCGGTTAATGGGTGCAGCCCCATATCAGTCTGGCCTAATAACATCATGTAAAATTATAGCGCAGCTGCATCAAAGAACTGCTTAGTCGACTTATCTTGCTTAGCACTCGCTTTGGCTAATAATGCGCTATCAGATTCGATGTTGGCTTGTGGACCTTGCTCAGGATGTAACCCTAAACGTCGGAATAAACTCATGTCATCATTTTCTTCTGGGTTTGGCGTAGTTAATAGCTTACAACCGTAGAAAATTGAATTAGCCCCCGCAAAGAAACACATTGATTGCAGTTCATCACTCATGCTTTCACGTCCGGCAGACAAACGTACCCGCGATTTAGGCATAATAATCCGAGCCACTGCTATGGTGCGGACAAATTCAAGCGGGTCAAGATCATCAATATTCTCAAATGGTGTACCGGCCACTTTTACTAACATGTTGATCGGTACTGAATCTGGATGTTGTTCTAAATTAGCAAGTTGCTGCAATAAACCTGCGCGATCGGTGGCTTGCTCGCCCATACCGACAATCCCGCCAGAACAGACTTTCATCCCAGAGGCTCGCACGTTTGTCAGCGTATCTAAACGACTTTGATAAGTACGGGTGGTGATAACATCGCCGTAATATTCTGGTGAGGTATCAAGGTTATGGTTGTAATAATCTAAACCAGCATCAGCCAATCTGCTGGCTTGGTCAGGCGATAGCATGCCTAATGTCATACAGGTTTCCATGCCCAAAGCACGGACATCTTTTACCATTTGTGTTAAATATGGCATGTCTTTGTCACGCGGGTTGCGCCAAGCAGCGCCCATGCAAAAACGTGATGCACCAGCAGCTTTAGCGCTTTTAGCCTCGGTTAATACCTTTTCAATTTCAAGTAAACGTTCTTTTTCTAGACCGGTATCATAGCGCGCACTTTGTGGACAATATTTACAGTCCTCTGGGCATGCACCGGTTTTAATCGATAAAAGACGACTGATCTGCACTTCGTTAGGGTCAAATGTTTCACGATGAATACTGTGGGCTTTAAACAATAAATCATTCATAGGCAACGCAAATAATGCCTCGATTTCTGTTTTTTGCCAATCGTGACGAACTTCAGCTAACGACATGGATCATTCCTTTATTTTGATTTTATGTTGGCTAGGATACCCTGAGTCCGTAAACTGTCAACGCAGTAACCATTTTACGCTTTACTAGCGGTCAAAAAACGAGCACCTATAATTATGGCATTTTCCGACACAAACACCACTATCGACTACGCTTTCGATCAACAACACATTTGGCACCCTTATACCTCGATGACCCAGTCTCTGCCTGTATATGGCGTCGTTTCGGCCCAGGGATGTGAACTGACATTAGACAGCGGTAAAGTGCTTATTGATGGCACGAGTTCATGGTGGTCATGTGTGCACGGTTACAGTCATCCGACCATTGTTGCTGCAATGCAACAACAGCTGTCAACACTGAGTCATGTCATGTTTGGCGGCATAACCCACCAACCCGCTATTGAGACATCAAAACGTTTAGTGCAGATGACCAGCACCAATTTAACCAAAGTATTTTTAGCCGATTCTGGCTCGATTGCAGTTGAAGTCGCCTTAAAAATGGCGCTGCAATATTGGCAAGGCCGCAATCAGCCGCAAAAACAACGCATTATGACCGTAAAAAGTGGTTATCACGGTGATACCTTTGCAGCGATGAGCGTGTGCGACCCAGACGGTGGAATGCATACCATGTTTGGCAACAATGTGACTAAACAAGTATTTATCCCTGCGCCAACGTCTAAGTTTAATGATCAGCTTAATCAAACCGATACACTCGCGTTAGATACCGCATTTACGCAACACCACCAAGATATCGCCGCGGTGATTATTGAACCCATCATGCAAGGTGCTGGCGGAATGCGTTTTTACTCCCCAGCTTATCTGATTAAACTGCGCCAACTTTGTGACCAATATGATGTGTTACTGATATTAGATGAAATAGCCACTGGATTTGGCCGTACTGGCACCCTATTCGCTTATGAGCATGCCAATATTGAGGCCGATATTTTGTGTGTTGGTAAAGCCTTAACTGGTGGATATATTAGTCTTGCTGCCACCTTATGCAGTGACGAAGTGGCCTGTGGTATTAGTGATTCTCCCGCTGGCGTATTTATGCATGGGCCCACTTTTATGGGTAACCCGTTGGCATGTGCAGCAGCAACCGCCAGCTTAGACTTACTGCTTAAAGGTGATTGGCAACAGCAGGTAAAAGATATTGAGGCACATTTAACACGCACCTTGCCCGCTGCCATGGCGTCAAAGCAGGTAAAAGATGTGAGAGTGCTCGGCAGTGTTGGAGTGATAGAAATGCTCTCGCCAGTTAATACCGCAGCCTTGCAAAAAGCCTTTGTTGATTTAGGTGTGTGGGTAAGGCCTTTTAGTCGCTATATCTACATCATGCCGCCATATACCATTAGCGCAGAACAATTAACCCAATTAACCTCTGCCATGTTATCTGTTGCCGACACCATTGTCCCAAGCGAAGATAATCAAACTTTGATTAGCCATGGATAATCAAAGCTGGGCTAATCTCAGATTTGGGTAAGACTCTGTTTAGGTAAGACTCTGTTTCGCTTAATCTAATACCGCTTGAGCGTGGGCAACAATGGCATCTGAAACGTCTTTATAAACACCTTTAAGTAAAATCCAATGGTGCCAGTAAAGCGTTTCAGTGATGATATGCTCTTTACATATATGCACTAACTCACCTGAAGCCAGCTCTGGTTTAATTTGCGTTTTTGGCACTAAGCCATATGCCGTACCGTGCTTGGCCATGGTCACAAAGGCATCTGATGAACGTACAGTATGTAATGGATATTCACCTTGCGTGAGTCCAAAATGCTGTTGAATGTATCGTGTGTGCATATTGTCTTTATGATCAAAAGCGATACCCGGTGCTTTTCTAAGACTGTCAGCACTAATTCCGTTAGGGAAGTAATGACGACTAAACTCAGGTGACGCAACCAACAGATAGTCAACATTTCCTAGCCGAGCCAATTGACAACCTTTAATAGCTGTAGATTGCACAGAAATAGCCCCAAAAGCTTGGCCATCCTTTAACCTATTAATCGTGCGGTCTTCACCTTCAATGAGCAGATTAATCTCTATTAAATGTGACTTAATCACCGGGGCTATTGCCGGAATTAGCCAGGTGGCTAAGCTGTCTGCATTGGTGGCAATATGCAAGGTTAACGGTGTTTGGGGTGAATGCGACATAGCGCTAGGAAGTAAGTCGGCTTCTAACTGCACAACTTGGTAATAGAGTTTTAATAGCTGCTTACCTAAATCTGTGGCTTCAATCGGCTGGCCTCTAATTAATACTGGTTGAGCAAAATGTTGTTCTAACTGCTTTATTCGTTGCGACACCGCCGATTGTGTTAAACACAACACGCCAGCTGCACGCTCAAAACTTTGTTCTTTAATCACACAGCTTAATGCCTGCAGTAATTTATAATCAAGTTTACTCATTATTTTACCAACTTATTAAATCCTCTTAAGTCATCGTAGCCAATGTCTTGCCATCTTTCATTAATAATTCTTATACAACAGAAAAATTATTAATTTAATTTATACCAAAACTATTGCTACTTTAGCAATTAATTACATTGCTCGTTACTAGGATACTCATGGCTACCTCCGCATTATTTCAAGGACTTATTCTCGGCTTAGGAATGATTATTCCTATTGGCGCACAAAACTCATACATATTAAGCCAAGGGATAAAACGCAATCATCATTTTCTCGCGGCGACAATTTGCATGTTGTGTGATGTGTTATTAATTGGTCTGGGCATTTTTGGCGGAGGAAAATTAATCGCCAGTAGTGAATGGTTAATGCTACTGATAGGTTGGGGAGGCGTCACTTTTTTAGTTGTTTATGCTGTTCTGTCGTTCAAAAGTGTGTGGAGAAATCAGTATCTCGTTACAACACACATTGCAGCGGCCAATAGCCGTAAAACAATTATCGGCACTACATTTGCTGTCACCTTGCTTAATCCTCATGTGTATTTAGATACAGTAATGATACTCGGTAGCGTGGGGGGCACTTTTGATGGCAACGAAAAATGGGCATTTGCTATTGGTACCATGCTGGCCTCAATACTGTGGTTTTACACCATAGCATTTGGTGCCGCTAAACTTGCACCTTGGTTAGGTACGCCTAAAGTTCAACGCGTGATTGATGCTCTAGTCGGCACTATTATGCTTTTTATCGCCTATTCAGTATTTAATACTTTATCAATAATACCAATAATCGAATAGCGGCTGACAACACATGTAAATCAAAAAATATCCATAAAATCAGTAAATAATTAACGCTTCATCGGCACAAAGCTAGCTTGCTGTTTTATGCGAAGTAACCATTTATTAATCTGTGGGTAATGGGTTAAATCAAAACCGCCTTGATGGGCAACATGGGTATAAGCGAACAAAGCAATGTCCGCTAAGGTAAATTGCGAACCACACAGAAAAGGTTGCTTTGCTAGTTCAGCTTCCATAGCCGCAAGCGCTTTATGGCCTTTAGCGTGCAGTGAGTGATATTCAGCTAAGCGATCCTCAGGTAATCCTAAATACAACTGAATAAAGCGTGCAACGGCAATATATGGCTCATGACTGTATTGTTCAAAAAACATCCACTGATACATTTTCGCTTTATTATAAGCATCGGTTGGGATCAACATAGAGCCCTCAGCAAGATACCCGATAATTGCATTCGACTCCGATAATACGCTGCCATCATCGAGTTCTATTAGCGGTATTTTACCCTGCGGATTTTTAGCTAAAAACTCTGGTGTTTGCGTTTCACCTTTAGCGATATTCATTTCTTGCCATACATGCTCAATACCTAACAGATTCAGCACCAACTGCACCTTATAACAATTACCCGACATGCTATCGCCATACACAATCATACTAATATCCTTTTAAGGTGATGTTTAATTTCAGCAATACTGCCAAAATGGGTAAACCTACTTTTTAACTAGACTCGAAATTAACGCTCGCAATGCAGCAGGTTTAACCATTTTAGCCATGTAGTGATAACCCTGCCTTTCGACATCTTCAACCAAATCTTTATTGGTATTGGCTGTAATTAATATCCCTGGTAAATGCTCCCCATAACGGCTGCGAATACCATTCATGGCATCGATACCGTTTTGATCATCGTCTAAGTGATAATCAGCTAACATAATGTCTGGTGCCACCCCTTTAAGGCCTAACTTAATCCGTGCATCGGCAAGATCTTTGGCACAAATAACCTCACATTGCCAACGGCTTAATAATGATTCTAATCCCGCAAGAATGGCTTCTTCATTGTCGATGCATAGCACTTTAATTCCCGCTAAAGGCTGCAATAGTGTTGGTAAAGGTTTATTGCTTATTTGGCTGATGGTTTCACCTATGGGCACAGAAATAGAGAATATCGAACCGCGACCTAAAGCCGAACTCACATGTATTTGATGATCAAGTACCTTACTGATCCTGTCAGCAATCGCTAACCCTAACCCCAAACCACTGACATTACGGCTACTAGGATGATTGAGACGTTTAAACTCTTTAAAAATTTCTTGTATATCAAACTCATTAATTCCACAGCCAGTATCCAGTACTTGGATCTCAATAAAATCACCTCGATGACGGCAACCAAATAACACTTTACCGCCACGAGCATAACGATAAGCATTGGTTAAAAAATTCTGTAAAACACGTCGCAATAAAGAAGGATCGGAGTTAACGGTCGCAGTACAAGGCACCATTGAAAACGAAATTTGACTATCGGCAGCCATAGCATCAAATTCAATGGATAAACCGTTAATGATCTCTGCAATCGCAAAATCACGACGGTTAACCTCTACCATGCCAGAGTCTAGCTTAGAAATATCGAGTAAATCGGTTAGTAACTCACCAGCTGTTTTCAGCGAACTATTGACATGAGTCAATGTGGTACGCGCTTCTAAATCGAGATTTGGATATTGCGATAATGATGCAGTAAATAATCTTGCAGCATTTAACGGTTGCATTAAGTCGTGACCAACAGCGGCTAAAAAACGCGTTTTTGATGCATTGGCGAGCTCTTCTTGCGCTTTAGCCTCTAATAATTCGCTGTTTGATAACGCCAGTTCATAGGTTCGCTCCTGTACCCGACTTTCCAAAGTTTCATTAGCTTCCAGTAAAGCTTTTTCCTGTAAACGATATTGGGTGATATCAGTAAATGTCATTACAAAACCACCATCAGGCATAGGATTGCCTTGAATTTTTATAACCTTACCATCTTGTCGAGCACGCTCTGAAGTATGAGGAGTGCCATTTCGCATATGTTGTACCCGCACTTCAACTTGGTTTTCAATGTCTCCAGTACCACAAAAACCGCGCAGAGCATTAAACCGCACAATATCAGCTATTGGCATACCTTGTTGTAAAAAGCCTTCTGGGTATTGATACAATTCAACATAGCGATAATTCCACGCAACTAAATTAAGGTCTCTATCAACCACACTCATACCTTCATAAGCGTGTTCAATTGCACCTCGCAGCATATCTTGACTTAAAATAATTTTAGAAGAGGCCTCATCCACTAAATGGAATACCTCATCAAGAGCCAAATCACGCCCTTGTAAAACAGAGTCCATAACCAGTGAAGCACTTGATGCGCCTAACACACCCGACAACATGTGTTCCGTATGAGCGATTAACTCTTCTGGAGCCGTTTTGTACCAACTGTCACTTTTAACCGCATCTGCCGAAAAACGGCTAAAACTTTCATAAGCACGAGTAGGACTGACAAACCGACTGGCCAAAATTAATAAATCTTGTTGTGAAATAGGCCCTTGGCGTTTTTTAGCATCTTGCTTTGATGACCAAGGTTTGACAAAGTGACTCGCTTGAATACGCTCAGCAACGCCCGCTCTAAACCATATAGAACCCAGCACATAGCAAAAAATATTGGCTAATAAGGCAATCAAAGTATCGCTAATATTGGGAGTGATTGAATTGAACAAACCAGAGTCTGCACCAATAACACGGGCTTCACCGGCACCTTGAAGTAAAATAAAACACCAAAGACTAAAACCAACAGCAAGGCCTAGATACACTCCCGCTCGATTACCGTGTTTCCAATACAATCCCCCCACTAACGCAGGCGCTAATTGAGAGAATGCGCCAAACGACATCATCCCCAGATGTGAAAGTGAATCACGGTCGGTAAACAGCAAATAGCTTAAATAACCAAAACCTAAAATCACCACAATCGATAAACGGCGTACATTTAATAACAGTTTAGAAAACTGACTAAAATTCTTTTCTCGTATTTGACCTGTTCGCAACAAAAATGGCACCAACCATTCATTACTCACCATCACGCTAATAGTCACCACCGCCACGATCACCATCCCCGTCGCGGCAGACAAACTACCCAGTAATGCGACAACGGCTAATACAGGTTGATCAAGCGCTAAAGGTAAATTAATCACGTAGGTATCAGCTGACACTGAATCACCCAAAATCACCTTACCGGCGAGTGCCAATGGGGCAACGAACAAGCCAAATAAGACTAAATAGATTGGAAATATCCATCGCGATTTTCTTAAAATATGCTCGCCACCGCACTCGACTACCATCACATGAAACTGCCTTGGCATACATAAGAACGCCGCCATACCAACAAATAACTCAGGTAGGAAAGACTCTAAACGGATATGACTATTTTGGATCAATGCTTTATCTGATGCTTGTTGCCAAATATCACCAAAGCCATCAAAGACCCCAAAACTAATCACGGCACCGACAGAGATAAAGGCTGCCAGTTTAACCAGTGACTCAAAGGCAATCGCCACCATCATTCCTGGATTATGTTCAGTAGCATCTAATTTACGAGTACCAAATAAAATGGCAAAAATAGCCAATAACATGGTAATCAATAATGGCACAGCGACAGGACTCAGCGGATTGTCAGCAGGTTGAAATAAATTAAGACTAAACACCATGGCTTTAAGTTGTAACGCGATATAAGGCATGATGCCGAACAAGGCAATTAGCGTAACCAACGCCGCTAATAGTTGTGATTTACCATAGCGGGCAGCAATAAAGTCGGCAACAGAAGTAATGTTTTGCGCTTTAGACACCACCACCATTTTTCGTAACATGCCAAAGCCAAGGGTAAACACCAATATTGGGCCAATAAAAATAGGTAAAAAAGACCATAAATCATTGGCGGACTGGCCAACTGTGCCTAAAAAGCTCCAGGAAGAACAATACACAGCTAAACTGAGCCCATAAATCCATACTTGGGCTTTTTGGTTTATTTTACTAAACCACCTCTCAGCGCCCCACGCCAAAATAAACAGCAATGACACATAACACACCGCAATCACGGCAACGATTAAGGTTAAGTTCATGAAACGTCCGATATCACTTTATTATTATTAAAAATCTGTTTTATTTTTACCTAAAACATCGTGTATTGAACATAAAACAACCTACACAATAGAATCATCATAAATAACAGACTAACTCTGTAGCAATTATAACCATATTAACACGTGCAACTGACTAAATATTAAGGATATTTTAAAACTAGACCAAGGTCTAATAGTGCTGATAGCCTGTTGCAGATGATACTTTAACCACGCCATTTTTAGAAAGGGAAGCCCCATGACCCCGCAGTCTCTTTACAAAGTTCCGAGTGACATTGCAGAAAACGCACTGGTTGATAACGATCAATATAAGAAAATGTACCAGGAGTCCATTATTAATCCAGAAGGTTTCTGGAGAGAACACGGCAAACGTATTGATTGGATCAAACCTTATACCAAAATCAAGCAAACGTCTTTTGATGATCATAACCTTTCGATCAATTGGTTTTATGATGGCACGCTCAATGCATCTTCCAATTGCTTAGATCGCCACCTTGAAGAACATGGCGATAAACTAGCCATTATTTGGGAAGGTGACGATGCCAATGAGCAACGTAAAATTACTTACGCCCAATTACATGCCGATGTATGTAAATTTGCTAACGCCCTTCGAAGCCAAGGTGTTAATAAAGGCGATATCGTCACCATATACATGCCTATGGTGCCTGAAGCGGCAGTCGCTATGCTTGCCTGTGCTCGCATTGGCGCGGTGCATTCAGTGGTGTTTGGTGGTTTCTCACCCGACTCGATTGCTGCAAGGGTGATTGATGGTAAATCAAAAGTCTTAATTACTGCCGACGAAGGTGTTCGCGGTGGCCGAAAAATTCCGTTAAAACGCAGTGTGGATGAAGCCATATCAAATCCAGATGTCACTTGCGTCGAAAAGGTCATAGTACTTAAGCGTACTGGTGGTAGCATCGATTGGGTTGAAGGCCGAGATGTCTGGTGGCACTCACTCATGGAAGTCGCTTCAGAATTCTGTCTACCCGCTGAAATGAATGCTGAAGACCCACTCTTTTTACTTTATACCTCAGGCTCTACTGGTAACCCTAAAGGTGTGCTGCATACTACCGGTGGTTATATGGTGTATGCCTCAATGACACACGAATATGTGTTTGACTATAAAGCAGACGAAGTATATTGGTGTACAGCAGATGTAGGTTGGATCACTGGTCATTCATATATGGTCTATGGACCATTAGCGAATGCCGCAACGGTATTAATTCATGAAGGTGTACCTAATCATCCAACTCCGGCTCGATTAGGTGAAATGATTGACCGTCATAAAGTCAATATTCTCTATACCGCGCCAACCCTAATTCGTGCACTAATGGCTGAGGGTAAAGAACAATTTAGCAGCTATAAAGGTGATTCATTACGTATTATGGGATCTGTGGGCGAACCCATCAATCCAGAAGCATGGCGTTGGTACCATGAGGTGATCGGTCATGAAAACTGCCCTATTGTCGACACTTGGTGGCAAACTGAAACGGGCGGTATTCTGATAAGTCCTCTACCAGGTGCTACAGATACCAAACCAGGTTCTGCAACTCGACCTTTCTTTGGTGTACAGCCTGCTCTAGTCGATAACATGGGTAATATTGTAGAAGGTACCGGTGAAGGTAACCTGGTTATCCTTGATTCGTGGCCAGGACAAATGCGCACCGTTTATGGTGACCATGATAGATTTGCCTTAACTTACTTTAAAACGTTCCGTGGCATGTATTTTACCGGTGATGGCGCGCGTCGTGATGAAGATGGCTACTATTGGATTACTGGTCGTGTTGATGATGTCATTAACGTATCTGGACATCGCTTAGGTACTGCTGAAGTGGAAAGCGCGCTAGTGTCGCATGAGCTCGTTGCTGAAGCCGCTGTTGTGGGTTACCCGCATGACATTAAAGGCCAAGGTATTTACGCTTATGTCACCCTCACTCGTGGGATTGAGCCAACGGAAGAGTTGCGCCAAGAATTACGTCAATGGGTACGCAAAGAAATTGGCGCCCTTGCAACACCGGATCTTATCCAGTGGGCAAGCGGTTTACCGAAAACGCGTTCTGGCAAAATTATGCGCCGATTCCTTCGAAAAATTGCCGCTAATGAAGTGACCAACTTAGGTGATTCCTCTACTCTGGCGGATCCTGCTGTAATTGATACGTTAATTGAGTCACGCCTAAACAAAACTGAGTAATATAAACTAACTTGTAATACCTTATCCACCCGAGAAATCCTGACCAATTTCTCTTTTCGCCCCTCACTGAGGGGCATTTTTTTAACTGAGATTAATGGACTGAACAGTTTTATTCGCTATGACTAATTGTTTAAGGTTTTAGGCTGTGGAGCATAAGAGGTCTCAATAGTTATGTCATATAAATGATCGTTTAATGTCACCTTGTAACTGGTTGATTGGCCCACTTTAAGACTGATTGTTTTATCTCCTAGTAAATCCGAAGCGTCATTAGATTCATCACGTAAACTGATCAACAAATTGACCTTATTATTGCTATTTTCTGTCGACACGATTGTCACACCATAATCACCTTCAACATTGAGTGACACAGTATCATTTAATCCCATGACAATTTTGGATGCCGACGTGGTTAAATCTTCAGAATGCTTCACGCTCTCTTCAATAGATAAACCTATGACTAAAGCGTCTTCAGCAACGGCGATGTGGCTAACCATAAACAGAGCGGCTAACAGTAAACGTTTCATAAAGTGTTTTTCCTGATGGCAATACATTATTATTTTTTTATAAGTATCATCTGACTGTGTAAATGAATTTACACCAACTTATATAAAAAAACAGCGCTTATCTCGCAAAAATACTATTAGCGTGTATTTATCACCTTTAGCCATGGTTTATTGATTTAGCTTTACCATAAATAAGCGCTCATTCATCACAATATGGTTTATCAATCCTTGCCTATGTTAAGCTTTATCCAAACCAGAATAATACTACCAATAAATTGAAAGACTCATCTGTTAAACCTGCAAAGATAACCCTACGTGATTACCAACAACAATCCGTAGATGCTGCTATTGCTCATTTTAAGCAAAGTCAACAATCAGCAGTATTGGTTCTTCCTACCGGTGCAGGCAAAAGTATCGTCATTGCCGAACTAGCTCGCATTGCTAATGGTAATGTACTGGTGCTAACTCACGTAAAGGAATTAGTCGCTCAAAATGCCGAAAAGGTAGGCTTACTGACACAAGAAGCAAATATCTATTCTGCCGGATTAAATCAAAAGAAAGCCAATGGTAAAACGGTAGTGGCCAGCGTTCAATCAGCGGCTCGTGCCCTCACAAAATTTACCCAACCCTTTTCATTAGTGATTATCGATGAATGTCATCGAGTGAGTAATGAGTCTACGAGCCAATATCAACAATTGCTTATTCATCTTAAAGCGCAAAATCCTAATATAAAATTACTTGGATTAACGGCAACGCCTTATCGTTTAGGTTTAGGCTGGATATACCGTGTGCATTACCATGGAAAAGTAGGCAATACTGACACCGCTGTTTTTGACAAGTGCATTTTTGAACTGCCAATGCGGCCATTAATTAATAAAGGTTATCTTACTAAACCGATTATTTTTGACGGACTGAGTGCCCAATATGATTTTGGTGATCTGGAGCCAAATGACAGCGGAGAGTACCCTCAAATGGCAATAGACTCCTTGCTTAATCATCAAGGCCGCGCAACCACAGCAATTATCAAACAGGTGAAGCAACTTGCAGCACTGCGCAAAGGTGTATTGATTTTTGCTGCAACCGTTAGACATGCTAATGAAGTGATGGCGCTTTTAGACAAAGATGCTGCGTTAATTACCGCTAAAACGCCCCATAACGCACGTGATGAGATCATTCAACGCTTTAAGGCCCAACATCTGAAGTACATAGTCAACGTAGCAGTGCTCACTACAGGCTTCGATGCGCCACATGTTGACCTTATAGCGATATTAAGACCAACAGCGTCAGTGAGCCTATTCCAACAAATGATTGGTCGAGGTTTACGCTTAGCACCGAATAAAACCGATTGTTTAATCATCGATTACGCCGCGAACGGTTATGACCTCTTTTATCCGGAAGTTGGCCAAGCCAAGCCCAATAGTAAATCAGTGCCTGTTCAAGTGCATTGTCCTGTATGCCAATTTGCAAACATCTTTTGGGGGATAGTGGATGAGGATGGCGATATAATTGAGCATTATGGAAGACGCTGCCAAGGATTAATCAGTGACAACCAGCAATGTGACTTTAGATTCAGGTCAAAATCATGTCCCGACTGTGGAGCTGAAAATGATATAGCGGCACGTATCTGTAACACCTGCCAATCAACCTTAATTGATCCTGATAAACGCTTAAAGCAAGTACTTAACGCTCAGCATCACCATTTATTCAAATGTGAGCAAATGCTATTACTCGAGCACGACAACAAGTTACTTATTCAATATATTGATATTGAGGGTAATGATTTTAAGCAAACGTTTAACTTTTCGACACCAGCACAACGCAAAGCGTTTTATGCGGTATTTGTACTAAGCCACACTCGCACGCCAGGTCTTAAGCATCCTAAATATAATAAAGTAGCAGATGTATTGGCGGATCAAAGCCGATTTAGAAAACCTGATTTATTATTACTAAAGAAAAACAAATATCGTTGGGATTTAGTTGATACATTTTTTGACTATCAAGGCAAATATAAAATCGATATGAGTTAAAACAAAATTAATTGTGTTCAAATACCATTTGAAAAATACATATGGTATAAATTGCCAAGATCATTAAACAGGAGTCACCATGTTTGTAGTTATTTTTGGCCGCCCAGGTTGCCCATATTGTGTTAGAGCAGTTGAGTTATCAGAAAAGTTAGCGGCACAAAGTGCGGATTTCAAATTTAAATATATTGATATTCATGTCGAAGGTATCACCAAAGCAGACTTATCAAAAAGTGTCGGCAAAACGGTTGAAACTGTTCCACAGATCTTCATTGACGAACAACCAATTGGTGGTTGCACTGAATTTGAAGCCTATGTTCGCCAAAACAATCTACTTAAATAAGTATTAAAAGCTTCAAATAAAAAAAGGCAACCAATAAGGTTGCCTTTTTGTTATCAGTTTATAGGCTAAATAGCATATTTAGCTGAGAATATAATACGATTCAAATCACCGTCGAAACCATCTTCGCGCTCATTCAAAGCATGCATATATTCAACCCCAAATGTGAGTGGCTTTGAAGGTGAATATAGTAAGTTAACATAGCCAGAATAAGCTTCTTTATTGACAGCCCCGCCAGTAAGTGCAATATCATTGTCTGCAGTGAAACCTGAAACCGTCAAGCTAGAACGCCATTGCTCTGACCACCAATGACGGTATGCGACGAAACCACCATAGGATTTAATCGCTTGGATCTCACCATTGGAATCAAGCACACCAGCATTAGCATAGTTAAGCGCCATATAACGCCCTAACCCTTCCCCATAAGTTGCGGTAAATTTAATATCATCTTTACCTAAAGGTATAACACCGGCAAAGCTAACACCATAACCTAACTCAGAAGTATCGTACTGGGTTGCCCCAACAACTTGCTCTAAATCTAATTGTCTTACAATAGCAGCTACTGAAAATGCAGAACCACTAGCAGCACTGAAGTTATAACGTCCGACAAAATCCGGAACAACGCCGCTACCACTGGTGATTCGGCCTCCACCGCCAAACGGTGTTACAGTCGTTTCAGGATTTTCAATTGAAAATTGCCAATTACCACTGGTATAACGTAGTTGTGATTGTCTAACGAAAGGTGTTCCTTCAGCGGCACCGACAAAATCTAGATTCTCCGGTAAGGCGCCTGGATTTTGAAACGTGGTCCAAGTCTGACCGACTGTCCAATTGTCATAACTGACAAATGCATGACGTATACGAGGAGAGTAACTGTTAGAGACTCGCTCGTTACCGTCAGTATGGGTCATAAAATCAAGTTCAATAAAACCTGTGAGTTTATGGCCATCAACATCAGTAACTGTTTTAAAGTTAAAACGTGATTCCCGCGCTTGAAAATCGACAACTTGCTGGCCGTTTCCAGATGTCCCATAAATAGTCCCTGGCACATAAAACTGACGTGACAACGAACCAGATTCTGGCGCCCCATTGCCATAATCACTAAACATTACATCGGCTTTAATGTAGCCACCAAAAGTCATATCGGTTGCAGCATGAGCTCCCCCACTCATCGCTAACAAAGCGCTTGCAACATAAAGACTTAGCTTTTGCTTTCTCATTATTCTCTCCCTATTGATATTGTTCTAATCTTCAGCAATATGAACCAATCAACAAACAGATAACATTAGCAATAGGTCTATAAGACAAAAGTAGACAAGTAAATACTTATAATTGAACTAATACTTAAGGTTAAATCATTTTTCTATATCAAATTAATGACTCTACATGACAGTAATTTAAAAGATTAATGACCTAAAATTGTAGGTCATTGCACAATAAATTTAATCAAAGTAAGTATTTAATAATCGTGAGCATCGAATAATTGTATGGTAGGCCCCCATCAGTGAATGGTTTGAAGCGATGAGCTAGAAAATATTTATGATCAAATTCAATGGCGATAATTTTTTGATTTAGAGTACGAGGGATTTGAGATATTTTAAAATAACTTGGGGAATAATGCTAAATTTGTGGTTCATCTAGAACTCGAATCTTCGGCTAATGGGTTGACAGCCAACTGTTGATATTTAAATGGCGAAAAATTCATTGGCAATTTTAGCCGTTGAATAATTGACTGTTCTTTGATGATCTGGGAGTTTAACTCGGAGAGGTCTAAAAAGTGGTGGGTCGTGAAGGATTCGAACCTTCGACCAATTGGTTAAAAGCCAACTGCTCTACCAACTGAGCTAACGACCCATCTTGGTTTTGC